>NZ_JBPCCH010000008.1:0-215472 GCF_050971805.1 Robertmurraya mesotrionivorans | reverse complement strand
AGTAAATTTCTAGAATAGCAAATAAATTTTTATAATCGCAAGTAAATTTCTAGAATAGCAAATAAATTTTTATAATCGCAAGTAAATTTCTAGAATAGCAAATAAATTTTTATAATCGCAAGTAAATTTCTAGAATAGCAAATAAAATTTTATAATCGCAAACAAATCTCAGAAATAGCAAATTAATTTTTATAATCGCAAAAAAACCTCCAGAATCGCAAATAAGTCACGAGAAGATGCTTAGAAAGACCAGAAAGTTAGCCTAAATTAGAAAAATGGATTTAAATTGACACATTTTCTGTAGAAGAATCGAGTGAATCTATCGAATGATAGGAGTACGATGGAACCTAAGATTACTAGTTCATTAGGAGAAGTTGACCTATGCGAAGCTACCTCATTTTAGCGATGTGTGGCCTTTATTTGATTCAATATTTTGTAGAGCTTACCTGGCTTCGATATGTTGTGGTGGCTCTAGCTTTGATTGCGTTTGTCGGTAGTGCTCCGAAGGCAGACCCTCTACCAAGACTTCTTGGCTTTTTTATGATGGGACTTGGAATCATTCTTGAAATGGGGAAGGGGACAGGTGTCGAAGGAATAAGTGATGGCCTGTTTCTTATTTTCCCTCTTCTTTGTTTAATTACGTTAGCACCTCTATTATCCATTCCATTACGATTCGGAGGATACTTTGAGGCGGTAGCTCTTCTTCTAAAAAAGCTGATGCAGCAGCCAAAGAAACTATATGCCGGAATTACGGGTACTTTGTTTTTATTAAGTCCGGTCTTAAATCTTGGCTCCGTGCGGATTATCAATGAATTTTTAGATGAGTTAAAGCTTCCATCGATGATGTCCGCGAAAAGCTATCTCGTGGGCTTTACGACCGCCATTTATTGGTCGCCGTATTTTGCATCGGTTTCTTTAGTGCTTCATTATTTGCATGTTCCTTTCACTCAGTACATTGGATATGGAATGGCTCTGTCATCTTTGTCTTTACTAATCGGAAATGTTTTATTTGCCCTTTGGCAGAAGAGAAACCCTATGAATGTGGAATCAACACAATTTCATTTACTAGATAAGAAGATTCGTAATCAGCTTATTCGACTCGTTTTCTTCGTTGTTTTGTTAATGGGCTCTTGTCTTTTGATTGAGTTGGCTACCCACTGGTCGATGATCGTCATTGTTTGTCTGATCTCTGTTTTTGTTCCGGCAGCATTTGCGGTTCTCCCTCGCAACTGGGAGAAAATGCGTCCACTGTTAATTGATTATCGCGATCGTACTGTTCCGCTGATGAACAATGAAATGATGCTCTTTATGAGTGCAGGTATGCTTGCTTTTGCCATAAAAGGAACCGCGCTAGCAGAGGGAGTCAATTCTGTTCTTACTGGGTTTGCGAAGGAGTCCTTTATCCTCTTTGCATTAGCAGTCATTGTGATCGTACTTGTACTCACCTATATGGGAATTCACCAGATTGCTGTTGTGGGAGCACTAGCGATGCAGCTTCAGCCAGCTGAGCTCGGTATAACGAGTATTTCTCTGGCGTTATTATTGTTACTCACCTGGGCGATGTCAACGGCGCTTAGTCCGTTCTCAGGCTTAAATTTAATGGTTAGCCGATTTGCAGGGATTTCTGGTGTTCAGGTGGGATTGCGAGCGAATGGCATGCATATGTCCCTCGTTGCGATCGTAGGAGTCACAATTATTTCATTTGTTAGTTAACTAGTCATCAATTTTAGCTTAAGTAATTAAGAGGCTAAATTGATGACCTAACCTCTTAGATATTCTAAGGGGTTCTTTTTTTACAAGGAAAGAGCCGTACCGTTATACTTATATAAAAAGCAGGAACGATAGGAGAGTTGAATGTGGCCAACTTAAGCTGGGATCATACCGTTCATTATGTGAGAAACCTAGATGCAGCAGTGGAGATCTTTACAAATAAACACCTTCACGCCTTTAGAGGGGGATCTCATACAACATGGGGAACGTACAATGCTTTAAGCTACTTCGGACTGTGTTATCTTGAATTTCTAGCGATTGAAGATGCCAAACTTGTTGAGAAGAATAAGAATGTAAATGCGGTTGTTCATGATGCGGCAAGACTTTTACCTGAAAAAGAAGTGATTGCACGATTGGCCATTCGTACAGATCATATCGAAGAAACGGTCCATTCCTTGAAAGAGAAGGGATTGAAGCTGTCACCCATTGTAGAGGGAAGCCGAATCAACCATTTAGGGAAAAAGATTGAGTGGAAAATGGCGTCCGTTGAGGGAGACTTTGAAGGAGTGGTTTATCCGTTTTTCATACATTGGAAGGAATCTGATGAGGAACGATTTCGATCTTTAAAAGATTCTGGAGCCATTCAACCTCATCGTGCCGGGAAGGTTACTTTACACGAAGCCATTATTTATTGCGATGATCCACATAAAACAGCCTCCCATTGGTGTGAGGTATTTGGGTTGAAAATGGAAGAAACGGGTAAAGACTTTATTAAAATTCGTATACAAGAACAATTTTTCACGTTTCAAAAAGGTTCGGTTGATCAATCTATGAAGCTTGTTTTCCATACAGATAGGGTTGAAGTAAAAGGAACAACCTTCTTCATTGGTGAAGGAGAGTATGTGTTTCAATAGGCAGGGAAGGGAGTTTTTTTAAATGGGTTATCATGAGCAATATTTTCTAAGAACAAACCGTCACAAAGAGCTCTATAGCATGGTGAGTAAGCTAGCTGATTCCTTTCAAGAAAGATCAGAACAATATGACCGGGAGGGGAGCTTCCCCTATGAAAATATCGAAGAGTTAAAGAAAAGTGGCTACACGAAGCTTTCTGTACCAAAAGAATTGGGAGGGGAAGGGATTTCACTTTATGAGCTTGTGCTTCTACAGGAAAGACTCGCCCAGGGAGATGCCTCGACTGCTCTTTCTATCGGCTGGCATTTAGGAATTGTCATGGATACCGCAGAAAAGAAGTTATGGAAAAATGGCGCTTTTGAGAAAATCGCAAAAGACATCGTACATAATGGAGCGTTATTAAACAGTGCCGTATCCGAGGCAGCAACAGGGAGTCCAACAAGAGGAGGCAGACCGCAAACTCTTGCCATACAAGAAGGAGAGCATTGGGTATTGAACGGTCGAAAAACGTTTACGACGATGTCTCCTGTACTTGATTATTTTATTGTCGTTGCAGCGGTGGAGAAAAATGGGGAAATTGCTCAGTTTATTGTTCCACGTGAAACAAAAGGGTTGGAAATCGTCGAAACATGGGACACCATGGCGATGCGTGGAACAGGAAGTCATGACATTCTTTTACAAGATGTGAGAGTTCCTCACGATGCACTTGTACAAGTTCTTGATCAGGAATCAAAGAAGAAGGCGACTGGTTGGCTTTTGCATATACCGGCCTGTTATATGGGAATTGCCTTAGCAGCAAGAAATTATGCGGTGAAATATGCAAACAATTACAAACCAAACTCTATAAAAGGTCCCATCAGTGAGCTTCCTAATATTCGTCAGCTTATCGGGGATATGGAGCTTAAGTTAATGAGTGCAAGAACCTTTCTTTATTCCGTAGCGGAAAGATGGGATCAAGATGTTGAACATCGCTATGAACTACATGCGGAGCTTGCAGCAGTGAAACATGTGGTTACCAATGCAGCAATGGAGATTGTTGACAAAGCCATGCGCATCGTAGGAGCGCAAAGCCTTTATCATAAAAGTCCACTGCAAAGATATTACCGAGATGTTCGGGCCGGCCTTCATAATCCGCCAATGGATGATGCGGTTGTTTCGCTGCTTGCACAAAGAGCGAGTAATGAGAAATAGATATGTCAAAAAATAGCCTTTCTTTCTTGCGAAAGGTTATTTTTTTTCGAGCCATTTAATGCTATCCTAGTAAAAAGCAAACGTTTGCACAAATCAGTGCATATGAGAGGAGATATACATATGGATCAATCATGGTGGAAAGAGAGTGTCGTTTATCAAATCTATCCTCGAAGCTTTAAGGATAGCAATGGAGATGGAATTGGTGACCTTCAAGGTATTATTGAAAAGCTTGATTATTTAAAGGAGCTCGGTGTTGATATCATTTGGCTGTCTCCTGTATATAAGTCACCAAACGACGATAATGGGTATGATGTAAGCGATTACCAAGATATTATGGATGAGTTTGGAACGATAACAGATTGGGAGCATTTGATTCAGGAGATGCATGACCGTGAAATGAAGCTCATGATGGACCTAGTAGTAAACCACTCATCAGATGAGCATCATTGGTTCCTTGAAGCGAAAAAGTCCCAGGACAATCCATACCGGAATTATTATATTTGGCGTAAGGGAAAGGATGGCAAAGAGCCGACGAACTGGGAATCATTCTTTAGCGGTTCGGCATGGGAGTATGATGAAACGACCGATGAATACTTTCTCCATCTTTTTAGCAAGAAACAACCTGATTTAAATTGGGAAAATCCAAAGCTTCGTAGAGAAGTGTACGATATGATGAATTGGTGGATTGACAAGGGTGTTGATGGCTTCCGAATGGATGTGATCAATCTAATTTCTAAGGCAGGATACCAGAATGCACCAAATTTAGAAGGGAAAAAGTATGTTTCAGGTGCAGAGTATTTCTTCAACGGTCCTAAAATACATGAATACTTACAGGAAATGAATAAAGAGGTGCTTTCAAGAGGTGTTGTTACGGTAGGTGAGACGCCAGGTGTAGACGTGGAGCAGGCAAAGCTTTATACAGGTTCAGATCGAAACGAGCTGAATATGGTGTTCCAATTTGAACATATGGATCTTGATTCAGGGCCAGGTGGGAAATGGGATTTGCGTCCGTTAAAGCTAAAAGACTTGAGAGACAATTTTACAAAATGGCAAAAGGGACTTGAAGGGGAAGGCTGGAATAGCTTGTACTTAAACAATCATGACCAGCCTCGTATGGTTTCTCGATTTGGAAATGACGGGAAGTATCGAGTAGAATCGGCAAAAATGCTTGCTACCTTCCTTCACACTTTACAAGGAACTCCTTATATTTATCAAGGTGAAGAAATTGGCATGACGAATGTCAAATTTGACTCCATTGAAGAGTATAAAGATATTGAAACACTGAATATGTACAACGAAAAGGTCAAAGAAAATAGCGAAGATGAAGCAAAAGTAATGGAATCAATTTATGTGAAAGGGCGAGACAATGCACGAACACCAGTACAGTGGAATGCTAGTGAACATGCTGGTTTTACAACAGGAACGCCATGGATCACCGTAAATCCAAATTATAAAGAAGTGAATGTAGAACAAGCAGTGGCTGATCCGGATTCTATTTTCCATTATTACAAAAAGCTGATCAAGTTAAGAAAAGAGAATGATGTTATCGTGTATGGGACATATGATTTACTTCTTGATGATCATGAACAAATCTATGCCTATACGAGAACGCTTAAGAAAGAAAAGTTACTGGTTATCCTGAATTTCTCTGATCATCGACCAGAGTTTAGACTTCCAGAGGATATGATTTGCCGTGATGTAGAAGTATTAATCAGCAATTACGAGCAGCCAGGTGAACCAGATGTTTCTTCGATCAAGCTTCGTCCATACGAGGCAGTGGTGTATAAATACAGATAAGAAAACAGGCGAGGGATGAACCCTCGCCTATTTTAATACACGCTCAATCACTTGTTTGGTAAGTGTAGGAACTACTTCTAAGGAGTATGTCATTTCTAGTCTTTCTAAGCGCTTATGTGCGTCAATTCCGTATGGTCCAATATTGACGACAGGAACATTGATATCTCGTATATCTTGGAAATTGATAAAGTGCTTCCGTCCCCAGCTTGGATTGTTATTTGTGACTGCTTGAAGCCCTGCATCATCATCGCTTAATGCAACAAAGCTCATATCAGATATATACGGGAAAAAGTTACGTGTGACGATCGGATATGGGTAGTCTGGCTGTACTTCAGCAACGGCTTCATCGAGTGCATGAATAAGGGTTGATTCATCAGATGTTTTCCCTGTTAGTTCAATTCTTGGTGAATACAAAGATGAATAAAACAAAATCATGGCAGGGCTCTTGTCCTTCATCCATTTCCATGTTTCCTCAACCACACGCGCAGCATACATCCGGCTATCCAATGATTTGTCTTGCTGCAGTTGATCTTTAAATTGGTTCATATGTTCTTTGTATGTGTCACCATGTTCAGCAAGCAGCTTTTCTTCCATCTGTTCATAAGTAAATACTCTTGTTTTCCACGGAATCGGTCGGTATGCTTCTCCGCTAATTTTACAATAATTTTTATAGCGCTCTTCATATGTTCGTAAGGCACGATCGAAAGCAATTGTCGCTTGTTCGGTAAGCTTGTCGATGACATCCTTTGGAGTCCACGAATGAATAAAAAAGTTATAGTACACATAAGCAGCTAAGGCGGTTTGTACGTCATACGAAGGCTTCATATCCATTTGTTTTAGCGATACGGGAGGTACGGTTGTTTCCCCTAATGCCTCGTTGCAAAGCTCCGGATTATAATTGATTTGCTGAGTTAATTCTGCTGCTAAAAAATTGGGGTCTAATCCTTCAAAGCAAGAGCCGACATGTGTTTCCGCACCGGTGATGAAAAAGGAAGGCAGGAGCTTTCCGACGGTTCCTTTGTATATGTATCGATTTTGATCTCCTTTGAACCGGGGAGCTACGAAATCAGCGTTGATCGCCGCAACATAGTCGAAGTGATGCTCAGTCTTCCATCTTTTTAATGTTTTTAACGACGATAGAATTCCGTTTGAACTGTCCTCCTCGTCACATTCTGCCAAGAAGACAAGATTTCCATCAAGTTCGTCAGGATGTTCTGAGTAATATTTTAGTAGATAAAGGTGGCTGGCAAGTCCGCTCTTCATATCAAGGGTGCCTCTGCCGAAGAGCCAGTCGCCAGATTCAAGCTGTTCCTTTACCTCTTCTGCTAGGTCTTCTTTCTTCAAAGCTTCAGCTAGCTCGTCCGGATAACAAGCAAGGCTTTTTAATTGATTGAAATCGTCTATCCCAACGGTATCCACATGACCCATCAGAATGACGGTGCGGTTACTTGTGCCTTTTGTTCCTTTTACATAGGCAAGAACATTATATCTTTCGTAATCGTCATCAATGGTTGGTTCGATTACGAGGTGTGAAGGGTTTTCTTGAAAATAAGGAAATGAATTCAGGAGTGTATGCAATGAATGAGAGATAACTTTTTCTCCATCTGTATTGACGACACTTTCAATATGAACGAGCTGTTTGGTGAAAGCTAACACATCTGTGCGACAAGGTAATAGCATGGGTTTTCTCCTTTTTCCTTGAAATAATCATCTACTTTCACTATACGACAATGAATTCTCATTAGAAAGTAGCAAGTGTAAGAGGATTGTAACAATATGGATGATTCATTGAGTTTGTTAACTCCTATAATGAGAACATTGAAAAATTAAAAGATAGTTAGGTGATACGATGCATGGGAAACATGTTCCTGTTGATTACAGCCAAAATCCGTTTATTGTCATCTGGGAAGTAACGAGAGCTTGTCAGCTTAAATGTGTGCACTGTCGAGCGGACGCACAGCTGACGCCAGACCCAAATGAGCTAACCCATGAGGAAGGGATCGCTTTAATCGATGAAATTTATGAAATGAATAACCCGATGCTAGTTTTTAGTGGTGGTGATTGCATGATGCGTGACGATCTACTGGAGCTAGCAGATTATGCGGTTAAAAAAGGAATGCGTGTTTCTATGACTCCTAGTGCAACAGCCAATGTGACAAAGGAGAAGATGAGACTAGCAAAGCAGGTGGGGTTATCAAGGTGGGGATTTAGCTTGGATGGACCGACTGCTGATATCCATGACCAATTTCGTGGCATCCCCGGTTCATTTGACTTAACGCTTGAGAAGGTTGCGTACTTGCGTGAGTTAAACATGCCGCTTCAAATCAACACAGTGATATCGCGTTACAATTACGACCATCTCGAGCAAATGGCCAAGCTAATGGAAGAGCTCGATGTGGTAATGTGGTATATTTTTTTACTCGTACCCACGGGAAGAGGCCAAGTGGATGATTGTTTAACGCCGCTTGAACACGAAAAGGTATTTAGGTGGCTGTACGACTTAAGTAAAAAAGTCCCTTATGATATTAAAACAACGGCAGCGCAGCATTATCGACGTGTGGTTCTTCAGCAAAAAGTGAAAGAGCATAAAGTAGAAACAGGTCATATTCGCTACGAAGATACCATGACGATGGATCAGGACAGAATCCGGGATGGTTTAAAGCGAGCACCAAAGGGTGTGAATGATGGAAATGGTTTTATCTTTGTTTCTCATACGGGAGATGTGTTTCCAAGTGGATTGCTGCCAATAAAAGTCGGTAATATCCGTGAGAATCGGTTAGATCATATTTACCGAACATCACCAGTCTTAAAGGAACTTCGTAATCCAGACCTCTACAAAGGAAAATGTGGGATGTGTGAGTATCGTCAAATTTGTGGAGGTTCCCGTTCTAGGGCATATGCTATGACAGGGGACTACTTAGCGAGTGAACCGTTTTGCGTATATGTACCACAAAGCTTACGATAGCTGCTTGTATAGAGTAAGAAAAAAGGAAAGCCTGCTGATTCATGACAGCAGGCTTTCCTGAGTTAACTATTTTGAACGTATCGAAGAATTTCAAATGCTTTATCACCGGCTTCACTTGTTAGACTCTCCCAGATTTCGTCTCGAAGTAGATCTAGTTCAATAATCATCTTGGCTAAGGTAATCGCATCTTCATTTTTCATCATCATTCTTCCTTTCCTTTTCCTTTCTTGATGCTACCCATTTTCTATAGACCTCTTCCATTTCGGTAAGAGTGAAATCAGCTGAGTCTTTACGAACTGTGAGGGCACCGGCTTTTGTTAGGAGACTCTCATACTCTTTTCGCCTTTTCTCAACCATTTCTCTTAGAAGCGCCATGGGGAGTTCATCCTTTCTGATTGGTATTAACGTAATTGTAAGCGGGTTGGAAGTAATTATCACTTCAACTGTTAGTTTAATTAACATCATTTTTTAAACTTGTCAGAAAATCTTACAAGTTAGACGTCTATTGTGTAAGGTAATGGTATAATCTAGAAGCAAACGGTGTGGGAAACGGAGGAATAAACCATGGGGGAAGATACATCATATAAAAGCCGAAAAGTCATAACGATTGGTGTAGTTAGTGAATTAACAGGCCTTTCCGAGAGGCAAATCCGTTATTACGAGGAAAGAAAGCTCATTTTCCCTGAGCGGTCTGAACGAGGAAACCGAAAATATTCATTCTCTGATGTAGAAACGCTAATAGAAATAGCTAATAAGCGCGAAGAAGGCGTTCGAACGTACGAAATTAGGCAGGATATGATTAAGAAAAATAATTTAGCAAAAGATGAAAAACTCCGTAACAAAATGCTTCGTGGTCAAATTAATGCTAGGTTTGGAATTCAAAAAAATCAATAACCCTACATGAAGAGCCTGCATAAGGCTTTTTTGTTTGCCATGAAAGATGACTGAATATTTTGTACACTCTATTAATATGTTACAATTAATATATTAAGGGTGACTAAATAATTTGTAGATTTTTCTGTAATGGAAACGGAGGGATCCACCATGAAGAAGCTTTTTAAATACATATTTCCCTATAAATACGCCACGATTATTGCTTTATCACTTACTGGCTTTGAGCTGGTGGTTGAGCTGATACAGCCTGTACTCATGGCCAAAATCATAGATGAGGGCATCACAAACGGAGACATGAATCCCGTCTACCTATGGGGAGGCATTCTCCTACTTCTTTCTTTTATCGCCTTTGTTGCAGGAATTGTAAACTCCTTTTATTCCTCCCAAGTAGGTCAAGGGGTCGGTTACGATCTTAGGAGAGACCTGTTTGGAAAGATCCAGCAATTTGCCTTTAAGGATTTTCAGGATATTCCCACCTCTTCCTTAATTACGAGGCTCACAAATGATGTGACTCAAATACAAAACTTCCTATTTATGAGCCTGCGTATTGCACTCCGAGCCCCTTTATTTATATTGGGTGGAATGATTATGGCGTTCACGGTAAACGTGAAGCTAGCTACGATTCTTCTTATTTCCGTTCCTCTTTTAATGGTGATTGTTTTAACTCTTATTCGAAAGGGAGTCACTCTTTTTCAGCTTGTTCAAAAAAAGATTGATACAGTGAACGGTATCATCCAGGAAAATTTAGTAGGTATTCGGCTTATTAAAGCATTTACAAGAGGTAACCATGAGCAGGGAAGGTTTGAAAAAGTAAACAAGCTGCTAAGAGAAGACAATAAGAAAGCCCTTCAAATAATGGAGATGACGATGCCCATTCTTATGTTCGGAATGAATGTTGCGATGGTTATCATTCTTTGGTTTGGCTCTCTTCATCTGGATATGGGTGGGGCACAAGCGGGAGAAATCGTCGCTGTGCTTAATTACGGAACGAAAATTATGTTTGCTTTTACCGTTTTTTCATTTGTTATGATGAATTACTCAAGAGCACAGGCTTCTTCAGGAAGGCTTGTTGAAATACTTGAGCAAGAGACAGATGCTGAACAGATGAAGACTCCTTCAACAACAGGAAAAATCATAGACGGACGAGTGGAGTTCCAGCACGTGAGTTTCCGCTATCCACAATCGGTCAAGCCAACACTGAGAGACATCAGCTTTACCGCCGAGGCAGGTCAAAGAATCGGAATCTTAGGGGAAACAGGGTCAGGAAAAACATCATTATTTCAGTTAATCCCTCGTTTGTTTGAGGCAACTGAAGGACATATAACGATTGATGACGAGAATATCAAGAAATATGAAAAGGAAGAACTAAGAAAGCAAATTGGAATGGTCCCTCAAGAAGCACATTTATTTACGGGGACAGTAAAAGAGAATATTGGCTGGGGGAAGGAGAATGCCACTTTTGATGAGATCATAGAAGCTGCGAAAAAGGCGGAAATTCATAACTTCATCATGACTCTCCCGAATCAATACGAAACCATGGTAGGACAGCGTGGGGTAAATTTATCAGGTGGTCAAAAACAACGTCTCTCCATCGCACGGGCAATTGTAAGACAGCCAAGCATCTTGTTAATGGATGATAGTACGAGTGCGCTTGATGCCAAAACAGAGGCAAATATACTAGCTTCGATTAAGGACCAAGCATGTACCACTTTTATCATAGCTCAAAAAATTAGCTCGGTTATAAAAGCAGACCAAATCCTTCTCCTCGAAGAAGGCCGATTAGTCGCAAAAGGGACGCATGAACAATTGCTGAAAGAAAGCGACAGCTACCGTAGAATATACAAGTCCCAGATGCAAAAGGAGTTGGAGCAGCTTGCATAAACCTCAAACAAAGCCAAAAGCAAAGAATATGAAGGGAACACTGCTTAGAGTTCTTGGCTACGCAAACAAAGAAAAGACACTGCTATCTTGGGTTCTTTTTATGGTGATTGCAAGCTCTGTTTTTTCCTTGATTGGTCCTTATTTATTAGGAGTTGCGGTTGACGATGTTATTGCAGGAACCAATAAAGAACGATTTTTGTTATTGTTATTTGGAGTCATCATCGTCTTTCTTTTACAATCAGGGGCCCTATTTTTCCAGAACTATTGGATGATTGGAATCGCTCAAGAAATTGTTTTTCGAATGAGAAACCAGCTTTTCAAAAAGCTGCATATGCTCCCCATTTCCTTTTTTCAAAAGCGACAGCATGGTGAGCTTATGAGCCGCTTAACAAACGATATGGAAAATGTCAGTCGAACATTAAACTCAGCTATTATACAAGTCGTTACAAGTACATTAACGATTGTAGGAACCGTTGCCATGATGCTATGGCTGAGCCCATTGTTAACGGTATTAACATTAACGATCGTCCCAGTCATGTTTGCTGGACTGAAATGGATTACGAACCGAACAGGAAAGTTTTTTAAGGAGCAGCAAAAAACACTCGGAGACATGAACGGCTTCATTGAGGAAACACTGTCGGGTCAAAAAATTGTGAAAATGTACTCGCAGGAACGGAAAGTGATCCAACAGTTTGCGGAGAAAAACGATGCATTAAAAGAATCAAATTATTGGGCTCAAACCTACTCGGGCTTTATTCCGAAACTGATGAATATGCTAAACAACGTCAGCTTTGCGATCATTGTTGGGATTGGTGGAATTCTTGCCATCAAGGGATCCGTTTCAATCGGTATCATTGTTACTTTCACTACATACTCTAGGCAGTTCACGAGACCATTAAATGATCTCGCTAACCAGTTCAACATGATCTTATCAGCTGTAGCTGGTGCAGAGCGTGTGTTTCAAATTGTGGATGAAAAAGAAGAACAGGATGATGAAGGGAAAGCAAACTCCATTGAACATTTGTGTGGAGAGATTGTATTTGATCAGGTTGGTTTTTCCTATGATAAGGGCCTTGCTACATTAAGGGATGTCAGTTTTCAAGCAAGAGCTGGTGAGACGGTTGCTCTAGTTGGACCAACGGGAGCGGGGAAAACGACGGTGATCTCCTTGCTTGCTCGTTTTTACGACAGTGATCAGGGTACGGTTTGGATTGATGGAAGAGATAGCAAGGAAATTACACGAGACAGCTTAAGAAAGCAAATGGGTTTTGTTTTACAGGACTCTATTTTATTTGAATCAACCGTTCGGGAAAATATTCGGTTTGGCCGTCTAGATGCTACTGACGAAGAAGTTCTTCAGGCAGCGAAAGAGGCAAACGCGCATGATTTTATCATGAAGCTTCCAAATGGTTATGATACCGTGCTAAATGGGGAGGGTGCCGGAATTAGTCACGGACAGCGGCAATTGTTATCCATTGCTCGTGCGTTACTAGCAGACCCTGCTCTGTTGATTTTAGACGAGGCGACAAGCAGTATTGATACGATTACGGAAATGAAAATTATTGAGGCGTTAGAAAGGCTGATGAAGGGCCGAACCACCTTTGTGATTGCCCACCGCCTAAACACGATTCAAAATGCAGACTTAATCGTTGTGTTAAAGGATGGTCAAGTCATTGAAAAAGGCTCAAACAAAGAACTCCTAAAGCAAAATGGATTTTATGCAGACTTAGTTCGTACACAGCAACAAAAGGCAATCATGTGAGAGTTGGCCCTTAGTGGGTCAGCTTTTTCTTTTTTATAGAAAAAAATACGAGTTAGTTGGGCAAGGTAAGGAGGTAGAAAGGAGCGGAAAACAGTGGTGTATGATTGCGTGATTATTGGTGGAGGAATTGCTGGATTACAGTGTGCGATTCAGTTAGGAAGATATATGTATAAGGTGCTTGTGATTGATTCAGGTGACGGAAGGTCTACTCTGTGCCGAAGTTATCACAATGTGCTTGGCTATCCATCCGGAGTGAGCGGTGAGTATTTACGTTCGATTGGGGAGAAACAGGCTAAGCAGTATGGAGTCGAGTTTTTACTAGAAAAAGTTGAAAAAGTAGAGAAGAAAAAAGAGATATTTCATGTAACCACTTATCATGGGGATGAGAAAAAGGCAAAGAGATTGTTAATTGCAACCGGGGTAATGGACCGGATTCCGCCTATCCCTGAGCTGTACCCATGCCTAGGGAAGAGTGTGTATATTTGCCCTGATTGTGATGGATACGAAATCAAAGACGAGGAATGTATCGTGATTGGCTCTGGTAATGTCGGAGCAAATGCGGCATTAACTTTAATGTTTTGGTCGAAAAAGCTTATTTATGTGAATCACGAGCGAAAAGCAGTGGATGAGAAACTCCTTAAAAAGCTTAAAAAGGAGAATATTGAGTACTATGAACAGTCGATTGAACAGGTACAGGCGAAGGACGGTCAGTTTCAAGGGGTCACTTTGGCAGATGGAACTCAGTTAGTTTCGAACCACGGATTTGTCGCATTTGGAAACAATGAGGTTCGTTCCGAACTTGCTGCTCAGCTCGGAGTGGAACGCATGGAAAATAAACATATTCTTGTTGATCCTCGTTCAAAAATGACGAATATCAAACATGTATGGGCAGCAGGGGATGTGGTCGCTCATTCCGAGCAAGTGACTGTTGCAATGGGAGAAGGGCTTCAAGCGGCGATTTTTATTCATAAATCATTGATGAGTGAATCCTGAATGGGAAACTGGCCGTTTTTTAGAACGGCCAGAAGATTTTTGGGGTTATATGGCTGGATTTTAAGTCATTTAGCTTTAATCTTGTTCATTTTTCTGGTTAAGTTGGTTGGTTATTTGCGATTCCTGTGAATTACTTGCGATGTTAAAAATATATTTGCTATTTTAGAAATTTGTTTGCGATTTTAAAATTTTGTTTGCGATTTAAAAACTTTTTTTGCGATTCACCAAATATACTTGCGGCCCTGAAGACTTACTTGCGATTCTCCCACTTTACTTGCGATTAGATTAACGAAATTCCAGCAAAAAACCCACATTCACTTCAAACAACGAAACACTCGGTATCCTAGCCGATCTCCATAAAACCCGAGCAGCTGTTGATGGGCTGCCATGACTTGATCGTATACCGGGTGACTACCTGCTGTCATTGAAGGAGGGGCTTCGGATATTGCCCCTTCACCGCTTAGCATTTCTTCCCAAGCTGTACGGCGGAGAAGCACCTGCAGAGAGTGAAAGCCTGTCTTTTTAAATAATTGAGCCCATTGTTGTTCAGAATATATATTTGAGATGCCATACACCGATTGAATTTTTTCGTCGATCATTCGGAGTAAGAGAGTTTTCACCGCTCATTTCAATAGTTAAGATGACACCATTATTTTTAAGCACTCTGTGCAGTTCCTTAAGTGATTTTTCCACACTTGTAAACGTCAGAACCGATTCAGCTAAAATAAGGTCAAAGCTTTCATCAGTAAAAGGGAGGCTTTCCAGACTAGCTTGCATAACGGTAACAGGCAATTGTTGAGAGGTAACACGCTCGCGAGCCTTTTCGACCATCTCTGGAAGAAGGTCGATGCCTGTAACTTGTGCACCGAACCTTTTAGCTACGTAGGAAGAGGTTAATCCTACTCCACAACCTGCATCTAGAACGGTTGTATCTTTTGTAATGTGTTCCCGTTTTAACATCTTTTTTGTTAGTGAATGTCCACCAGGATGGGCTCCAGCAATGCCGTAATACGCTAAAGCTTGTTGATATGTTTTATCCATCATGTATTCCTCCCTCATCTATGCATAACATAGCGTATGGTGCGTAACGGATAGAGGACACTGCACAGCAAAAAAGGAAATCGGTATTGCGTAAAATTCATGTAAGCGTTAAACTATTAACAACAGTGCAACCTTAAAAAGGTTATTTTTTTATCCATTTATGCAAACGGTTGCGCTCCCTAAAAAGCAGTTTACAGCATGAAAAAATAGAAAGTCAGAGGGGTAATGTATGAAGAAGATATGGTGGAAGGAAGCCGTGGCCTATCAGATTTATCCAAGAAGCTTCCAGGATTCAAATGGAGATGGAATTGGCGATTTACAGGGAATGATACAACGACTTGATTATATAAAAGATCTTGGGATTGATGTGATTTGGATTTGTCCCATGTATAAATCACCGAATGACGATAATGGATACGATATATCCGATTACGAAGACATTATGGAAGACTTCGGGACGATGGAGGACTTTGATGCTCTTTTAGCAGCGGTTCATGATCGTGGAATGAAGCTGATTATTGATTTGGTCCCTAATCACACAAGTGATGAGCATCAATGGTTTATTGAATCACGTCAATCAAAGGTCAATCCGAAGCGAGATTGGTATATTTGGCGTGACGGGAAAGATGGAGCAGAGCCGAATAACTGGGAAAGTATTTTCGGAGGTTCTGCTTGGCAATACGATGAACAAACAAAACAATACTATTTGCATGTGTTTTCAACCAAACAGCCTGACTTGAATTGGGAAAACCCTGAGGTTCGAGAAGCTGTCTATAGTATGATGAATTACTGGTTGGATAAAGGCATAGACGGGTTCCGAATTGATGCGATTAGTCATATTAAAAAGCGTCCAGGATTCCCGGATATGCCAAACCCAGAAAATAAGAAATACGTTTCTTCTTTTGACATGCATATGAATCAGGAAGGAATTCATGAGTTCCTATCTGAAATGCAAGAAAAGACTTATGGAAAATATGATGTGATGACTGTAGGAGAAGCGAATGGGGTGTCAGTAGACGAAGCGCATCTTTGGGTAGGGGAAGAAGAAGGTAAAATGAACATGGTATTCCAGTTTGAGCATCTGGATCTTTGGGATACCGATCCTGCCAAAGGACTTGATATTTTAGGCTTGAAAAAAGTGCTCACACGCTGGCAAAAGGGATTAGAAAAGGACGGCTGGAATGCGTTATTTATTGAAAATCACGATAAGCCACGAATTGTCTCTACATGGGGGAACGACAAAGAATACTGGTACGAAAGTGCAACAAGCATGGCAGCGATGTATTTCCTGATGCAGGGGACACCATTTATTTATCAAGGTCAGGAAATTGGAATGACAAATGTCCACTTCCCAAGTATTGATGATTATGATGATGTGGCTGTAAAGAATATGTATCGTTTGAAGCGTGAAGAAGGGGTTTCACATGAGGACATTATGGAGATCATTTGGGCCACTTCAAGAGACAACAGCCGTACTCCTATGCAATGGTCGGATGATCACGAAGCTGGATTTACAACAGGAACACCTTGGATGAAGGTGAATCCTAACTATAAAGAAATCAATGTGAAAAAGCAGCTAGAAGACGAACACTCAATCCTCTCTTTTTATAAAAAAATGATTAATCTGAAAAAGAACAATGAAGTGTTTACGTACGGTAAATATGAGCTTCTATTAGAAGAAGATCCGCAAATTTACTTGTACACACGAGAAAGTGAAAACGATAAGGTCGTTGTTCTATCGAATCTAACAGGGGAAGCGGCAATATTTGCTGTAGACGGGTTAGAATTAAAACACAATCAGTTGTTATTAGCGAATTATGAGATTGATCAACATGAAAACATAAACGGATTTACATTAAAACCGTTTGAAACAAGAGTGTATCGTTTGATATAATATTGCTCGAAAAGGCCATATCCACTCGATATGGTCTTTTCAATTTCTTAACATGATCTTAGCAATTCTCTCCATTCATATAAACTATACTGATAGTAAGACAGGGGAGAAATCAGTGGGGAGGGTCTGGATGAAAATTACCGTTTGCGGGACAGGGTATGTTGGATTGGTAACTGGTGTTTGCTTAGCTGAAATTGGGCATGAGGTGGTTTGTTTTGATACAGATGAACAAAAAATCAATATGCTCAAAGCGGGGATATGTCCGATTTATGAACCAGGTTTAGAAGAGTTACTGTTAAAGCAGCTTCTCGCAAAAAGGCTCCACTTTTCTACAGATGCAAAGCAAGCTTACAAAGAATCCGAAGTAATTTTTCTAGCAGTTGGAACCCCTGAAAAAGAAGCTGGAGCGGCAGACCTAACTTTCATAGAACAAGCTGTAGAAACCATAGCGCAACATATCACTTCACATAAAATCATCGTAACAAAAAGCACCGTTCCCATTGGTACAAATGACCGGCTCCAAGCCAGGTTTGACGGTAAAGGTGTTTCTGTCGATGTAGTCTCTAATCCAGAATTCCTGCGGGAAGGTTCGGGCATCTATGATACGTTTCACGGTGATCGGATTGTGATTGGTTCCAATCACAAAGAAGCCAAGGAAAAAGTGGAGAAAATCTTTCAACCTCTTCAAATTCCCATTGTTCATATGAGTAGACGAAGTGCGGAAATGGTTAAGTACGCATCCAATACCTTTTTAGCGACAAAGATTTCGTTCATTAATGAAATAGCGAAGCTTTGTGAATATACGGGTGCAAATGTAGAGGATGTAGCACTTGGAATGGGGATGGACAGTCGAATTGGAACGCCTTTTTTAAAGGCAGGAATCGGTTTTGGCGGGTCCTGTTTTCCGAAGGATACGAAAGCGTTAGAAAATGTGGCAAGTCTGTACGGATATGAGTTTCAAATTCTGCAATCCGTTATAAAGGTGAATGAAAATCAAAAGTCACTTCTTTTTAAAAAAGCAATGGATCGTATGGGGACGGTTGAAGGAAAAACAGTTGCTGTTTTGGGTCTTTCCTTTAAACCAAACACAGATGATATAAGGGATGCTCCCTCTATTCCGCTGATGGATGATTTAATAGAAGCAGGGGCCTGTGTCCGTGCGTATGACCCGGTTGCTCATAATCATGTCAAAAAGAGATATCAGAATACAATCCACTATTCGGAAACGATAGAGCACGCTATAAACCAAGCTGATTTAGTTTGTATCGTGACGGAATGGGGAGAAATTAAGGATTTTCCACTCGACAAGTATAAACGAATGATGCGAGAACCACTCCTTATTGATGGTCGAAATTGTTATAAGCTAGAAGATGCGAAACAAGCTGATATCACGTATATCTCAATCGGTCGTGAAGTAGTAGAGAGGAAGACACCTATTTTCCGCTATTAAATATACCTTCAGTGGGCAGGGAATTGTATCTCCCTGCCTTTTTTCGTATCATAAAAAATAAAAAGGGTGGGGTGTATGGCTAAGCAGGCAAAAACAAATGCGATGCGAATTCTAGATAGTAAAAAAATCGACTATGAATTAATCACGTACGATTCACATGATGGGAAAATTGATGGAGTGTCTGTGGCAGAAAAGATAGGAAAGGACCCAAAGCAGGTGTATAAAACGCTTGTTGCACAAGGTGCGAGCAAGCAACTGTATGTTTTTATCGTTCCTGTTGAGAAGGAGCTAAACCTGAAAAAAGGGGCGCAAGCATGTGGTGAGAAAAAAATAGAGATGATTCCCGTCAAGGATATTCAAAAATGGACAGGCTATATTCGTGGCGGATGCTCTCCCGTAGGGATGAAAAAACAGTACCCAACCGTAATCGACGAGAGTGCAGAAGAGTTATCTTCCATCATCGTGAGCGGTGGGAAAATCGGAGTCCAAATGGAGCTGAAGCTGCAAGACTTACTTTCTGTTACAGGTGGGAAATTAGCGGAACTCGCGAATGAATAAGTAAAAATTATATTTGGTCATCCTCTATGTTAGATCATGTGCTAAGACAAGGAGAGAAACGCATATATTTCTAATGCTCCACGTATGAATTTTCAGCAAAGGATGTGTGCGAATGGCTGGGAGTGTTAGAAACTACTATGCTGGCGGAAATACAGCTAAGGGTTTTCATAGTTTATTTGATGACTGTTTAAAAGATTTACAGAAGGTTTTTATATTGCAAGGGGCACCAGGAACGGGAAAATCAACACTTATGAAGAAAGTGGGAGAATACTGGGCAGGAAGAAATTATCAGGTGGAATACATGCATTGTCCTCTAGATACTTCCTCTGTTGATGGAGTGATCATTCCAGAGCTCAAGGTGGGAATCGTAAACGGTTCGAGTTTCTATACGATCACCCCAAGGGCACTTGGTGCAATAGAGGAATACGTAAACTTAGGAGAAGGCTGGGACTCAAACGAACTAACAGAACAAACGGATCAAATTCTGAGATTGTCCATGCTAGCAGGTAACGCCAAACAAAAAGCGTATGAGCACTTTGCCGAAGCGTTAAGCATTCATGACAATTGGGAAAAAATCTATATTGAAGCGATGGATTTCCAGAAAGCAGATGATTTAACTAGAAAATTAGTATCACAGTTTTATGGAAATATGACCTTAAATAAAGAATCAACGGTAAAGCACCGTTTTTTAGGTGCAGCTACTCCGGATGGAGCGGTTGACCATGTACCTAATTTAACAGAGGATGTTGCCAAAAGGTATTTTATTAAAGGAAGACCAGGCTCCGGGAAATCAACGATGCTAAGAAAAATTGCTGAGGAAGCACAAGTTCGTGGATTAGATGTAGAAGTGTATCATTGTGGATTTGATCCAAATAGTTTGGATATGGTCATTGTTAGAGAGCTGGGGATTGCCATCTTTGATAGTACGGCACCACATGAATATTTTCCAAGCCGAGATGGAGACGAGATTGTTGATATGTACGGCTCCGTCATTGCTAGTGGAACCGATGAAATTTTCGAAGAAGAAATTTCAAACCATAAAGCAGCCTATAAAAATATGATGGATCAAGCGATCGGCTTTTTAAAGGAATCAAGTGAGTACAATCAAGAACTAGAACAAATTTATACAGGTGCTATGGACTTTGAAAAGGTCAATGAACTGACAGAACGGGTTCAAGATAGGATTCATCAGCTCGAAGAAATATAAATGACAACTCACCCCTCGTAGGCGTTTTGCATACATTACAACGAGATGTATGTAGAGAGGGGTATGTATGTGAACTATTATCATCCAAATCATTTTTTAGATGACCGACAGCAGCCAACAACTGGAGGCTTCCCGGGCGGATTTCCTGGAGGGGGCTTCCCGGGTGGTGGTTTTCCAGGAGGAGGATTCCCTGGAGGGGGCTTCCCAGGCGGCGGATTTCCAGGTTTTCCAGGAGGGGATGACGACTTTCCAGGAGGAGGATTCCCACCACCATTTGGAGGCGGAGGTGACCAATACGGTCCACCATCAGGCCCACCACCTTCTTACGCACCACAACAAGGTTTTTCCCCTTTTGCGGTTGACCCTGGTGCCATTAGAAGATGCCGGTTCCGCTTCACGTATATTTGGTTAAATAACGGTCGAAGCTTCTGGTTCTATCCAACGTTTGTGGGAAGAGATTCCATTGCCGGTTACCGTTGGAGAAACAGACGTTGGGTTTATTATGGTACTGATTTAAGAAGAATCAGGTCCTTCCAATGCGGTGGAGGTTATGGAGGGTATTAACTCCTAAGAAAGGCATGAACTCATCTGGGTTCGTGCCTTTTTCTATGAACAGAAAAATCTCAAGAAGAATATCGTAATAGGTGTCAGACCTTATGAGGAGGAAAATCATGTACCCTGTATACCTATATTATGGAATGATGAAAGAAACAAAGAATGTTCCCATTGCCTTCCCACCCCAGGAGCAACCGCGTCAGCCTGGTTTTGAATATAAGATGAATCCACTTCTGATTCCTTAATTAAAAAACACCCATTAAGTTTGACACATCAATTGACATCATTATAAAGATGGACAATAAGTATTGTACAATTAAAAAAGAGGGTTAAGCACCCGAACTATAAATAGATGGAGAAATTCCGCTTAATTAGTAATGATTATTTAAAAAAGCTTAAATAGACGGAGAGATACCGCCTATTGGCTCGAAAACTTCGAAAAGGGGAGATTTTGCTTTGCATAAGCGGAAAATCTCCCCTTATTTATCCCGAAACGTGCTCCATTCTGCATCTAACCGGAAATTCTCCGCTTATTTTACTTTTGTTGATTACTCGATTAAGGACAAGTCATCTTATTTAAAAGGGAGTGAGTTTTACTTTTTCTATATACCAATAACGATGCCCATACGACTGTCATTTCAGCACATATTTTAAGAAAAGCACTTCAAAACGGGACCCCCTACTTTTGTGGGTATCACCTTTAATAAATTTTTACAGTTGCATCGTTGGAAAATTTACAAAAAAACTCTTACAATAAAGCTATGTCACTATAAAGGAGCACTGTATGAAAGAAATCCTTATCCTAACAAAATTATTTCGAGCGAATAGTAATCGCGAGAATGCTTATTATATGGAAAAATATATGCGAAACCAGTTTCCTTTTCTAGGAATCAAAACCCCATTAAGACGTGAGCTCATGAAGCCGTTTTTTGAGGAAACCGGTATATTAAAACAGCCATATAATGAGAAATTTGTCGAAGAGGTATGGGCCCTTCCAGAAAGGGAGTTTCAAGCAGCTGCACTTGATTATATGGAAAAATCGTTGGAAAAACTGGAGAAAAAGCATTTGCCTGGGATTGAAAAGCTCATTACAACCAAGTCGTGGTGGGATACAGTTGATGTGCTCGGTCCCAAAGCAGTCGGGAAAATAGCAGCAGATCATCCTGAAGTAATTAAGGAAACGATTGATAATTGGGCGTATGGTGATGATTTATGGTTAAGGCGCGCAGCGATTCTTTTTCAGTTAAAATATAAAAAGGATACTAATGAAGAGCTGTTGTATCGTTATTGTAGAGAAAACGCCGACAGCAAGGAGTTTTTTATACAAAAAGGGATTGGCTGGGCATTGCGTGAATACTCAAAAACGAATCCGAGCAGTGTAAAGAATTTTATTGAGCGCACATCTTTATCTAAGCTCAGTATTCGTGAAGGCAGTAAATACATATAGAGGTGGAACTGATTATGATAAAATGCATCGCTAGTGATATGGATGGAACATTATTAAACTCAAAGCAGGAAGTATCCGAAAAGAACCGCGAGGCGATTCAAAAGGCATTGAATTCAGGAGTAGAAGTTGTTATTGCAACAGGTCGTTCCTATGAAGAGGCTATGTCAGTTTTACAGGAGTCTGGCTTACACCTACCGATTATTTGTGCCAATGGGGCAGAGATACGAACAAAAGAGGGTGAAGTAGTCAAAGCTCATCCGTTAAATCACAAGATAGCGAAACAAGCAGCAGACGTGTTAAATCAAGTGGGCATTTACTACGAAATTTATACAAGTGAAGGTACTTACACAGTCGATTACGATAAGGGAGTTGAAATCATTATCGATATCTTTACGACTGCGAATCCTGAGCTTTCAAGAGAGCTTGTGCAGGAAGAAGCTCATCACCGTTATGAAAAAGGACTCATTCATAAAGTTGATAGCTATGAGCCGATTTTAAACGGAGAAAAAACCATTTATAAGCTATTAGTATTCCATATGGATCACAGCTTCTTAGATGAGGTCGAGGAAAAACTAAAGCAAATTGATAATCTAGAAGTGACCTCTTCAGCATTTGGTAACCTAGAGCTGATGAACACACAAGCACAAAAGGGAATTGCATTAGCTGAATTCGTGGAAGAAAAGGGAATTGCCTTACAGGATACGATGGCGGTTGGCGATAATTATAATGACCTATCCATGTTCCAGGTTGTTGGCCGATCAGTAGCCATGGGCAACGCAAACGACGATATTAAAGAACGATGCACTCACGTGACATTGAGAAATGACGAAAGCGGTGTAGGAGAAGCGATCCTACAAGCGTTAGCTGAGTAAAATAGAAAGGCTTGAGGTATGAAACCCTCAAGCCTTTTCTTTCGGTGCTAATCCATGCAAAATAAATTGAATCGTTGCTTCGATTTCTTGTTCATCGTCCCAATCTAGCTCGGGAAATAGAAGATAGCGACCGATAAGGAATCCGAAAATACTGGAAGCTGTCATCCGAACCACCTGATAAGGAGGAAGGTCAATCAGTTGGCCGGCCTCTTGATAATGCTTGATGATCGCTGCCATTCTTTCGTATACCTTAATTGCAATATGCTCCTTGAATTGCTTTTGAAGTTCAGGTTGAAAAGGAAGTTCCTGAAGGATAATTTTGAATAAGGGAATGTTTGCATTTAGAAACTCGGCCCGATTCTGAATCATTGCCCGTAAAAAATCTTCTAAGCTCTCAAAATCCTGGTTCAACACCTTGTTTAAGTCTTTTATCACAAACGGTGCAATCAGCTTTGCCATCATAGGAGCAACAATGGATAACAAGAGATCCTTTTTCGTTTTATAATGGCGAAAAATGGTTCCTTCAGCTACACCCGCTTTCTTTGCGATTTCACTCGTGGAGGTAGCGGCGTAGCCTTTTTCAGCAAAGGATTCTATAGCAGCTTCAAGAATGAGCTTTTGCTTTTCGGTAAGATTTTCGTTTTTATCAATAATTTCATCAATAATATGATTATCTGACATATAAACTCCTCGTTAAATGGAACGATATTTTTTTAGGGCAAGGATGTTTAGAATCATGAACAGAAGTGAAAATCCTGATAACATAAGCAAATCAAATGAAATCTCACCCCACCCATACCCTCTTATCATAACATTTCTTAATGCATTTGCTCCATAGTACAAGGGAGTAAGTGGACCAACCCAGCTGACATAATCAGAAATTGTCTCTAGATTAAATAATCCGGAGAAAAATATCTGTGGAACGATCACAAGCGGAATAAACTGAATCATTTGCAACTCATTGTTAGCGAATGCGGACAGCAGTACCCCGAGCGTTAAGGCGGTCAGAGATAAAAGTAAGGTAATGAAAAGGACATAAATAAATGCTCCCTCCATCATCATTCCAAGAACATAGATCGCATACGAGGCAATAATGGTGGCTTGTATCATCGTGAAAATGCCAAATCCAATCACATAGCCAACCACGATTTCCCATTTTCGAAGAGGACTACAAAGCAGCCTTTCAAGCGTTCCGGTCGTTCTTTCTCGTAAAAAGGAAACTCCAGCAATAAGGAATACGAAAAAGAAGATGAAAAATCCTAGCAACACGGGTCCAAACGAGTCAAACTGGCTCATCTCGCTTGAACCGTGAAGATAGTTGACCTCA
Organism: Robertmurraya mesotrionivorans; assembly: GCF_050971805.1. Taxonomy (NCBI): domain Bacteria; kingdom Bacillati; phylum Bacillota; class Bacilli; order Caryophanales; family Bacillaceae; genus Robertmurraya; species Robertmurraya mesotrionivorans. Next base: position 191,016 of record NZ_JBPCCH010000008.1, on the reverse strand, counting down.
AGCATGGTAGCGGAAGAGTCAGGCTTTATAGACTCCAGTGACTCCTGTAACCACTTCATCGTCGCTCCATTGATGGTGGGGTCACTACCTTCTAACGTCAGCTGAAGAGAGGTACCTGACATATTCACATATCCATCAATGTCTCGTTCCTTTAAGGCAGTCTTTGCTTCGTCGGTTGTTTCGTATAGGTTTATGGTTGCTTCATCATCATCGAGCTGTTCTACAAGGGGAGTGGGAAGGTCAACAAAACCAACCTTAGTTGTATAGCTTTCTCCATTAAAGACGAGATGAAGCATTGTTAAAACAAGGATTGGAGCCATAATGAGCAAGACAAGCGTTCGTTTATCACGAATAATTTGTTTTAATATTCTCCTTACAAGGGCCATGACGCGCATTAGTTACCACCTCCATAGCTCAAAAAGGCATCTTCAAGATTCGTACTGTTCATGTTTTCTTTTAGTACTTGAGGAGTACCGACAGCGATTAAGTGTCCGTCTCGTATCATACCTAGTCGATCGCATTTATCTGCTTCATCCATGACATGTGTGGTGACAATAATCGTTACTCCTTGCTTTTTTAGTTCATAAAAGGAATCCCAAATGCTTTTCCGAAGCACAGGGTCAATCCCGACCGTAGGCTCATCTAAAATTAATAGCTTTGGTTCATGGAGGAGAGCGATTGCCAGTGAGAGGCGGCGCTTCATTCCTCCTGAGTAATTGGAAACTTGTTTATCGGTATGGTCATTTAGCTGAACAATCTCCATACAAGCTTGAATTCTTTCTTTTTGACGTACTCCGTTTAGTCCATATAAAGAAGCAAAGAATTGAAGGTTTTCTCTTGCCGTTAGTTCCCCGTATAAAGCATCCGATTGAGCCATATAACCGATTTTTGAGATCACATCAAGTGAGGGCATCACGATGCTAAATACTTTGTTTTTTCCAGTTGAAGGAAGCTCAAGACCCACCAGCTGCTTCACGAGTGTCGTTTTCCCTGCGCCGGATGGACCAAGTAACCCAAAGATTTCTCCTTCGTTAATTTCTAAACTAATACCTTTTAATACTTCTTGCTTTCCAAAGTGCTTTGTCACCTGTTCAATTTGGACAATTGGATTCAATTGAATCCCTCCTTAAAATAAAAGTGAGTAATCACTCACTACTATCATAAGCGAAACTTTTTCAAATGAAAAGGGAGATTTTGTGAATATTTTCGACAGAGGTTTTACGGGATTTTAGTATAATAAGGACAAACAATCGTCCCGAGGTGCATAATATATGGCTGATTTTCGAGTAAGTGAGATGATTCACCGACCGATCGAAGAAGTATTTAGTTATCTATCAAACCTAGAAAATGCCACAAACCTATTGCCGTTTGTGACTGATATGGAAAAATTGTCTAATGGACCAGTTGGACATGGAAGCCGATTCTTGGAAACAAGGCTAGTCAGAAGAAGACGTATTCAAGCGGAAGTCCACATTACCGAGTTCAATCGACCAACCGCCTTTACCTCAAAAAGCGTATCCAATGGAGTAGAAATCCTTTATCACTATACATTTTCGGCGATTGAGGAAGGTACCCAGGTCGAGATGGAGGCCGAAGTCAAAACAGGAGGATTTTTAAGCTTCCTTACGAAAAAACAGCTAGTCAAAATTATTAAAAATGAAGATGGCGGACAGCTACAGAAGCTAAAAGAAGTACTCGAGGCGGAGGAAGTTCGTAGATAAAGAAAGAGCCCACAGGATATGAATCCTGTGGGCGTTGTTCTTAAAATTTATACGTCCAAAAACGTTCGTTATTTACCCAAGCAATCATGCCGGGATCATTCGCTTTAAGCTTTTCGGCCATATTTTGAATCATTAATTGCGTTTGTGACGCATGAGCCTTGATGGTGGCAATTTTTTGGTCAGATACAGCAGTAACATCATTTACGTTGTCTGGTGCTCCGAGCTCATCCAATGAGTTTTTTGAAAAAGCCACACAGTGCAGCTTTGGTCTTTTTTCTGGAGCTAATCGACCGACGGCTTTTACAACCGCAGCCCCCGTTGCATCGTGGTCAGGGTGTACGGAATATCCTGGGTAAAACGTGATGATTAAGGACGGGTTCACATCGGCAATGATTTCTCCCATATGATCCGCTAATTTTTCAGGATCCTCAAACTCTACCGTTTTATCGCGATATCCAAGCATACGTAAATCTTGAATTCCAATTGATTTTGCTGCGTTTTGAAGTTCCACTTTACGAATATGCGGGAGCGATTCTCTTGTTGCAAACGGTGGATTCCCTAAGTTCCGCCCCATTTCACCAAGCGTTAAGCAAGCATATGTGACAGGTGTCCCGTTCTGGATGTGCAAAGCAAGGGTGCCTGAAACACCGAATGCCTCGTCATCAGGATGAGGGAAAATGACTAAAATTTGACGTTCTTTTTCCATGATGCGCTCCTTTCTACTCAAATGGTGTTGGACTGATTTGGAAGGCAACTGCTAGTTTTCCTTGATAATCGTGTCCAGCCATTAATAATCTATTTTGGTCATCTACTTCAAAATGAGTAATTCCTTCAGCATAAACCCAACCAATGTTCAGCTTCAAGCCAATGCGGTAAGGACCATTTCCTTTGATTTGACCAATCTCGTATTTCACCAGTGCATTGCGAATAAATGCCCCTGAGGAAAAAAAGGATTCATCATTATGAGTCGCATACGCTCCATTTGTCGTTTCTAAATGTATATACACATCTTGGTTCGCAAGACGGTTTAGCTCTTTTTGAACTTCTTCCACTATGACGAGCTCCATGTTATTTCCTCCTTCACTTCTTTAACGCATAATAATTTATATTTTACTAAAAACGTGATGGAAAAGCGAAAAGTAGGATTGGTTGATATTACAACAAAATTGTGTCGGTAATAGTTTTAGGTTTCCTTTTGCGAAAAGTTTATGTATAATGAGAGCAATTTAAATAGTATTCCTTCGGGGTCGGGTGCAATTCCCAACCGGCGGTGATGAAGCAAGAGCTTCTTAGTCCGTGACCCGTTTGAGTGTTCATTCAAACGGTGGATCTGGTGAAACTCCAGAGCCGACAGTTAAAGTCTGGATGGGAGAAGGAAAAAAATTCTGGTTTATGTTTATGGGTGAAGTGTACCCATTTTTAGACCTTTATTTGACATTACATTTTTCTGACCCCGTTCCTTTATAGGTGCGGGGTTTTGTTTTTGTTTATTACCGTAGGCGGGTGTAAAAAAGCTGAAGTGGTAATCAAAGTGGATGTTAGGTTCCCAGAGGCGCTAGAAAAAGTCTTAAGCGGTAACCAAAGTGGGTGTTAGGTTCCCAAAGAGGCGAGAAAAAGACCTTAGCGGTAACCAAAGTGGATGTTAGGTTCCCAAAGAGGCGAGAAAAAGTCCTTAGCGGTAACCAAAGTGGATGTTAGGTTCCCAAAGAGGCGAGAAAAAGACCTTAGCGGTAACCAAAGTGGATGTTAGGTTCCCAAAGAGGCGAGAAAAAGTCCTTAGCGGTAACCAAAGTGATAGTTAGGTTCCCAAGAGTGAAAGAAAAAAATTATCACGGTAACCAAAAAGTCCAGGATATCATCTTTTAGTCCCTTACCTGAAGGAAAACGAGAGAATCGCGAGGTTTTCGGAGATGCTACAAGTAGGAAACGGCAACAAGAGCGGCATAAGTAACTAAACCATGGAAGGAGGCAAGAAAAATGTTTACAGGGATTATTGAGGAAATTGGATTTGTAACCAATACAAAGAATACAGGGCAATCTTCAGTGTTAACGATTGAGGCCAATCATATTCTAACGGATGTAAAGCTCGGCGATAGTATTGCCGTGAATGGAGTTTGTTTAACCGTCACTTCTTTCACGTCTAACGCATTCACAGTAGATGTGATGCCGGAGACGATCAAGGCAACCAGCTTACGAGATGTGGAACCAGGGTCCCATGTGAATCTGGAAAGGGCGATGGCAGCTGGCGGACGGTTTGGTGGTCATTTCGTGTCGGGGCATGTCGATGGCCTCGGGGTGATTAAAGAAAAGAGAGAGGTTGCCAATGCCGTGTACTACGAGATAGAAGCAGCAAGCGATCTCTTACACTACATTATAGAAAAAGGGTCCGTTACAGTGGACGGAACTAGTTTAACGGTTTTTGGTGTGTCAGAGACGAGTTTCCTTCTTTCGCTGATCCCACACACGTTATCGGAAACGATTATCGGGCGAAAAGGGGCTGGAGATATTGTGAATATTGAGTGCGATATGATTGGCAAGTACATTTCACACTTTTTATCCAAACAAGCAACTCAAACCATTCAAAAGGGTTCTTCTCTTAGCGCTCAATTTCTTGAGGAAAATGGGTTTAAATAAGGAGGAAAGAGACATGTTTAATTCGATTGAAGAAGCATTGGAAGACTTAAAGAATGGAAAAGTGATAATCGTTTGTGACGATGAAGATCGAGAAAACGAAGGGGATTTCATTTCGTTGGCGGAAAAAGCAACCCCTGAGGTAATCAATTTAATGGCCACACATGGGAGAGGGCTGATTTGTGTTCCGATTGAAGAGGAGCTAGCTCAGAAGCTTGAGCTTATGCCTATGGTAGTTAGAAATACGGATCCGCATGGGACAGCCTTTACCGTAAGTATTGATCATAAAAACTCTACGACTGGAATATCAGCCTTTGAGCGTTCTGATACGATTTTACAAATGCTAAACCCAGAATCAAAGGCAGCTGATTTTAAACGCCCAGGTCATATTTTTCCGTTAATTGCGAAAAAAGGTGGGGTACTTAAGCGTGCGGGTCATACGGAGGCTGCTGTTGACTTGGCCTTGCTATCAGGCACAAAACCAGCAGGGGTTATTTGCGAAATCATGAATGAAGATGGCAGTATGGCACGTGTGCCACAGTTAAAAGAGATTGCCGAAAAGCTGAATGTCAAAATGATTACAATTAAAGATTTGATTGAGTATCGTAATCGCGAGGATCGCTTAATTCAACGAGAAGTGGAAATTGAGCTTCCTACCGAGTTTGGCCAATTCCGAGCCGTTGGATATTCCAATGTAATAGATGGCAAAGAGCATGTGGCTTTAGTAAAAGGAACCATTGACCCTAGCAAACCAGTTCTTGTTCGCGTTCACTCAGAATGCTTAACGGGTGATGTGTTCGGATCGTATCGATGTGACTGTGGGCCGCAGCTACATTCGGCTTTAAGTCAAATCGAGCAAGAAGGCACAGGAGTATTACTGTATTTGCGCCAAGAAGGTCGCGGACTTGGACTGTTGAACAAGCTAAGAGCGTATAAGCTTCAAGAGGAAGGTTACGATACGGTTGAAGCAAATGAAAAGCTTGGCTTTGGTGCCGATTTACGAGAATACGGAATTGGTGCTCAAATTTTAAAAGATTTAGGGATTAGCCAAATCCGACTGTTAACGAACAATCCTCGAAAAATCAAAGGATTAAAGGGGTATGGATTGGAAATTGTTGATCGTGTGCCGATCCAAATGCAATCACGAGAAGAAAACGAAAAATATTTAAAAACAAAACAAAGTAAGCTAGGACATTTACTACATTTTTAGGAGGAATTGATTATGGGAAAAAGCTTTGAAGGAAATTTAGTTGGCAGTGGGTTAAAGGTTGGAATTGTTGTAGGTCGTTTCAATGAGTTTATTACAAGCAAGTTACTTAGCGGAGCACACGATGCTCTAAAAAGACATGGAGTGGCTGACGAAGACGTAGACGTGGCTTGGGTACCAGGTGCATTTGAAATTCCGTTAATTGCTCAAAAAATGGCACAAAGCAAAAAATATGATGCGGTAATCACGTTAGGAACGGTTATTCGTGGATCCACTCCACACTTCGATTATGTATGTAATGAAGCAGCCAAAGGTGTACAGGCAACCACATTAAACACAGGAGTTCCCGTTATTTTCGGTGTGTTAACAACCAATACGATTGAACAAGCGATTGAAAGAGCAGGAACAAAGGCTGGAAACAAAGGCTGGGAATCTGCGGTTTCAGCGATTGAAATGGCGAATTTATCTCGTATGTTTGAATAATAGAAAAAGGCCGCTGGAGTCTACTCCAGCGGCTCTCTCTATTTTATGCATTCACTTTTGCACCAAATGTACGGTACGCTCCGTGCATCGTTGGTCCAACATATTCATTTAACTTAAATCCATGTGCGATAGCAGCTGTAATGAAGTCCTTCGCTGTAGCAACAGCGTCCTTCACGGATGCTCCTTTTGCAAGCTCTGCCGTAATAGCTGAAGAGTAGGTACAGCCTGCACCATGAATGTAAGTTGTATCAATTTTTTCACTTTCTAGTAGAGTAAATTCCTCACCATCAAACAGAAGATCAACTGCTTTTTCGTGATTTAACTTACTTCCACCCTTAATTAATACATACTTGGCACCAAGTGCATGAATTTTTACCGCTGCTTGCTTCATATCTTCAATCGTACGAAGAGGAGCGGTTTGTGCAAGCTGACTTGCTTCAAATAGATTTGGAGTGACAACTGTTGCACGTGGCACTAGGATTTCACGAAGGGCATCCGTAGTCTCTGGGTGCAATACTTCGTCTTCCCCTTTACACACCATAACTGGATCAATAACGACGGTTTGAAGCTGGTTCTCATCGATTACTTTTGCAGCTAGCTCAATGATTTCCACCGTTCCTAACATGCCTGTCTTCATCGCATCGATTCCTACAGAAAGAATCGTTTCAAGCTGTGCTTCTAGCGTTTCAATCGCAATGGGAAACACATTGTGATGCCAATGATTTTTAGGATCCATCGTTACAATCGTTGTTAGAGCGGTCATTCCATAAACGCCAAGCTCCTGGAATGTTTTTAAATCTGCTTGAATGCCAGCGCCTCCGCTTGTGTCAGAACCAGCAATGGTCATTACCTTTTTCAATGTCATTGTGTTGAACCTCCTATGAGCTTTATTTTTCTAATCATAGTCTAGTTTCCCAGATGTTTCTAGTATTTTCTTTCGGTTACCTAAATTAGTGAAAATCTGTGCTGAATTTGTAGATAAAGGCGAACGTACGTGATAGTCTTTCTCCTCTTTCCATATTAAAATAGAGCAATATATCATTTGAAAGGTGGACGATGAGCCTGAGCAGAACAGGGATTATTTTAGCAGGTGGACAATCAAGTCGTATGGGACAAAACAAGGCATTGATGATGATTGACGGTGTACCAGTCATCGAAAGAATTGCAAACGAACTCGAAAAAATCTCGGATGAACTTCTCATCGTCACTAACACGTTTCATACTTATGAATATTTGAACATACCGATGGTTGAAGACGAGCAAAAGGGGAAAGGTCCCATTGCAGGCATACAAGCAGGGCTTAAAGCTTCTCGATCAGAAAAAAACTTAATAGTGGCCTGTGATATGCCGTTTATCTCCTTAAGCCTGGGGGAATTTTTACTAGAGGAGTTAGAAGGCTACCAGGCAGCAATTCCAAAACTTGACGGTCGGATACATCCTTTATTTGGTGCATATCGAAAGGATGCATTACAAGCTGTTTCACAGTCTTTAGAGAGAAACGAGCTTCGTATCATGTGCCTGCTTCAGAACCTCCATGTGAGGTATATTTCAGAAGATATCTTGAGAAGAAAAGGCATCGTTGTGAAGGATACCGCTGTTTTTAATATGAATGATCAGATAGAGTATGAAAAAGCGTTAAAGCTAGATTGTGATGGAAACTCGTTTTGTGAGAAGAGTGAGGGAATATGATACAATCGAGTCAGTTTAAGACAAGAGAACGGAATGAGGTGCAGACATGAATTTTGAAATATCTAAAGAGCCCCTTGATACGCAAGCGATTATTGATAAAGTCGTTCAAAGGGAAGCGGGAGCCATTACAACGTTTATTGGAACGGTAAGAGAGTTAACCGCTGGGAAAAAGACTTTATACTTAATATACGAAGCATATGAGTCCATGGCTGTTAAAAAACTTGAGCAAATTGGACGTGAAATCGAAGAGCGCTGGCCGGGGGCAAAGGTGGCGATTTCGCACCGAGTGGGTAAGCTTGAAATTACGGATATAGCCGTTGTCATTGCTGTATCTACACCACATCGTGCTGATGCATACGAAGCTAATCGTTACGCAATCGAGCGAATCAAGGAAATTGTTCCCATTTGGAAAAAAGAGCACTGGGAAGACGGAGAAGAATGGATCGGAAATCAACTTGAAACGGTTGCTTATCCAAAAGGAAAACCAGAGGAGAGTGATCTAAATGAATAAAGTAATGTTTTTCGCTCATCTGCGCGATGCGGTTGGAGAAGAATCAGTATCGTTAGACCTTACAGGAAAAACTGTTGCAAAAGTAAAGGCAATTTTAAGCGAGCAGTATGGAGTGAATTTGGATACGGTTATGGCAGCTGTAAATGAAGAATTTGCTGGTGACGAAGAGGTATTGAGTGATGGAGATGTGGTTGCATTTATACCTCCTGTTAGTGGAGGGTGAGTAGAAAAGCGGAAACGCCTTGTTCAGGGGCGACAGGCATAAGACGGCCATCGCAGGAAATCCTGATTTCTGTAGGGGGCTGGCTTATGTCCCGAGCCCTAGGCGTTGGAGCTAGACAGGAAGGAAGTATTTAGCATGGATGATCGGTATTCGAGGCAAATTCTTTTTTCACCGATTGGAAAAAGTGGACAGGACAAGCTAGGATCTAAGCATGTGCTGATGATTGGCGCCGGTGCACTTGGATCGGGAAATGGTGAAGTACTTACGCGCGCGGGTGTTGGGAAACTAACGATTGTGGATAGAGATTATGTGGAAGCAAGCAATCTGCAAAGACAGCAGCTGTACACAGAAGAAGATGTTCGAGAGAAGCTTCCGAAGGCGATTGCAGCTGAAAAGAGATTGAGGGCCATTAACAGCGATGTTGAGATTGTGCCGGTTGTTGGAGATGCATCACCTGAGATGCTTGAGGAGCTTGTCGTGGATGTGGACTTGATTTTGGATGCGACTGATAATTTTGAAACTCGAATGGCCATTAACGATATATCGCAAAAATACAAAATCCCTTGGATCTATGGTGCTTGTGTAGGGAGCTTTGGCATGAGCTTTACGATTATTCCAGGCAAAACTCCTTGCTTAAATTGTTTGCTGAAAAGAATCCCTATTCAAGGAATGACCTGTGATACAGGGGGAATCATCGGTCCGGCTGTGCAGATGGTCATTGCTCATCAATCAGCAGAGGTACTGAAGATTCTTGTAGAGGATTGGGAGGCGGTTCGTGATTCGTTTGCGAGCTTTGATTTATGGCGAAATCAATACACGAGCATGAAAATGGGAAAAGCAAAGGACCCAGGCTGCTTGTCATGTGGAGAACTTCGGGAGTATCCGTATTTGGATAAGGAAAATCTTTCGCGTTCAACGGTACTCTGTGGCCGTGATACGGTGCAAATTCGGCCACCAAGACAAAGTGAGCTTGATTTAGGGGACTTAGCGAGTCGACTAGATAAGTTGGGCTACGTGGTGAAGGCAAATCCGTATTTGCTTTCAGTAGAAATGGACGAGCAACGTGTCGTTATTTTTAAAGATGGACGGGGACTGGTTCATGGGACGAAGGATATGAGTCAGGCACGATCGATTTATCAGAGATTGTTGGGGTAGTTTGGTTTTTGTTGTTGGGGAAACGCAAGTATATTGGGAGAATCGCAAATAAGTATTCCAGATCGCAAATAAAATCAGAGGATCGCAAATAAATTTTCAGGATCGCAAATAAAATCTGAGGATCGCAAATAAATTTTCAGGATCGCAAATAAAATCTGAGGATCGCAAATAAATTTTCAGGATCGCAAATAAAATCTGAGGATCGCAAATAAATTTTCAGGATCGCAAATAAAATCTGAGGATCGCAAATAAATTTTCAGGATCGCAAATAAAATCAGAGAATCGCAAATAAGTTTTCAGGATCGCAAATAAAATCAGAGAATCGCAAATAAACTTCTGAAATCATGTAAAACTTAATAGAATCCTCGTGATTCTTCTCCCAAACCGTACTTGTAAACTCAATTTTTAGCTCAAATCTGTTAAAGCTCCCCAAAAATTGCCCAAAACTCTAAAAAAACAAGCTGGCCGCAACCATTGCGACCAGCTTTTTCATGAGTAAATCTACTAATATCTTCTATACGACTTCTTTCTGCAAAATTCTACAAATTCCCCTGGCAACCGTTATAATAAATTCTAGAAGTTTGTAAGGAGGGTGAAGATGAACGAGAAAGATGTACAGACGCAATTAGAGGCATTGCAGAAGGAACTTACGGAAGCGAAGCAGCAAATGGCGGCCTCGATTGCATTCAACGGGATGCACCATCACAATCAATCAAAAGCGAGAGTGATTCCGATATCATTAGCATGGAAGCTAGTAGGGATAGCCTTATTCATTCTAGTCATAATCGGAGCCATTTTTACGATAAAAGGCACATATCAAGCTACCGTACAAACGGGTAGTTTCATAGAGCAAATAAAAGACTTATCGTCTCTTGCCTCATCACAGGCGTACGTGAAGGCGGTTATTGAAAAAGAGGACAATCAGCTGTTTGGGAAGGAAATTAGTACGAATCTTCCAGGAACAAAAAGAAAGTTACTTCTTATTATCCCGGGTACGGTTACGGCGGGAGTAGACTTAACTGGAATCACTGAATCAAATCTCTACGTAAATGAAGAAGAGAAGACAATAGAAATCAAGCTTCCACAAGCTTCTATTATCCAAGAGCCAACACTAGATTTTGACCAAGCTCAGGTGTTTTCCGTGGAAGGAATCTTTCGGGACGAAGTGAATTGGAATGAGGCTTACGAGCTCGCAGAGGAGGCCAAGGGGCTCGTAAAGGAAGAGGCACTATCTCAAGGGCTAATTGAGGTGGCAGAACAAAATGCAGAGAAAACATTAAAGGAGTTTTTCTCAGTACTTGGATATCGCGCGGTGATCACATATGAAGAGTAATTTGAACGGCTGGGAGTCTTACATCGGGGACGAGTTTAATCAGGAATACTTCACAAAGCTCGATAGCATCATTGAAGAGGAGTATGAACGGTATACGGTCTATCCGAAAAGAGAGCATATCTTTTCTGCACTACAGTACACATCGTATGAGCAGGTGAAGGTCGTCATACTCGGTCAGGATCCTTATCATGGTCCAGAGCAAGCTCATGGCCTGAGCTTCTCGGTCCTACCAGGTGTTCCTACGCCTCCATCGTTAAAAAATATTTTCAAAGAGTTACAGAGTGATATAGGCATTCCCGTACCAAACCACGGATATTTAAAAAAATGGGCGGATGAAGGGGTTCTTCTGTTAAACACCGTTTTAACGGTTCGAGCGGGGCAGGCACATTCTCATAAAAAAATAGGCTGGGAAATTTTCACGGATGCAGTGATTACGAAGCTTAGTATGAGAGAGAAACCGATGGTGTTTGTGTTATGGGGGAAACCTGCCCAAGAGAAAAAGAAATTGATTTCCGACCACCATCATATAATTGAAGCTCCTCATCCAAGCCCACTTTCTGCTCATCGCGGCTTCTTTGGGAGCAGACCGTTTTCAAAGGCAAATGACTGGCTGAAAGAGAATGGCTACACAGAGATTGATTGGACAATTAAATGAAAAAGGTGGATCACATGAAGGTGGAAAAAAAGGACTGCTTTAAGTGCCAGTATTTCTACGTGACCTGGGACCCTCATTTTCCAAAGGGATGCAAAGCATTTGGATTTAAAACAAGGCAGCTTCCGTCAGTTGAGGTAATGAAGGCTTCGGGACAGGCTTGCCTGCGTTTTGAGAAAAAGTAACTCTATCCTTTGGAAAATTTAGTGACAGGTCGTATACTATAGGGTAGACAAGGGTATGAGGTGAATGAATTGGATATTAGTGTGCAAAAGCTACTTTTAAAAATGGAACAGGAGCTGCAGGCAGCCAAATCAAGTGGGACAAACTCACAAGTGAGAGAACGAGTTCAATCCATTAAAACGTTATGCGAGCTTGTGCTTGAAAGTCAAACGGGTGAGGCAACACGTGAAATAACGCGAAGTCAGCCTGTGATTCCAACCATACGCGAGCAGATTCTGACTCCTTCACCCCTTCAAACACAGCCGAAAAAGCTGAAAATAGACGATGAAAGCAATGGAGATTCACTGTTTGATTTTTAACATAATGGGGTGGAGAGGTTGAAAACGTTTATTATTATTGGAGCCATTAATGCTTTTTTAGCAGTGGCACTAGGGGCCTTTGGAGCACATGGTCTTGAAGGTCGAGTGGAGCAAAAATACTTGGAGATTTGGAAAACAGGAGTAACGTATCAAATGTTTCATGCTACTGGCTTACTGATTGTAGGTGTGTTGCTTGGACGCTTGCCGGCCAATGCGCTTTTATCATGGTCAGGCTGGATGATGTTAATTGGTATCATTCTTTTTTCAGGTAGCTTGTACGTCATGACGTTAACGAAAATCAGCATCCTTGGGGCGATTACACCATTAGGGGGCTTGTCGTTTTTAGCTGCTTGGATATTAATCGTGGTAGCAGCAGTAAAATATTTGTAAACAACAAGGAGCATCCTGCTAAGAAGGATGCTCCTATTTTTTTAGCCTAGCTCCTCGAGTCATAAGCCATTCCACTCCAGAAATCAGGATTTCTTGCATGGACGGTCTTATGCTTGTCAGAGCTAACCAAGGCGCATTTGCTTTTCAATTTAACGCGGAGGATAGGTAGCTAATCCAGGAGTGAAACCAGGATAGTCATACTCAAGTTCCTCATCAAAGGTTGCGTATGCGAAGTATACCATTGGAATTAAGAATCTCATGCCGGTTTGCGGATCGCTTAGGATTAAGTGGTCACGTCCAGCTGCTTCTATAATTCCCTTAAAGGTTCTGGATAAACCTTCATCGTTTCCGTCAAAATTGGTGTACACAGTGGTTAGCTTTCCTTTGTTTAGGCGGAAGATGTTTTCGATATATGATTCCTCAAGCGGTAGCATACCTGGTACTTGAGGACCAGCTGATGGCGCGTTAAAGGCACCTGTGTAACCAGGAACAGCTCCTGTTGGTGGAATCGTTGATCCCGCTGGCATAGTAGGATAGGCTGGTGCACCGTATGTAGGCGCCCCGGTTCCGGCACCAGCTACTTGGCCAGCTGTCGGGTATTTTGGTGCACTTGGCTGGACAGGGGCTCCGAAATAAGGTTGTTGATACCCTGTTTGTCTGTAGAAAGCATTTGGATCATAATTTTGTGACAAAGAAAATCCCTCCTAGAAAAAGTGATCATTTTAATAGACTTTCGGACAATTCTGCTGTGTTGGACTGAAGAAACAGTGTGCCTTAAAGCGGCCTGTGTTCCACTGGTTATACCACTGAGCGGGACAGGCACCAGTTGGTCTAAAAAACCAAAGAGCATTTGAACCGGGGTGAAATCGCTCCCCTTTTATAACACGTCTTGCAAGCTTTATCTCATTTTCTCTTGGGGCTTGGTAAAAGTATCCTTTGACGGTTGCTTCAAATCCACCAGGACGCTGAAAGACCATTTTTCGTAAGTCACGAATGTCTTTAAAATCCAGACATTGTCCTCTTACTCTGTTCACACCAACATTTCCAACTAACAGCATACCTAAATTTCCATCGCCTTCAGCTTCTGCTCGAATTAATCGGGCCAAAAGCTTAACATGCTCTTCTGTGTAAGGGATCACACCCATAAATTTCACCTCTCTTCGTGTTGTACCTTCTGTGGTGAGATGAAAGGGTCAAATAAAAGAAGAAAGCTCACTAATTCATTCGTATGTGAAGGGAAATTCTTTTATTCCTAGGTGATAGAAAAAACCCCCTAGCAAAGCTAGAGGGTTTATACATGATTAGTTTACGTGTAAGAAGCTATGTAGACGATCAATTTCTAGTAAATTTCCTACAAAGAAGGCACCAAATTCACCGTAACGTGCACTAACTTCATCAAAGCGCATTTCGTATACGAGTTTTTTAAATTGTAAAACATCATCTGAGAAGAGTGTTACTCCCCATTCGTAATCGTCAAAGCCAACAGAACCCGTAATAATCTGCTTCACTTTTCCTGCATACTGTCTACCGATCATACCGTGGCTGCGCATCATCGAACGGCGCTCCTCCATCGGCAGCATGTACCAGTTATCATTTCCTTGGCGACGCTTGTCCATTGGATAGAAGCACACATGCTTTGCTTTTGGTAGAGTTGGATACAATCGAGCAAGGATTTCAGGGCTTTGATAAGGATCCTGATCAGCTGGAAGATAGTTGCTTAACTCAACTACTGACACATATGAATGAGCTGGAATGGTATATTCAGCAAGCATGGTCTTATTGAATTCTGTTTCGATTTCATTTAACTCTTCCATCGTAGGACGTAAAATCATCATCATAAAATCAGCTTTTTGACCAACAATTGTATATAAAGCATGGCTGCCTTTCTTCTTATCTTGTGTGGCATTCCATTTTTCTACTAAACCTAAAAATTCATGAATAGCGGTTTGTCTGTCGTCACTTGATAGTAATTTCCAAGCGGTCCAATTAATTGTACGGAAGTCATGTAGACAATACCAGCCATCAAGGGTTTGTGCTGCTTCTGCCATTTGTTTCACTCCTCATTAGAATTATTATAATGTACAAAACATACTATACCATAGTTTCACCATGAAACGTGTGAATAAAACCTGAATTTTCACGTTGGTAGTATTAAAAAAGGATATTTTGAGTGAGAATTGCAGATAGTAAGGAAGATGAGGATTTTGTAATTATTCAGAATACAAAAACTTTTTTGATGGAAACGGTAACAATCTGTGAAACGGTTGAAATTTTATGTGGTAAGCGTATGCTAAAGATATAGTACATAAGGGAGGATTCGTCATGAGCGACCTATTTACAGGACTGAAGGAAAAAGTAAGTGGACAAAACATTAAGATCGTTTTTCCTGAAGGTCTAGACGAAAGAATTATTAGTGCAGCAGGACGTTTAGCTGAAGAGAATGTATTAACGCCTATTTTAATAGGAAATATAGAAGCAATTGAAACAAAGGCAAAAGAATTAGGCGTGTCATTAGAGAAAGCTGAAATCTACGACCCAAGTCAATTTGCGATGATGGATGAGTTAGTGGCATCCTTTATCGAAAGAAGAAAAGGGAAAGTAACGGAAGAGGATGCACGCAAGATTTTACTTGATGAAAATTACTTTGGAACCATGCTTGTTTATTCAAACAAAGCGGACGGACTAGTAAGTGGTGCAGCCCATTCAACAGCTGATACGGTAAGACCTGCGCTTCAAATCATCAAAACAAAAGAAGGCGTTCGTAAAACTTCAGGTGTATTTGTTATGGTACGCGAAGATGAAAAGTATGTGTTTGCAGATTGCGCGATCAACATTGCGCCAGATGCACAAGACTTAGCTGAAATCGCAGTAGAAAGTGCAAAAACAGCAAGAATGTTTGATATCGAACCAAGAGTAGCGATGCTTAGCTTCTCAACAAAGGGTTCTGCGAAATCTCCAGAAACGGAAAAAGTATCTGCTGCTGTTCAAGAAGCAAAGCTAAGAGATCCTCTTCTAATATTAGATGGAGAGTTCCAATTTGACGCTGCATTTGTTCCTTCTGTAGCAAAGAAAAAAGCTCCAGACTCAGTGATTCAAGGAGATGCGAACGTATTTGTGTTCCCAAGCCTAGAAGCTGGTAATATCGGGTACAAAATTGCTCAGCGTTTAGGAAACTTTGAAGCGGTTGGACCTATTTTACAAGGCTTAAACCGCCCAGTAAACGATCTTTCTCGCGGTTGTAACGAAGAAGATGTATACAAGCTGTCACTAATCACAGCTGCCCAAGCATTAAGCCAATAATGACAAGTGAGCCAGTTCTCTTTAGCTGGCTCTTTTCTATGGTAAAATAAAGGCAAGAAAACAAGAGGTGACAGATAAGATGGAAGAAGCGCAGAAACTATTAAACCAGCCTACATGGCGAATTATTGATCAATCTAGTACGGGACTTCATATGAGTGCTCTTCATTCGTTTGGGTATGATGATACGCTCTGCGCCTCGATAGGTACAAAGGGAGCACCTGCGACGGTTCGGGCATGGGTTCATGCCGATACAATTGTACTCGGAATCCAAGATACTAGATTGCCTTTTATAGGTGATGGACTGGAGTACTTGAAAGACCAAAGCTACGAGTATATCGTTCGTAATTCAGGTGGATTAGCCGTCGTTTTAGACGAGGGAGTTCTAAATCTATCAATTATTCTCCCGGAACAGGAGAAGGGAATCGATATCAATCGCGGATACGATGCGATGTGGCAATTAATTCAAGAGATGTTTGCTGATTTTGATCATGTGATTGAGGCTCGCGAAATTGTAGGATCCTACTGTCCAGGAAGCTATGACTTAAGTATTCATGGAAAAAAGTTTGCTGGAATCTCACAGCGGCGCTTGCGAGGCGGAGTGGCGGTTCAAATCTACCTTTGCGTAACGGGAAGTGGGAGCGAACGTGCCAAGGTCATACAAGGGTTTTACGATCAAGCGATTAAGGGGGAGGAGACGAAGTTCTCTTATCCCAAAATAGAGCCAAGGGTCATGGCTTCTTTGTCTGAGTTATTTGGTGTTCCACTTACGGTTCAAGATGTGATGCTAAGGCTATTGCTCACCTTGAAAAAGAAGGCAGGGCACTTGCAGGCGGGTGTGTTAACGGAAGAAGAATTGCAAATGCTTGATTCGTATGTCTTAAGAGTTGTGGAGCGGAATGATAAATTTTTAGTTGAGGCGAATGAATAAAGAGAAGTACAAAAGCCGTACCTAATGCAGGTACGGCTTTTCAACTAAGAGATATTATTGCCTACTCTCCCAAATTATATCTATATGTTAAAAAGAAAATAAATTTTTGAACTTTGAACAGTGTCTAGCTCCAGCGCCTAGCTCCTCGGTGGAATAATCTAAAGCCATTATTCCTAGGTCATAAGCCAAAGCCCTACAGAGGTCAGGACCTCTTACGGTCTTCGTCTTATGCCTGTCGGAGCTTACCAAGGCGCTTCCGCTTTTCTATTACTCAGCGATTTTTTCGAGATTTCCGTTTCGGTCCATCTTGAATTTAGTGGCAGGACGGTCTTCTTCTTCCTCTAACACCACTAGTTTACGAGCACGATTCATAATTTTCATTAATGTCTCGTAATCTTCTTGGATAATTTCCGTATTTTGCTCAAGATGATCGATTTTTCCTTCTAGCTCTTCATTACGTCTTTTCAATGTAGCAATTTCACGCTTCAGTCTCTCATTCTCACTTTTTAAAATATCCACTTGAATATTGGAGCCACCTAGTGATCGTAGATAAGAGATTACGGTTTCCATATTCATCTCTCTTGGAGCTTGCGTTTGTGACGCCGTAGCGCTTGGTAAGGCTACTTGTGTGACGCTTTGAGCCATTACTGCAGGTTCGATGGCCATTTCTTCAGAGAAGTTTGGTACTTCGTAAGTTTCTACTTCAGCTGCTGCAATTGGGCCAACCTCTTCTAGTGTTGGAACTGGTGGTGAGTATAATAGTTTCTTTTTCCCACCTTGGTCTTTTCCTAGTATTCTTTGACGCTGCTTTCGTTGCTTTTTCGCTAATTGTAACGCTTTTTCGTAGCGATGTCTTACAACTGCATTCCAGCGGAAACCACATGCTGCAGAGGTACGATTAAGCTTGTCCCCAACCTCTTCAAATGCATTTAGCTGTGTGCTACCTTCTCTAACATGTCGTAAAACCGTTTCTGCTAGTAATAAATCATTTTCATCTGTCCATGCGTCTTGTCTAACTTTCATTCTACTCAACTCCCTAACGATAATTACATTTTCAAGTTCTTAGTTAAAGCATGACCACATGTTGCCGGTTTTATACCAATTGATTGCAAGGATAGTAGAGTTTTTTTTATGCTCCTTTTCAAAAGTGTCGTTATTCAATGCAAAGTAATAAGATACTATACTCATTTTTTGATAAATCCTCCTTATATCAGCTTGAAAAGAGCAATGGATACAAGATAAGTAGTGCTATCTTAATATATAGTGTAAAAGGCCGGATCTTGGGACTTTTACGAAAATAACAATGTTAGTAAACATTACAACCTTTAAAAATATTTAAGATTTCACTAGATAGACAGGTTTTTTATGGATAATCGGCTAAGGATTACAGCTTGCATTAGAAGAAAAGAAACGGTAAAATACCGTTTAGATTATTAAAAAGAGTTTACTTGGCTTAGTTTGCACCGAAGAAAGGGTTGTAATATAGATGGCAAATGAATTTCGTGTGTGTGACGATTGTCAGGCCGTAAATTTAAAAACGTTGGTTCCTCGCTTAAAGGACATTGATCCTGAGGCAACAATTGAAATTGGCTGTCAATCATACTGCGGACCAGGGAGAAAGAAAACATTCGCATTTGTGAATAACCGTCCCCTTGCTGCGCTAACAGAAGAAGAATTAATGGATAAAATTAATAAGAAGCTGAAAAAATAAAATCACCTATTGGTACGGAAGATAGGTGGTTTTTTTCTTTGCAAAGGCTTGTGGACACTTAGTCCAGCTCCAGCGCCTAGACCCTCGGGGTTATAAGCCAAAATCCTCCAGAAGGCAGGCCTTCCTGAGGATTTCGTCTTATGCCTGTCGGGCCTAAACAAGGCGCTTCCGCTTTCTAATTTTGTCGAAATTCTGTAGATTTTTTCCTTTTTTAGGGTGAATTGTAGAATGAATCAAGTTATAATAGTTTAAAGATAGATAGGAAGAGGGATTCTACAGTGGCATATTCACAGGAAAAGCTAGTGGAGGAAAAGGTTTTTAAAGATCCCGTTCATCGTTATGTACATGTGAGAGACCGTGTGATTTGGGATTTGATTGGTACGAAGGAATTCCAACGTCTACGCCGGATTAAGCAGCTTGGAACGACATATCTTACATTTCACGGGGCAGAGCATAGCCGTTTTAATCATTCGCTCGGAGTCTATGAAATCATACGCCGCATTATTGATGATGTGTTTGATGGACGACCGGAGTGGAACAGTGAGCAGCGCTTGCTTTCACTTTGTGCTGCACTCCTTCACGACCTGGGACATGGGCCCTTTTCGCATTCGTTTGAAAAAGTATTTGACCTCGATCATGAAGCTTTTACCCAAAAGATCATTCTTGGCAACACAGAAGTAAATAGGGTCCTAACAAAAGTAAGCAAAGACTTTCCGAAGATGGTCGCTGAGGTGATCGCCAAAACCTCACCGAACAAGCTCGTGATTAGCTTGATTTCGAGCCAAATTGACGCGGACCGTATGGATTATTTGCAGCGGGATGCGTATTTTACAGGTGTGAGCTATGGTCATTTTGATATGGAACGAATTCTTCGTGTGATGCGGCCGAAGGAAGATCAAGTCGTTATTAAGCAAAGCGGTATGCATGCAGTGGAAGACTACATAATGAGTCGATACCAAATGTATTGGCAGGTGTACTTCCATCCCGTTACTCGTAGTGCAGAGGTGATTCTGACAAAGATTCTCCACCGTGCAAAGCATTTGTACCAAAAAGGCTACCAATTTACGTATGAGCCAATTCATTTTTACTCCGTATTTGCTGAAAATATCACTCTTCATGACTATTTGAAATTAGATGAAGCTGTTATTCTCTATTACTTCCAAATGTGGGAAGAGGAAGAGGATTTGATCTTGCGCGACCTGTGTGTGCGTTTTATGGATCGAAATCTGTTTAAATACGTGGAGTTTGACCCAGCAAAAGAATATAAGAAGCTAAGCGAGCTTTCTACTTTATTTGCTAAGGCGGGTCTTGATCCGGAATATTATTTAGTGGTTGATTCCTCGTCTGACTTACCATACGACTTTTATCGCCCAGGTGAGGAAGAAGAACGCCTGCCGATACAACTGCTCATGAAAAATGGAGAAGTAAGAGAGCTTTCAAGGGAATCTCAAATCGTTGATGCCATCTCAGGGAAAAGAAGAACGGACCATAAGTTGTATTTCCCTGCGGATCTTTTAAAGGACGATTCATCAAAAAAGAACATTAAAAAGCAAATTCGCAACTTACTAGACCTATGAGATAGGTGCTTGATATAAATATGAAGTAGGAGAGGGTCTCATTGTTAAAGGATCATGCCAAAATAATGCAAGCTTTTGCAGCGGCAGGGGAAATTGTTGGTCGGAAAAAACTGCAAAAAATGATTTATATAGCGAAAAAAGTAGATTTTCCTTTCCAAGAGAGGTTTCAGTTTCACTTTTATGGACCTTACTCCGAAGAGTTGACCCTTCGCGTAGAGGAGCTATGCAATATGGGCTTTCTTAACGAGGTAAAGGAGAAAAAGGGCGGTTACATGCAGTACCGTTACTCCTTAACAGATGAGGGAATGGAATTTTTAAATATGAACCTAGTGGAACTTCCGGCACTAGAGGATTGTTTAACCGACATGAATAGCCAGAATGCTAGGTTTCTAGAACTTGTATCAACCGTACTTTTCTTTGACGATTTAGAAGTAGAAGAAGTGAAGGAAAAAATCTTTACTCTAAAGAGCAAGCAAAAATACACAGAAGACGAAATTAAGCAGGCGTATGAATATATTGAAGCATTAAAGGGAAAAGTAGTCCCTGTATAAAAAAGAGGCTTGGACTTTTTATGTCCAAGCTTCTTTTTTGCAAAATAAGTTGTCGTTTGGTATGCATGAACAAGCCTTTATTCCAATAGGAATACCAGCGAAGAGAATGCATACCAAATGACATCCAGAAACTAGTTTTATGGTTATTATTCGTCAGCCAATCTTTTCCCAGCAATTCCATAATTATTTTTGGTCATTTCATCAATGAAAACAACTACCTTCTCAGCAGGTGCTCCAGTTGTTTCAACAACAGCAGCGGTTACTTTTTCCACAAGAGCTTTCTTTTGGTCGTCTGTACGGCCTTCTAGCATTTTTACGGTTACGTATGGCATGATGATTGCCTCCTCGAGAGATATGTAAGTTCTTCATACATAATCATAATGTTCCAAACGTGAGAAAGGAATACTCTTTTTTCCATTTATCCTATATTTCATGTATAATTTGGCTAAATAGAGTCTTCGAAAAGGAGTTGTCGTGTTGGAGCAACTATCTAGGTTTTTAGCTTTTGATTTGGAAATGATTCCATACGTGGTTATTACGCTTATAGTAGCATTTTCTGTCCATGAATTTGCGCATGCGTGGGTAGCCTATAAGTTTGGGGATCATACGGCGAAAAATCAGGGCAGACTAACTCTAAATCCGATGAAGCACTTGGACCCATTTGGCACTTTGTTAATTTTTTTAATTGGATTCGGTTGGGCGAAACCTGTTCCTGTGAATCGCTTTTTCTTTAAAAATCCTCGGTTAGCAAGTATTCTTGTATCGATAGCAGGACCCCTCAGCAATCTATTGCTATCCATTCTTGGCTTTGTGTTATTGTATGGATTGGTGGCTACTGGTGCGGTGGAAACTCTACCTCCATATGTGTTTGAGTTTCTTAATATATTTTTGTATTTAAATGTTGCTTTATTTGTGTTTAATCTGTTGCCATTCCCACCGTTAGATGGATATCGAATCATTGAAGATCTTGTACCGGTGAATGTACGGGCTAAAATGACACAGTATGAGCAATATGGAGCACTAATCTTTCTTATATTAGTTATTACTCCGCTTGATCAATATACGATTGACCCACTGTATTCCACAGTCGTTCCGTCGATTCTTTCGACTTTAGATCAGTTCTTTTATCAGTTATTTTTGTAGGAGGCGTTCATTTTTATGGAAGAAAAAAAGAAG
Organism: Robertmurraya mesotrionivorans; assembly: GCF_050971805.1. Classification (NCBI taxonomy): domain Bacteria; kingdom Bacillati; phylum Bacillota; class Bacilli; order Caryophanales; family Bacillaceae; genus Robertmurraya; species Robertmurraya mesotrionivorans. Next base: position 169,236 of record NZ_JBPCCH010000008.1, on the reverse strand, counting down.
AAAAGTATTGGCTTTAATATTATTAAAAGTGATCCGACCGAGGGACACGGAGGATTTGGTGTTGGAGCTCTAACCCTAGATAATGTATCACCGGTTATTATTGATGTGGAAGCAGGGGAAGCGGTCATTGATGTTGGTGCCATGCACGCAAGAAGTGTTGTGGAAAAAGGGATTAAGTTTTTAAAAACAAAAGAAGAAGTGCCAAACGCCAAGCCGTACTGGCTGGTTTGGGTCACGATTGACCGTAAGCAGGAAGGACCGTATTATGCAGGAGTGACCGCTTGTGAAATGACCGTGGACCGTGAAATTCGTCGTGGCTATAAGTCACTACCAGAGCATGTGAATCGCATGGATAAGTCGATTAAACGTCATATCATAGTCGATCATATGGATAGTCGTTCAAAAGGAATTCTAACTGAATTTTTGAAAAATCATGATGCGGGTATGTGGGAAAGATCAAAAGAGAAATTAAAGACGGATCTTCAAGGATAAGAAAATTATTCCAAAAAGGTTTTTTTAACAAATTGTAAGGAAATACTTGCCGTTTTCCGTTAAAAAAAGTAAACTTTAAACAGCGATAACACGCTATAGCACTAGGACAGAAAAAGCCCCGAGTACATGTGACTCGGGGCTTTTTCATATATTTGAATAGTGATGGGCTGTGGGACTGGCTTGGAACCGCAAGTAAGAAGGGTGAGCCGCAAATAACTTGGGCAAATCGCAAATAAATTTTGGAGATCACAAATAAATCTCTGAAATCGCAAGTAAAATCTGAAGATCGCAAATAAGTTGGGCAAATCGCAAATAAATTTTGAAGATCGCAAATAAGTTTCAGGAATCGCAAATAAAATCTGAGAATCGCAAATAAATTTTTAGAATCGCAAGTAATTTTTTAAAATCGCAAATATCTCAAAAGAAATCACACTGGTAAGCCCCAAATTTACTCTCAAAGGCCTCGAAAAACCGCAATTCCTAATTAAAAAGGAGCCAACTCAGGCAAAAACCTGTTAGCTCCAATCAAAAATCCTCTTATACCATGTCTTTTTCTCTTTCTTTTCTTCTTTTTTCTTTTCGGTTGGCTTTTCGGCATCATGTTCTAGATGATCAATACAGTGCTTGGTTGGTTCTGTTCCTGCGATAAAATAAGTGAGTCGTTTGACAGGGCAGTCATCGGTTGCTAAAAGGCCGCTTTCAGGGTCGATATATACTCCAACTGTTCCTTTAGGGGCTTTGAAGTTTTTAATCGGCTCATCAGCTAATGCGTCCTCCATATAGTTAACCCAAATGTTTTTTGCGTACGATTTCTCGGCAACGATTTCAATCGGATTTCCTTGGTCATAACCTGTCCATACCGCGGTCACTAGCTGAGGAGAAAAACCGACCATCCAGCTATCGGAATCAGTCGAGCCAGACTTCCCAGCATAAATTCGAGTCATATCATTGATCATTGAGCTGCCGGTCACATTGGAATATCCATCCAGCTTTTTATCAAACATCCCAGTCATCATATGGGTCATAACGAACGCTGCGTCAGCTTTTAGCACACGCTCGTTTTCCTTTTCATACTCATAAATGACTTCCCCACGATGGTCTTCAACTCTCTTAATAAGAACCGGCTTAACTTTTTTTCCACCGTTTGCAAACAGGCTATAGGCATTGGCCATATCAATAACTTTTACCCCACTTGTCCCAAGTGCCAATGAAGGTACTTTTTCCATCGGAGTTGTAATCCCAAATTGCTTGGCTGTTTTTACGAGTGTGTCTTCTCCTAAAAATAAATGTGTTTTAACTGCATACACATTATCGGAAAGGGCGAGTGCTTGTGCCATCGTGATTTCTTTTCCAGCGTACCTATTATTAAAATTATGCGGTGTATACTCCGCACGGTTATCGTCAAAACGGAAGGTTGTCATTTCACTTCTCACTAATGATGCGGGCGTAAATCCTTGTGAAATCGCCGCATAGTAGAGAAGAGGCTTGATTGTAGAACCCGGTTGACGAACAGCTTGAACGGCACGGTTGAAGGGACTTTCCACATAATCTCTTCCGCCTACCATCGCCTTTACATACCCGTTTTTCGGATTCATTGACACGAGTGCTACCTGCAATTCAGAATCCTTTGCCATATGAGTAGAAACATTTTTCTCTGCTAACTCCTGCTGCTCGGTATCAAGTGTTGTGTACACACGTAGTCCCCCAAGCTCAATCGTCCGGTCATCCAAACCTAAGTCATTTTTTAATGCTTGCTTAACGGCATCCTGAAAATACGGAGCAATTTGTGTCACGGCATGGGAATGCTCACCAACAAATGATAGCGTCTCATGAATAGCCGCATTGGCATCCGCTTCGGTAATGTATTTACTTTTCACCATCGAATCCAAAATGATTTTTTGACGGTCCTTTGCGTTTTCCTCCGAAATAAGAGGAGAGTAGATGCTTGGACCTTTTGGAATTCCAGCTAGCATAGAGGCCTCAGCTAGAGTCAAGTCAGCGGCATTTTTTCCTAAATAATACTGACTGGCTGCTTGAATGCCGTATGCTCCTTTACCATAATAGATAGTGTTTAAGTAACCTTCGAGAATCTCGTTTTTCGAATAATTCATTTCAATTCGAATCGTGTAAAGTGCTTCTAGTAGCTTACGCTTCCACGTTTTTTCATGCTCGAGAAATAAATTTCGGGCATACTGCTGACTGATCGTGCTCGCACCTTGAACTTTCGCCATTGCCTTAAGGTCAGCAAGAGCAGCACCAGCAATTCGTTTAAAATCAAATCCGTTATGCTTATAAAAGGATCGGTCCTCTATCGCTACGGTTGCTTCAATTAAATGGGGGGAAATTTCTTCGATTCCTACCCAGTATCTCTTTTCTCCATTATTGCTTTCACCGATTACCTGCCCATCATCTGAGTAATACAGAGACGATTGAGGCACGGCGAGAGGAGGAGGGCCCTGCACCTTGGCGTATATAAGAACACCGGTCACTAATATAACAAGTAAACCAAGACCGATAGATCCAAGAATGAGTAAGGCACGTATGTATTTCATCGTTCTTTTAAACCGCTGATCCGTAATAACCTCCAAGGATGACACCTCACCTTCAGATAGATTTTTCCTGTTTTCCCATCTTTCTTACTAGTATGAAGAGAAAGAGGACGTTTTAAACACCTATCTATTAAAAAAAGAATATTTTTCTTGCAATTTTGCTAGATTCATCTATACTTTTTCTCATGTTTGAGTTTTTTTGGGGAAGAATAACAATACAGGAAAATTAGTATTGAAACCGATAGATATTTTTTAAATAAGGAAGGATGGCGTAAATGGGACTTTGGTTTACGGAAAAGCAAACTGAGAATTTTGGCATCACAATGAAGGTAAAGCGCACATTACATACGGAGCAAACAGACTTTCAAAAATTAGATATGGTAGAAACAGAAGAATGGGGCAATATGCTTCTTTTAGATGACATGGTTATGACATCGATTAAAGATGAGTTCGTATACCACGAAATGGTTGCACATATTCCATTATTCACTCACCCAAACCCGGAAAACGTACTAGTTGTTGGTGGCGGAGACGGAGGAGTTATTCGCGAAGTGCTTAAGCACCCAAGCGTGAAAAAGGCAACTCTTGTTGAAATCGACGGAAAAGTAATTGAGTACTCTAAAAAGTACCTTCCAGAGATCGCAGGTCAGCTAGACGATCCACGTGTAGAAGTAAAAGTGGACGATGGCTTCATGCACATCGCTACAGCAGAAAACGTATACGATGTAATCATGGTAGACTCAACTGAGCCAGTTGGTCCAGCAGTAAACCTATTTACAAAAGGTTTCTATGCAGGGATTTCTAAGGCGTTAAAAGAAGACGGAATCTTTGTTGCTCAATCAGATAACCCTTGGTTCAAAGCGGACTTAATTCGTTCTGTACAAAAAGACGTAAAGGAAATCTTCCCGATTACTCGCCTTTACATCGCAAACATCCCAACATACCCAAGCGGAATGTGGGCATTCACTTTAGGATCAAAGAAACACGATCCACTTGAAGTAGCTGAAGAACGCTTCCATGATATTGATACTAAGTATTACACAAAAGAACTTCACAATGCAGCATTCGTGCTACCGAAGTTTGTTAAAGATTTAATCGAAGGCTAATAATATAAATAAGACGGGGGGAGCTTCTCTCCGTTTTTTAATGTGAAAGTTTCGTTTTTGAGATGGGGCAGCTTCCACCTGAAGAAAGCCTTTGTTACGTAGTAACACCAGTTTTCGGAAGGTGGGACTGCCGCCATTTTCAACGACCATGTTATATTTTAAGGAGGAAACTACTTATGCGTTTTGATGAAGCATACTCAGGCAATGTGTTTATTAAAAGCCATCCAAGCTTTGAGGAAAGTAAAGCGGTATTGTACGGAATGCCAATGGACTGGACAGTAAGTTACCGCCCAGGATCTCGTTTTGGTCCAGCGCGTATTCGTGAAGTGTCCATTGGATTAGAAGAATACAGCTTGTACTTAGACCGTGAGCTTGAAGATGTGAAATACTATGATGCGGGTGATATTCCACTTCCATTCGGAAATCCACAGCGTAGTTTAGATATGATTGAAGAGTTCGTTGACAAGGTTCTTGATGCAGGGAAATTTCCGCTTGGCATGGGTGGAGAACATTTAGTTTCTTGGCCAGTTTTTAAAGCAATGGTAAAAAAGTATCCGGATTTAGCCATCATACATATGGATGCACACACAGACCTTCGTGAGAATTATGAGGGAGAGCCATTATCTCACTCCACACCGATTCGTAAGGTGGCAGATTTAATTGGACCACAAAATGTGTATTCATTTGGTATCCGAAGCGGGATGAAGGAAGAGTTCCAATGGGCGAAGGAAGTTGGAATGCATATTTCTCCGTTCGAAGTGCTAGAGCCTTTGAAAAAAGTATTGCCAACATTAGCGGGACGTCCCGTGTATGTAACGATTGATATCGATGTTCTTGACCCTGCACATGCGCCAGGAACAGGTACAGTAGATGCAGGCGGAATTACTTCTAGAGAGCTACTAGCCTCGATTCACGAAATTGCCCGCTCGGAAGTCAATGTCGTGGGAGCAGACTTAGTAGAAGTAGCCCCAATTTACGATAACTCAGAACAAACAGCAAACACAGCAAGCAAACTCATCCGCGAAATGATTCTTGGATGGGTGAAATAAGGATGGAATCGTGCACCTGCCAGGTTTTGGCGGGTGTTTTTTTATGGGGTTTTTCGGGTGCTTACGATGAGGGAGAGAAAAGAGTGTTTGTGGGAATCAATAAGGGAGATAGGTTCCCATGCGGGGTGGAAGAGAATGTTTGAGGTAACCAAAGTGGGGGTTAGGTTCCCGTGTGGGTCGGAAAAGAACTCGAGCGGTAACCAAAGTGGGGGTTAGGTTCCCGTTTGGGTCGGAAAAGAACTCGAGTGGGAACCAAAGTAGTGGTTAGGTTCCCGTGCGGGGTGGAAAAGAATGCGAGCGGGAATCAAAGTGGAGGTTAGGTTCCCGTGCGGGGTGGAAAAGAACTCGAGCGGTAACCAAAGTGGGGGTTAGGTTCCCGTGCGGGGTAGAAAAGAACTCGAGCGGTAACCAAAGTGTGGGTTAGTTTCCATTTTGGGTCGGGAAAGAACTCGAGTGGGAACCAAAGTAGTGGTTAGGTTCCCGTGCGGGGTGGAAAAGAATGCGAGCGGGAATCAAAGTAGGAGTTAGGTTCCCATGCGGGGTGGAAAAGAACTCGAGCGGGAACTAAAGTAGAGGTTAGCTTCCCATGTAAGGTAGCAAAAGCATACTCAAGGGAACTTAACGCGCAGCCTCAGACAAGTAAAGAAACCGAATTGCCTAAAAGCCACTTATAAAAAACCAAAAAGAGAGTTATGACATGAGTAAGAAGGAAAAATACTTAATAATGTCATAAGATTAGTTTTATAACCTGTAACAGAAAAATCTCATTGCTCATGCGTCATAAAGTTCATTTTATGACCTCAGATAAAAATAAAACCATGCTGCACACGTCATAAAAACGAAGTTATGACATGGTAACAAGGTGCTACCTCGCCAATTAGGTCATAAGAGCAGCTCCTCTGCGGCAAATAGTAGCATCACCACCTTGCGCTCCCTCTCCAAAATCTTTATAATTATTAAGTTATAGAGAAAGCAATGATAAAAGGAAGTGTATGGCCGTTGTCTAATAGTCCAGCGGATCAAATTCCCGTTAAAATTAAGGTACATACGTCTATTGAAAATGGTGGGGAAAAGGAAACTTTTGAACTCACTACTTTTGGTCGATACTATGTAAAGAATGCGAGCGCCTATCTTCAATACGAGGAAAGTACAGAAGAGGGGCCGATGAAAACGACGATGAAGCTTACGGGCGATGAGATTCTTCTGATGAGAAGTGGCTCGATTAAGATGCGAATGCTGCTAGAAGAAAAGAAGAAGCATCGCGGCAGCTATACGACTCCGTTTGGAGAGCTGCAAATGATTACAGATACAAAAGAACTTCAGCATAGATGGAACAGTGAGAGTAGTAAAGGAACGATTGAGGTTTTATACGATCTTTCGATACAAGGCTCAAAAGCAGGTACATACAAATTGCAAATTGTGTTTGAGGAGGAAAAACGTTGAATATCGTTGAACAGGTACAAGTGAAGCTTAAAGAGGAAATAAGAGCGGCTGTGATCAAGGCAGAGCTAGCAACAGAGGAGCAGCTTCCAGATGTGATTCTTGAAACGCCGAAGGATAAAACAAATGGGGACTACTCTACCAATATGGCGATGCAGTTAGCAAGAATAGCAAAGAAAGCACCGCGTGCGATCGCGGAGGCGCTTGTGTCAAACTTTGATCAAACAAAGGCATCCATTGAAAAAATTGATATTGCTGGTCCTGGATTTATCAATTTTTACATGAACAATAATTACTTAACAGACTTAATTCCGACGATCCTTACGGCTGGTGAAAAGTACGGAGAAACAACGGTTGGAAACGGACAAAAAGTTCAAGTTGAGTTTGTGTCTGCGAATCCAACAGGAGATCTTCACCTTGGACATGCTCGCGGTGCGGCGGTTGGTGATTCTCTTTGTAATGTGTTAGCAAAAGCTGGTTACGATGTATCGCGTGAATACTATATTAACGATGCAGGAAACCAAATCAATAATCTTGCATTATCAGTAGAAGCTCGTTACTTCCAAGCGCTAGGTATGGAAAAAGACATGCCGGCTGATGGATACCATGGTGAAGATATCATTGGAATCGGTAAGCGTTTGGCTGAAGAGTACGGCGACAAGTTCGTGAAGGCTGATGAGAAGGAGCGCTTCGACTTTTTCCGTAGCTACGGGTTAAAAGAGGAAATGGCCAAGCTGAAGCAGGATCTTGAGGACTTCCGCGTGCCATTTGACGTTTGGTACTCAGAAACATCTCTTTATGGAGATGGAAAAATTGATGTAGCTTTAGACAAGCTTCGTGAAAATGGCTATATTTACGAAGAAGATGGAGCGACTTGGTTCCGCTCAACAGATCTAGGAGATGACAAAAACCGGGTGCTTATTAAGCAGGATGGTTCTTACACATACTTAACACCTGACATCGCTTATCATAAAAATAAGCTTGATCGCGGATTTGAAAAGCTTATCAATATTTGGGGTGCGGATCACCACGGATATATTCCTAGAATGAAAGCAGCGATCGAAGCGTTAGGATATGGAAAAGATGTACTTGAGGTCGAAATTATCCAGCTTGTTCACCTATACAAAAACGGTGAAAAGATGAAGATGAGTAAGCGTACAGGGAAAGCTGTTACGATGCGTGATCTAGTTGAAGAGGTAGGATTAGATGCGACTCGTTACTTCTTTGCGATGAGAAGTGCGGATACGCATATGGACTTTGATCTTGATCTAGCGGTATCACAATCCAATGAAAATCCAGTATACTATGCTCAGTATGCACATGCTCGTATTTGCAGCATCCTTCGCCAAGGGGAAGAGAATGGGTTCACATATGATACGAATGCGGATTTCTCTTTAATCGGCGCTGAGAAGGAAATTGAAGTGCTTAAAAAGCTTGGTGAGTTTCCTCTAGCGGTGGCAGAAGCAGCTCAGAAGCGTATGCCACACCGAGTGACGAACTATATTTATGAGCTTGCTTCAACTTTCCACAGCTTTTACAATGCGGAAAAAGTGTTGGATCCGGAAAACGTGGAGCGCACAAAGGCACGCCTTTCATTAATTAAAGCTGTGCAAACGACGTTAAAGAATGCACTGAAATTAATCGGAGTTTCCGCTCCTGAAAAAATGTAACAAGTGAGAGGCTTCCGGATTTGGAAGCCTCTTTTGAAACCTAAAGGTGGAGGAAGACATGATTAGAGACTGTTCAGTTGAAAAGTTTTTAGAAAATAAAGAGCGCTATATGACGATTGATGTACGGTCACCAGGTGAATTCGCTGATAGCCATATTCCTGGATCGGTCAATATTCCTCTTTTTACAAATGAAGAGCGGGCATTGATTGGAACCATTTATAAGCAAGAAGGGCAAAAGGAAGCCAAATGGAAGGCGATGGAAATTGTTAGTCCAAAAATTCCTGATATGCTTGCGCGAATTCAGGAGATTGAAGAATCTGGTCGCGAGCCAATGGTTTACTGCTGGAGAGGTGGAATGAGAAGTCAATCCGTTGCCACGTTTGCCACACTCGCCGGGCTTCATGTGAGGAGGATTGAGGGGGGCTACCGTGCCTATCGTGAGCATGTGTTGGAGCATATCTCAGACTTAATTCCTGCTGAATCAGTGGTCATTACCGGGATGACAGGAACAGGGAAAACAGAGATCCTTCAGCATTTAAAAACTGCCGGGTATCCAGTGCTCGACTTAGAGAAGTACGCGAACCATAAGGGGTCGGTTTTTGGTTCAATTGGTGGAGAAGCTCCGCATAACCAAAAGATGTTTGATGCTCTTCTTTTTGAAGATTTAAAGAAGCTCAAAGGCTCTCCATACTTCATTATGGAAGGAGAGAGCAAACGAATTGGACATGCTGTGCAGCCGACAGAGTTAACAGAGAAAAAACTGAAGGGACTTCATATCACGGTTTATTCCTCCATTGAAAAACGAATGGAGCGTATTTATGAGCAATACGTGAAACCATATGAGCATTCAGATGCTTTTCATGAACGTGTCGAACTTGCTTTAAAGATGATTATTAAGAGAATAAAATCAATCGATATTCAAACGGAGCTACTAAGATGTGTGGAAGAGAAAGATTATATGCCCCTCATCAGACTGTTAATGGAGCATTATTATGACCCGCGCTACGGTAATAAAGTTGGGGATTATGAGAACCCGGAAATCTTTGTTTGCAGCGATTCGATTTTAGAGGCAACAAATAAGATAGCTGAGATTATTGAGCAATCTAGAAGAGCAAAAATCGAAGTATAAAGGAGCATTGTGGGGAATGCTTTAAAGTATACGAATGATTTTTGGAGGGGTACTATGAAGCTTGTCCTGCTATCTTTAGTAACGGGTTTTTTCGTTGGGTTTATTTTTGCACTCTTTCGTCTACCAATTCCTGCTCCACCTGCTTTAGCGGGTATCACCGGGATTGTAGGTATTTATTTAGGCTTTAAAGTGTTTGAGCAGTTAACTCCATGGCTGCAAAGTTTCGGGAAATAAGTGAAGCCTGAAGGCATGTGCTTTCAGGCTTCACTTATTTTCATATGAAATGATAATCACCACAGATAGGTCATTTCCATTCAATTTCAGCACCACCCACTCGTTTCACACCCCGAATGCGGCTAATATCTTCTACAAGCTTTAGGCATGCCATGTCCTTCGCTTTTGCCTCGACCATAAAGTCAACATCGGCATTCATGGAGCGGAGGAGTTCGATCAGGGGCATGATATAATCCAAATCAACAAAGTCAGCATGTGCTCGATACATTTTTTCTGACTTTGGGGAAGAAATGTGGATTTTCGGTTTTAAGGAATGACCTTCCCACGTTTGAAATACCTTTGGGAGCAGGGTATCCAAAGGCTCTTCACTCAAATTGGCCATGTGATGGTGATAATCAAAGACAAGACGAATGCCTTCTTTTCGACATACAGAAAGTGTCTCCTCGGTTGTATACGTTTTATCATCATTCTCTAATGTCGTGACTTCTTTGATATGGGAGGGGAGAGATTGAATGTTTTCGTGAAACCGTTCCAGTGACTGTGTTTTATCCCCATAGGCTCCTCCGACATGAATATTCAGGACCCCCTCTTTTTCCACTCCCATCGCTTCAAGCATTCTGTAATGATAGTCCATATCAATCACCGCATTCTTTGTTACTTCTTCACGCGGAGAGGTGAACAAAGTGTACTGGTTGGGGTGAAAGCTTACACGCATCTTATGTCTGCGAATTAAATCACCAAGCTCCTGCCACTCCTTTCGAAACGGTGTGACAAAATCCCAGTTTACCTCTGGGTGGGTAGAAAGAGGGGCGATGGAACTCGATAATCGATACACTTGAATGCCATGAGCGATATTATAGGATACCATTCGTAATGTATTAAAGATATTTTCACCAGTAACCGCCATTAGTTTTTCCTCGCGTTCGGAAGCGGGAAGCTGCTTATACCGGGTAAAGGTCAAGGCTCTTGCAGGCGATGCCTCCCAAAGAGAAAGGGCAGTCGATACATAGCCGAAGCGAATTCTCATCGTCGTATGAACTCCTAACTAAAGAAAATAAGAAATAGGGCGTGCGATCCATTCGAGCAATTTTTGCTTGAAGCTTAAATGGGTCAAGTCATGAAGGGATATTTTACTCCCATCTTTTACATCCGTTTCATATATGTTTTTCATATGTGAGATGATGTCTAAATCGTACAAGTAGCAGTTAATTTCATGATTCAAAAAGAAGCTTCTTTTGTCAAAGTTGGCTGTGCCAGAATCACAAATTTGATCATCAATGATGAGGATTTTTGCATGGTAAAAGCCTTTGACATAATCGTAGACATTTGCCCCCCTTGAGACAAGTGTGCGCAAATATGGGAACGAGGCTTCTTTCACAAAAGGGTGATCAGGAGTTTGGGGAACAAGGATGGTCACTTCCACACCGCGATCCAATGCATCCAACAAATCTTGAAAAATGCGTTTGCTAGGAATGAAATAAGGAGAACCAATGTTAATCGTTGTTTCAGCCCCTCGTATCATCCCAGAGAAGGTTTCCTCGAGATAAAACCCTTCAGAAGGGATAATTTGGTGACGAATCGGACCTGATATTGGGTTAGGAAAATAAGTAGGAATTTTCAGAAGATGCTCTTGCGTTTCCTCTTCCCAGTCCTTTAAAAACTCACGTTGAAGGTCATGAACCCCTTCACCCACAATTTTCAAATGATAATCACGCCAAGGGTTCAGCTTTGGATCCTCGTTTAAGTACTCCTTTCCGACATTAAATCCTCCAATATAGCCAAGTCGCCCATCAATGACCGTGATTTTTCGGTGATTTCGAACCTGTAAACGGTAAAAGAAAAAGGGGAATTTCGGTTTATGACTATACGCAAAATGAATGCCAGCTTGTTTCAGTTCATGCACAATCCGACGTGGAACTCTAAAGCTTCCCGCCCAATCAAGAAGAAGCCTAACTTCCACTCCCTCTAATGCTTTGTTTTTCAAAATCTGCAGAAACCTACGGCCATAGGGATCATCTTTTAATATATAAAAAAGAACATGAATATGCTCGTTTGCATGTTCTATTTCAGAAAATAAGTCCAAGAAGAGGGCATCTCCTCTTGTAAATACATCAATATGACTTTGCCTCATGGGATAACTTTTTCTATAAATAGAAGATAAATGTTGTCTTCTGCCGAGTATAAAGTCGACATACAATAGCAATAGGATGATAACTAAAGCAAGCAAGATGAAACCGAAAACCTTCATCAAATTCTCTCCCTTCAGAGGATATCCCATTGGTTCGGGAGTGGTCGTACGTTGTAGTATCTCCTGTAAGTGTTCTTTCTATGAAGACAGAAAGTTGCGATAAAAAAATGTTGACTGAATGCTCATTCATTATATAATAAGGGTAGATACAATTCAGAAAATTACACATTTTCACGCAAAACCTGTGCTGCTTGAAGGGGAGTTCGAGTGAGCCAGAAAGGGGTAGAAAAGATGAATACCATGCTTTGGATCAACTTGATTGCTTTTATAATTGTAATCGCTTACGCAGTTAGTCTATTTGTTTATGTCGTCAAAACGAGAATCGAGTACATAAAGCTCGGGAAGAAGGTTGAGTTTGATTCTCGAGTAAAGGAAAGACTTGAAAAGATTTGGGTCAATGTATTCGGTCAAAAAAAGCTGTTAAAGGATAAGAAAAGCGGAATTATTCATGTGATGTTTTTTTACGGATTTATCCTTGTTCAATTTGGGGCAATCGACTTTATTATTAAAGGCCTTGTACCGGGTGCGCACTTGCCACTAGGGCCTCTGTATCCAGGATTTACGTTTTTTCAGGAAATCGTCACGTTAATGATTTTAGTCGCCGTGTTTTGGGCGTTTCATCGTCGATATGTTGAAAAATTGGTTCGTTTGAAACGGAATTTTAAATCGGGGCTCGTGCTAATTTTTATCGGTGGATTAATGCTATCCGTTCTTGTTGGAAATGGAATGAGTCTTATCTGGCATGCTCATGAAGCCTCATGGACAGAGCCGATTGCCTCATTAGTGAGCTTGGCTTTTTCCTGGGTAGGAGAAACAGGTTCCATCGCGATTTTCTATGTGGCTTGGTGGATTCATCTGTTGTTCCTTCTAGCATTCCTAGTGTATGTTCCACAGTCCAAGCATGCGCATTTGATTGCAGGTCCAGCAAATGTGTATTTTAATCGCTTAGAAAAGCCAGGGAAATTAACAAAGATTGATTTTGAAGACGAAACACAAGAGACATTCGGTGTGGGGAAAATTGAAGATTTTACTCAGCACCAGCTCATCGACTTATACGCGTGTGTAGAATGTGGCCGCTGTACGAATATGTGTCCAGCAACAGGGACCGGAAAGATGCTGTCGCCGATGGACTTGATTTTAAAAATGCGCGATCACTTAACGAATCACGGTGCAGCCATTACGCAAAAGCAGCCATGGGTTCCAACCTTTGCTTTTTCAAATACAAAAGGAAATCAAATTGCATTAGCAGCTGCTGGAAAAGGGGTTCAGGAGTCTGCGGCAAGTCTAGCTTACAGTCCAAGCTTGATCGGAGATGTTATTACAGAGGAGGAAATTTGGGCTTGTACCACTTGCCGAAACTGTGAAGATCAATGTCCGGTCATGAATGAGCATGTCGATAAAATTATCGATCTTCGTCGTTATCTTGTTCTGACAGAAGGAAAAATGGATGCCGATGCACAAAGAGCCATGCAAAATATCGAACGTCAAGGAAACCCTTGGGGACTGAACCGCAAAGAGCGTGAGAACTGGCGGGATGAGAGAAGTGACGTGGTCATTCCAACGGTTAAAGAAATGAAAAAGTCTGGCGAAGAGTTTGAGTACTTGTTCTGGGTGGGTTCCATGGGCTCTTATGACAACCGCAGTCAAAAAATTGCTTTGTCCTTTGCAAAGCTTTTAAACGAAGCAGGTGTGAAGTTTGCGATTTTAGGAAGCAAGGAAAAGAACTCGGGTGATACGGCAAGACGTCTAGGAAATGAGTTTGTATTCCAAGAGCTTGCAACGAAAAATATCGAGGAATTTGAAAAGAACGAGGTAAAGAAAATCGTGACGATCGATCCGCATGCGTATAATACATTCAAAAATGAATACCCTGATTTCGGATTAAAAGCTGAAGTGTACCATCATACCGAGCTGCTTGCTGAGCTTGTGAGGGATGGAAGATTAAAACCGAAGTTTGAAGTGAACGAAACGATCACCTTCCATGATTCTTGTTACTTAGGACGCTACAATGAAGTGTACGATGCACCTCGAGATATATTAAAAGCCATTCCGGGCGTTACACTCGTAGAAATGGCTCGTAACAGAGACACAGGAATGTGCTGTGGAGCTGGTGGTGGCCTTATGTGGATGGAAGAAGAAACCGGCCATCGTATCAATGTTGCAAGAACTGAGCAAGCATTAGCTGTTAAACCGTCAGTTATCTCATCTGGCTGTCCGTATTGCCTAACAATGCTTTCAGATGGAACCAAGGCAAAGGAAGTCGAAGAAACGGTATCAACCTATGACGTGGCAGAGCTATTAGAAAAAGCGGTCATCGGAGAGGTACAAATCGTGTCATAAAACGGATAGAAATAATTTGCACGATTTTTGTGTAAATTATTTCTATTCTAACTATTTTGATAGTAAAATAGAAGAAGGGAATAAAGCGCTTACAAATTGCATTTACTTCAAAGGAGAATTTCAAATGTCTCCTTTTTTCCACGACACATACTGAGCGAGCGTTCAGTCACATCACAGAATCAATCACACAAAGAAAAAATCCAAACAATTGAATACGAAAAAGGGGAGAGTAACATGGGGAAAACAGTTATTTTAAGCGGAGTTCGTACACCTTTTGGAAAAATGGGAGGAAGCTTAAGCTCATTTACAGCATCTGATTTAGGGGGATTGGTGATCAAGGAAGCACTTGGTCGCGCAGGTGTGGAAGCAGAAAAAGTCGATGAAGTGATTTTTGGAACGGTTCTGCAAGGGGGACAGGGTCAGATTCCATCACGACAAGCGGCTCAAAAAGCAGGACTTCCATGGAATGTAAAAACGGAAACGATCAATAAGGTTTGTGCTTCTGGAATGCGAAGTGTGACATTAGGAGATCAAATCATCCGTTTAGGTGACGAAGAAGTTATCGTTGCTGGAGGAATGGAGTCGATGAGCAACGCTCCTTATTTTCTTCCAAAGGCTCGTTGGGGATTACGAATGGGTGATTCTTCGGTAAAGGATTTAATGGTGTATGACGGACTAACTTGTACGTTTACGGGTGTTCATATGGGAACATACGGAAATGGTGTGGCAAAGGACATGGAGCTTTCGCGTGAGGAGCAGGATCAATGGGCGTTTAGAAGCCATCAGCGTACCGTTCAAGCAATGGCATCCGGCGTTTTAGCCGAAGAAATTGTAGCGGTTCAAGTTCCACAGAGAAAAGGTGAACCACTCGTGGTGGCAGAGGATGAGTCACCGAGAAAAGATACTAGCATTGAAAAGCTGGCTAAGCTTGCGCCAGTGTTTAACTCAGACGGAACCATCACAGCAGGAAATGCACCTGGAGTGAATGATGGGGCTGCCGCATTGGTGTTGATGAGTGAAGAACGAGCGGCTCGGGAAGGAAGAACACCAGAAGCGTACATTATCGGGCAGGCAGCTGTCGCGGTAGAAGCGAAAGATTTCCCGAAAACGCCGGGAATTGTAATCAACGAATTATTGAAGAAAACGGGCAAATCAGTCGAGGAGATTGACTTGTTTGAAATCAATGAAGCATTTGCGGCTGTTGCCTTAGCAAGTGCAGAAATCGCTGGACTTGATCATGAAAAGATCAATGTGAATGGTGGAGCAGTAGCGATTGGTCACCCGATTGGTGCAAGTGGTGCAAGAATTATCATTACGTTAATGCATGAGTTAAAAAGACGCGGCGGTGGAATTGGTGTAGCAGCGATTTGCTCAGGTGGAGGGCAAGGAGATGCGATTATGATTGAGGTGCCAAAGCAGTAGTCTTTTTTAGGGGGATTTCCGACAGTCGTGTACGGAATGTCCCCTTTTTTAAGAACTCTTAATGTAGAAAAGGGGGATACGATGGAAATCAAAAAGGTAATGGTCATTGGAGCAGGCCAGATGGGATCCGGAATTGCTCAAGTGTGTGCACAAGCGGGTTACGATGTCATTTTGCACGATCTACAGGAAGACTATTGTTTACGTGGACTTGGGGTGATCCGGAAAAACCTAGCGCGCCAAGTGGATAAAGGAAAAATGACACAAGATCAAATGGAAGTGATTTTAGCCTACATCCAGCCTTCAACCGATTTGCATAATGCAAGCCGTGTAGATCTAATCATCGAAGCAGCAGTTGAAAACATGGACGTTAAAACAAAGATTTTCCGTGAGCTCGATAAAATTGCTCCTGATCATGCGATCTTAGCGAGCAACACCTCATCGCTACCGATCACGGAAATTGCTGCAGCAACCTCCAGACCGGAAAAAGTTATCGGCATGCACTTTATGAACCCTGTCCCAGTCATGAAGCTCGTAGAAATCATCCGCGGCTTGGCAACAGATGACGAGGTATATGAACTCATCGAAGGCATGACAAAAACGATTGGAAAAGTGCCAGTTGAAGTGAATGATTTCCCTGGATTCGTGTCCAATCGAATTCTCATGCCCATGATTAACGAAGCTATCTACACCCTTTATGAAGGAGTGGCGACGAAGGAAGCAATCGACGAGGTCATGAAGCTCGGGATGAACCACCCGATGGGCCCACTCACCTTGGCCGACTTTATCGGGCTAGATACCTGTCTGTATATTATGGAAACCCTCTACGAAGGCTTTGGCGACAGCAAATACCGCCCATGCCCACTGCTCCGTAAATACGTAAAAGCTGGCTGGCTCGGAAAGAAATCAGGTCGTGGATTTTATGAGTATAGTTAACTACCCCTATGCCAGGAGGAAATGATATGGATTTACGATGGACGGAAGAACAGCAGATGATGAGAAAGATGGTTCAGGATTTTGCCCGAACCGAGATCAGTCCATTTATTGAAAAAATGGAACAAGGGGAGTTTCCAAGAGGCATTCTTAAGCAAATGGGAGAACTCGGCCTCATGGGGATACCAGTTCCCGAACAGTACGGCGGAGCGGAGATGGATTTCACCTCTTATATCATAGCGATTCACGAGCTTTCAAAAGTAAGTGCCACTATCGGAGTGATTCTCTCCGTGCATACATCGGTCGGTACGAACCCAATTCTTTATTTTGGTAATGAAGCGCAAAAGAAAAAGTACGTCCCTAAGCTCGCAAGTGGGGAATACTTAGGTGCTTTTTGCTTAACCGAACCAAGTGCGGGCTCTGACGCTGCGAGCTTAAAATCACGTGCCGTCAAAAAAGAGAACCATTATGTCATCAACGGCTCGAAAGTGTTTATTACAAATGGTGGAGAAGCAGATATTTACATTGTGTTTGCCTCAATGGAAGGCAAGGGAATCTCGGCTTTTATCGTTGAAAAAAATACCCCAGGCCTTGTGATAGGCAAAGACGAGCACAAGATGGGCTTGCACGGATCACGAACCGTTCAGCTCACATTTGAGGATATGCAGGTGCGGGTAGAAAACCTACTCGGAGAAGAAGGCCAAGGCTTAAAAATAGCTCTTGGCAATTTGGATGTCGGAAGAATCGGCATTGCTGCACAGGCACTTGGAATTGCCGAAGCAGCCTATGAGGCAGCCGTCGAATATGCGAAACAGCGAATCCAGTTTGGAAGGCCAATCTCCCATCAGCAAGGAATTGGCTTTAAATTAGCTGATATGGCAACGAATATTGAAGCTTCAAAACTATTAATCTATCAAGCAGCCGAGCTTCGTTCCCTAGGGCAACCATGTGGAAAAGAAGCGTCCATGGCCAAATTATTTGCCTCCAAAACGGCGATGGAGGTAGCAACTGAGGCCATTCAAGTGTTCGGTGGATATGGCTATACAGAGGATTACCCAGTCGAGCGTTTTTTCCGAGATGCAAAAGTGACCGAAATATACGAAGGAACGAGCGAAATTCAACGCATCGTTATTAGCAAGCATTTTTAGACATTAAAAAAGCGAGGGGAACAAAATGAATTTCAAATTGTCAGAAGAACATGAAATGATTCGTAAGATGGTTCGTGACTTTGCGAGAAATGAAGTGGCACCAACAGCAGCAGAAAGAGATGAGGAAGAACGATTTGACCGAGAAATTTTCGATAAAATGGCAGAGCTTGGTTTAACGGGTATTCCGTGGCCTGAAGAGTATGGTGGAATTGGCAGTGATTATTTAGCTTATTGTATCGCGGTTGAAGAGTTATCTCGCGTGTGTGCGTCAACTGGTGTGACGCTGTCCGCTCATACCTCTTTAGCAGGCTGGCCCATTTATAAGTTTGGTAGTGAAGAGCAAAAGCAAAAATTTTTGCGTCCGATGGCATTAGGTGAAAAAATTGGTGGTTACGGGTTAACCGAACCAGGTAGCGGGTCTGATGCGGGTGGTATGAAAACAACGGCACGTCGAGATGGTGATGATTTTATTTTAAACGGCTCCAAAATCTTCATCACGAATGGCGGCATTGCCGATATTTATGTCGTTTTTGCGGTAACAGATGCCACACAAAAGCATAAGGGAACCTCGGCTTTTATTGTTGAAAGTGATACCCCAGGCTTTTCGGTAGGAAAAAAGGAGAAAAAGCTGGGCATTCGTTCGTCACCAACAACAGAAATCATCTTCGAGGACTGCCGTGTACCTGCAGCTAATATGCTTGGGGCAGAGGGAGAGGGGTTTAAGATTGCGATGATGACGCTTGATGGTGGACGTAATGGAATTGCGGCTCAAGCTGTTGGAATCGCACAGGGTGCATTGGATGCAGCAACCGATTATGCCAAAGAACGCGTACAATTCGGAAAGCCAATCGCTCAGCAGCAAGGCGTCGGCTTTAAGCTAGCTGATATGGCGACAAGTATTGAAGCAGCAAGATTATTAACCTATCAAGCGGCATGGCTAGAGTCTGAAGGTCTTCCGTACGGAAAAGAATCCGCAATGTCCAAATTATTTGCTGGTGACACTGCGATGAAAGTAACAACAGAGGCGGTTCAAATCTTTGGTGGCTATGGATACACAAAGGATTATCCGGTAGAACGATATATGCGCGACGCAAAAATCACGCAAATCTATGAAGGAACACAAGAAATCCAGCGACTCGTTATTTCGCGGATGATAACGAAATAGAAGAGGGGAATTGGGGGTTGGTTTTTGGTAAGTGGCTTTTTGTTAATTGAGTTGTGGTTGAGTGCCCGAGGGAGAGGAAAAAAGAGCTGTGTGGGAACTGAAAGTGTGGTTGAGTGCCCATGGGAGAGGAAAAAAGAGTAGCGTGGGAATTGAAAGCGTGATTGAGTGCCCGTGGAAGCGAAAAAACGAGCTGGTCGGGCACTTAAGTACCTGTTTGATGCCCGTGAGCTAGAAATTACCGAGGTTGCGGTAACCAAAGTGCCGGTTAGGTTCCCGTGGGCCTATAAAACGAGCAGCCATGGGAACCAAAGTACCAGTTAGCTTCCCGCTCCCCTAAAAAATAGGTTCCAACAGTAACCAAACCCTTAGGTGAACAAAATTCCAACCATAAAAACCCAAAACCAAATATAACAAAACCCAGCCACATAAAACCCAACACCCATAATCAATTAATCTCTAAAGGGGTAGAAAAATCGATGAAAAAAAGAGAAGTTCATGCCTCTGTGAAGGATGAACAGCTCGTCGTAAAAAGACGTGACCAGATGATTAAAGGGGCGGTTGCGCTTTTTAAAGAGAAGGGCTTTCATCGCACTACAACTAGAGAAATTGCGAAAGCATCCGGCTTTAGCATTGGAACCTTGTATGAATATATACGGACGAAGGAGGATGTGTTATACCTTGTCTGTGATCATATTTATGACGAAGTGCAGGAGCGGTTGCAAAAGGATTTAGATACGAAAAAGGGAACGTTACAAAGCTTGGAGCGAGGAATTGCCAACTATTTTCGCGTAATGGATGAGCTTCAGTCAGAAGTGCTCGTCATGTACCAGGAGGCAAAATCGCTGAACAAGGATGCTCTTCCGTATGTACTAAGAAAAGAAATGGAAATGGTAGCAATGTTTGAAGATGTGATTGCTCGCTGTGTGGAAAATGGGGAGATTAGCCTTACTGAAAAACAGGTGAAAATGATTGCTCATAATATTTTTGTTCAAGGACAAATGTGGGGATTCAGACGCTGGGCACTCCAAAAGCTCTACACGCTTGAGGAATACATCACCCTTCAAACAGAGCTATTGTTTTCAGGCATAACGAGGATGGGAGGAGAACAATGAGTACGAAACCAACGTATAAACCAAAGCATCATATCCGATTTGTCACCGCTTCTAGCTTGTTTGACGGTCATGATGCCTCGATAAATATTATGAGAAGAATTTTACAGGCGAGTGGGGCTGAAGTTATCCACTTAGGCCATAACCGCTCGGTTGAAGAAGTGGTGAATGCTGCGATTCAAGAGGATGTTCAAGGAATTGCGATCTCCTCTTACCAAGGTGGACATGTGGAGTACTTTAAGTACATGTATGACCTTCTAAAGGAAAAGGGTGCCACTCATATCCGTATATATGGCGGTGGAGGTGGCGTCATTATTCCCCGTGAAATTAAGGAGCTTCATCAATATGGCATTGCTCGAATTTTCTCACCTGAAGATGGGAGATTGATTGGCTTGCAGGGAATGATTGACCTCATGCTAGAGGAGTGCGATTATCCAACGATTACGTCTGAGGTGGATGCGTATCTTTCAAAGCTAGATTCGGGAGACACCATTGCAACAGCCAAGCTGATTACATTTGCCGAGCAGCAGGTTGGTGCAAACAAAGAAAGCGCCGCTGCGGTAGAAACCGTGATGCAGCAGGTGAAGGCACTGCAAAAATCTGTTCCTGTCCTCGGGATTACTGGGACAGGTGGTGCGGGAAAAAGCTCATTAACAGATGAACTGATTCGTCGCTTTATTAATGAAGTACCGGAGCAAAAGGTCGCGGTACTATCTGTTGACCCAACCAAGCAAAAAACGGGTGGAGCGTTGCTGGGGGACCGAATCCGCATGAACGCGATTTTTTCCCCTAGAGTATATATGCGAAGCTTAGCGACCAGACAATCAAAGACCGAGCTATCGCTTGCGATTCAAGATGCGATTGCGGTCGTCAAGGCGGCTGGATTTGATCTGATCATCGTAGAAACGAGTGGAATTGGCCAAGGTGATGCAGAGATCGCGGAAATTTGTGATGTATCTATGTACGTCATGACGAGTGAATTCGGTGCCCCATCACAGCTTGAAAAGATAGACATGATTGATTACGCCGATTTAATCGTCATCAATAAGTTTGAGCGAAAAGGATCTGAAGATGCTCTTCGACAAGTACAAAAGCAATATCAGCGCAGCCGCATGCTTTTCGAAAAAGAGCTGGATGACATGCCGGTATACGGGACAATTGCGAGCCAGTTCAATGATTCGGGCACAAATGCTCTGTTTGCGGCATTGATCGAGACATTAAATGAAAAATCGGGATCATCTTTCTCGACCGCTTTTACCAAAAATACTCTTGTAGAAAAGCAGAGCGTCATTATTCCTAATGATCGCCGCTACTATTTACGTGAAATCTCAGATGCTGTTCGAGGCTACCATAAAAAAGCGGAGGAACAAGCAAATCTTGCTCGAAAGCTTTTTCAAATAGAAGGCACGCTTGCTGCCATTGGAGAAACAGGGAAGAGTGAAGAAACAGTTAAAGCGTTAGAGGAACTAAAGGCTCAAGTGGAGGAGAAGCTTACTGGCGAAACCAAAAAGGTGTTATCTTCTTGGGAGGAAAAACAAAAACTGTATAGCTCCGACCGATTCGTGACCAAAATCCGCGACAAGGAAATCGTGACAATTTTAAAAACAAAAAGCTTATCAGGCTTAATGATTCCAAAGGTTGTACTACCGAAATACAAGGATTATGGAGAAATTATTCGCTGGGTGTACAAAGAAAATGTTCCGGGTGAATTTCCGTACACAGCAGGAGTGTTTCCGTTTAAGCGTGAGGGCGAAGATCCAAAGCGCCAGTTCGCAGGGGAAGGGACACCAGAACGGACAAACCGACGCTTTCATTACCTCTCGAAGGATGACGATGCGAAGCGCTTGAGTACGGCGTTTGACTCGGTCACTTTGTACGGGGAAGATCCGGATTATCGGCCAGATATATACGGGAAAGTTGGGGAAAGCGGTGTAAGCATCTGTACATTAGATGATATGAAAAAGCTGTATGATGGCTTTGATTTATGCCATCCGTCCACTTCTGTGTCCATGACGATTAACGGTCCGGCTCCGATTATTTTGGCGATGTTTATGAATACAGCGATTGAACAGCAGGTTGAAAAAAAGGAACAGGAACTAGGTCGACCACTTACACTCGAAGAATGGACTCATGTCAAGGCTACCACTCTTTCAACCGTAAGAGGCACGGTTCAAGCAGATATTTTAAAAGAAGATCAAGGGCAAAATACATGTATTTTCTCCACAGAGTTTGCGCTTCGAATGATGGGGGATATTCAGCAATATTTTATTGATCATAAAGTTCGTAACTATTATTCGGTTTCGATTTCTGGCTACCATATCGCTGAAGCGGGGGCCAATCCCATTTCTCAGCTTGCCTTTACACTTGCAAATGGACTGACCTATGTGGAGTACTACTTAAGTCGTGGTATGCATATTGATGATTTTGCGCCGAATTTGTCCTTCTTTTTCTCTAACGGACTGGACCCTGAATATACAGTGATTGGACGTGTTGCCCGACGTATTTGGGCTACCGTGATGAGAGAAAAGTACGGGGCAAATGAGCGTAGTCAGAAGCTGAAGTATCATGTTCAAACAAGCGGGCGCTCCCTTCATGCGCAGGAAATTGATTTTAACGATATCCGCACCACGCTTCAAGCACTAATGGCTCTTCAGGATAACTGTAACTCGCTTCATACGAATGCGTACGATGAAGCGATCACGACCCCAACGGAAGAGTCGGTTCGTCGCGCGATGGCGATTCAAATGATTATTACAAAAGAGCATGGCTTATCGAAAAATGAAAATCCTCTTCAAGGCTCGTTTATTGTTGAAGAGCTTACGGACTTAGTGGAGGAAATGGTTCTTCAAGAGTTCGAGCGATTAAATGACCGTGGGGGAGTACTTGGTGCGATGGAGACGCAATACCAGCGCGGAAAAATCCAAGATGAGTCGATGTACTACGAAATGAAAAAGCATACGGGTGAGCTGCCGATCATCGGCGTCAACACGTATTTAAATCCGAATCCTCCGTCAGAAGAAGAAACAGACAATATGGAGCTGGCACGAGCAACAAAAGAAGAAAAAGAACTACAAATTCAAAACCTGCTTGAGTTCCAAGAGCGAAACAAAGACCAAATAGCAGCAGCGTTGCAAAAACTAAAACAAACAGCAGTCAATAACGGCAATGTTTTTGAGGAATTAATGGAAACAGTAAAAGTAGCAAGCCTCGGTCAAATTACCCGTGCGTTGTATGAGGTTGGCGGGCAGTACCGGAGAAATATGTAAATAGAAAAGCGGAAGCGACTTGAACAGGGGCGACAGGCATAAGACGGCACCCGCAGGAAACCCTGATTTCTGGAGGGGGGTGGCTTTTGACCCCGAGCCCCAAGTCGCTGGAGTTGGACAAAGAAAAGCGGAGCCGACTGAACTGACCCGACAAGCATAAGGCGTATCTCGCAGGAAGGCCTGCCTTCTGGAGAGATATGACTTATGACCTCGAGGGTCAAAGAGGCGGAGTTGGACAAAGAAAAAGCGGAGCTCATCTTCCGCTTTTTCTCTTTACACTTTTTTTACATAACCCTTACCTAAAATGTCCTAATTTTTACTATAATAGAAGAAGATAGAACGGTCTTTTTCAAACGAAGGACCTAACCATATATCACGGGATGTGAGATATTTGAAACAACTTCTTCAATTTATTGCTGTTATTCTTACTGTTGTTTCTGCTATTTATTTATACTCATTGCAGCTTGGTGCCATCCCTTTCTTTCTATTGGCCTTTTTTTTCTTCTATTTAGCAGTCAGATTGTTTGTTAAGGAGAAAAAGAGGCAGAAAAGCGAGGGCAAGTACTAAAAAGTTTGGTATCGATTAGATAGAACTAGCATAAAGGTTCATATTTTGTTTATAATGAAGAATATGCAATAATTGTGTACATATTTTATTTGTCGTGTTTTACATAGCGAAAGGAAGTGCAAATATTGAGTTTGAATCAAGTTACTCAAGAAGAGTTGCAAGAAATGTCCTTAATTGAGATTGCGTTCGAAATGCTTAAGGAAAAGAAACAGCCGGTCTCTTTTAAAGAATTAATGGATGAAATTACAGAGCTGCGTGGATTAACAGAAGATGAAGTGAGAGCGAGAATTGCTCAATTTTATACGGATTTAAATATAGATGGACGCTTTATGACGATTGGTGAGAACCGCTGGGGTCTTCGCGTTTGGTATCCAGTAGACCAAACAGAAGAAGAACACGTAACAGCTGTGAAGCCGAAGAAGAAAAAGGCGAAGAAAGTTGTCGATGAGGACGAGGATCTTGACATTGAAGAGTATGACGAATTAGAGGAAGAAGAGCTCGACTACGATGATGTGGATGATGACTTCGATGACGAAGATGATGATGACGATCTTCTAGATGATGACATTGATGAAGATTTAGACGACGATGATGAAGAGCTTCTCGAAGATGATGAGGAATTCGATTTGGACGAAGATGAAGATGATGAAGACCTTGAAGAAGATGATCTTGATGCTGAGGACGACGAGAATCTTTAAGTCGAATTTTGTAGGATCTCGACTTGACTTTTTACAGAGCTGTAGGTAGAATACTTTTTGGGCTCCTTAAAAAGGAACAATCGAAACGTAATTTCACGCTCCCCTTGCTATTTCTAGCAGGAGGGGCGTTTTTATTTTTTTATAGGCTCTTTTCAGGTGTGAAAATCGGTCTTCAAAAATCGTTTTATCCCCTTGCCAATGTAATGGATTGATATTTTAAAAATATGCACAAACTTAATAAGAGGGGGATTACAGATGACAAAGTATATTTTCGTAACAGGTGGAGTGGTTTCTTCCTTAGGAAAAGGAATCACAGCAGCGTCTTTAGGACGTCTATTAAAAAATCGCGGCTTAAGCGTAACAATCCAAAAATTTGATCCATATATTAACGTGGATCCAGGGACAATGAGCCCGTACCAACACGGTGAAGTATTCGTAACAGGTGATGGTGCTGAAACGGATCTTGACTTAGGTCACTACGAGCGTTTCATCGACATTAACCTAACCAAGTACAACAACGTGACAACTGGGAAAATTTACTCAACGGTATTAAAGAAAGAGCGCCGTGGAGATTACTTAGGTGGAACCGTACAGGTTATTCCGCATATCACTAACGAAATTAAAGAGCGCGTATTCCGTGCGGGTCGTGAAACAGGTGCGGACGTCGTTATCACGGAGATTGGTGGAACAGTTGGGGATATCGAATCACTACCATTCCTAGAAGCGATTCGCCAAATCAAGAGTGATATCGGTCGTGATAACGTAATGTACATCCACTGTACACTGATTCCTTACATTAAAGCAGCTGGCGAAATGAAAACAAAGCCAACTCAGCACAGTGTAAAAGAGCTTCGCAGCTTAGGGATTCAGCCAAACATTATCGTTGTGCGTACAGAAATGCCAGTATCACAAGACATGAAGGATAAAATTGCTTTATTTTGTGATATCGATTCGAAGGCAGTCATTGAGTGCCAAGATGCAGACACATTGTATGCAGTACCAATCGCACTTCAAGAGCAAAAAATGGATCAAATCGTATGTGATCACTTGAAGCTTCAAAGTCCGGAACCAGAAATGACTGAATGGTTAGCATTACTTGATAAAGTTCGCAATCTGTCTAAAACAACTCGCATTGCATTAGTTGGTAAGTATGTTGAGCTTCAAGATGCGTATATCTCTGTTGTGGAATCATTAAAGCACGCAGGATTTGCATTTGATTCTGATATTGATATTAAGTGGATTAACGCAGAAGAAGTGAATGAAGAAAATGCACGTGAACTTCTTTCTGATGTTGATGGAATTCTTGTTCCTGGTGGTTTCGGGGACCGTGGAATTGAAGGGAAAATTACGACCATTAAATATGCTCGTGAAAACAAAGTACCTTTCCTTGGAATTTGCCTTGGTATGCAGTTGGCTTCTGTTGAATTTGCGCGTAACGTGCTTGGTCACACAGATGCTAACTCTGCGGAAATTAACCCAGAAACAAATTACCCAATCATTGACCTTTTACCAGAGCAAAAGGATATCGAAGATCTTGGTGGAACGCTGCGCCTAGGTATCTTCCCATGTAAGCTGGAAGAAAACACAAAAGCATTTGCAGCTTACAATGATGAAGTGGTGTACGAGCGTCACCGTCATCGTTATGAGTTCAACAACCAGTTCCGTCAAGAAATGGAGCAAGCAGGCTTCATCTTCTCTGGTACTAGTCCAGATGGTCGCTTAGTGGAAATCATTGAGCTTGCTGACCACCCATGGTTCGTTGCATCTCAATTCCACCCTGAATTTATCTCAAGACCAACAAAACCTCAACCATTGTTTAGAGATTTTGTTGAAGCATCTTTGAAGTCTAAAAACTAATTTGGAAGGCCTCCCGGATGTGGGAGGCTTTTTTGCTTATTTACATAAAAAATACCCCCAAATATAGGGGGCAAAACTGTCCAGCTCCAGCGACTAGCCCCTCGAGGTCATAAGCCAACCCCCTCCAGAAGGCAGGCCTTCCTGCGTGGTTCGTCTTATGCTTGTCGGGGCTGACCAAGTCGCTTCCGCTTTTCTATCAGTACTCTTCCATAATCTCATCAATCGTGAATTTTAATCCATAATAAACGTATAAGGCGGCCATGGATGCGGGGTAGCCATAGCGGTTTCCTTCTTCATCTGGAAGTAGTCCCTTTTTTAATTGAAGATCGATATGAACGTGAGCTAAATCATTCAGCGCGTCTCCATCACCCTCGTCTACAGTAGCAACGGATACAAACGGAATTCCTTTCTCTTCAAGAGCTTTCCCGACAGCGACTGCGCGGTCATCATAAATGGTTCTAGCTAAAATCAATACACGGTCGGCAACTGTCACCTGATCCATTTGTTGTAACCCTTCAAGCACTCGTGCGCGTTGTAAAGGCTCCTTGCTATGAATAGCTTCGGCTTGAACGGCAGAAAGTTCATTCTCTGCAAAAATAAATATATGGCCATCTCCGATAAGCGCTTGGGCAAGAAGTCTTGCGCCATCCTCTATGGAAAGGTCTTCTTTATCTTGGATTTTTTTAAATAATCCAGTCATTTGGGTTGTGAACATTTTTAACATAAAAGGCCTCCAAATCGTAATCTTCATTTATTATAAAAGAAACGGACAAGGAAGGTAAAATCACAAACTGTAAAAATTTATATGATTTTGATGTAAAATGTTTGCAGGAGAAATTAAGTAGTGTATCGAACTACATGAAGGTGGATAGTCCTAATCGTTTATTTACATACAAAAAATAAAAATCCAGAAAAAGAAGGTGGCTTTTCATGAAAGGCAAAATATTAATAGTAGATGACCAATTTGGTATTAGAATTCTGTTAAATGAAGTGCTACAAAAGGAAGGCTACGAAACATTTCAAGCGGCAAATGGAGTACAAGCTCTTGAAATCGTGACGAAAAATCCGCCAGACCTTGTATTACTAGATATGAAAATTCCTGGTATGGACGGAATTGAAATTTTAAAAAGAATGAAAGTAATTGAAAAAGATATTCGTGTCATCATTATGACTGCCTATGGGGAGCTAGATATGATTCAGGAAGCGAAGGATCTTGGAGCGCTCACTCATTTTGCAAAACCATTTGATATTGATGATATTCGTGCGGCGGTTAAGAAGTATTTACCAGTAAAAAATAGTTGATTTTCGAAAAGTTTGGCAAAATATACAAATGATAGCGATTGCATTTCATCTATTTTATGACATCCTATAAAAGTGGCCAAGATTGATAGCATTTCTATTTTTTATTTGGTATGATTACAAATGAATTTAGCGGATGATCAATCAAAGTCAGGATCTCAAATTACATAACGTTAATTGTTTAGGGAAAACTCTAATAGGGAACCTGTCTATAAAAGGTCATCATGAATAGGAGGAAGAAGAATGCCTTTAGTATCTATGACAGACATGCTCAAGAAAGCAAAAGCTGAAGGGTATGCAGTAGGACAATTCAACTTGAACAACCTTGAGTTCACACAAGCAATTTTACAAGCGGCTGAAGCAGAAAAATCTCCAGTAATCCTTGGGGTTTCTGAAGGTGCAGCTCGTTACATGGGTGGCTTCAAAACAGTTGTAAAAATGGTAGAAGGTCTTTTAGAAGATTACAAAATCACTGTACCTGTGGCTATCCACTTAGACCACGGTTCAAGCTTTGATAAGTGTAAGGAAGCAATCGATGCTGGTTTTACATCAGTAATGATCGATGCATCTCACCATCCTTTCGAAGAGAATATCGAAACTACAACTAAAGTAGTTGAGTATGCTCATTCAAAAGGTGTATCTGTTGAAGCTGAGCTTGGAACAGTTGGCGGACAAGAGGATGATGTTGTTGCTGAAGGTGTTATCTATGCTGACGTTCAAGAGTGTAAAGAACTAGTATCTCGTACTGGTATCGATTGCTTGGCTCCAGCACTTGGTTCTGTTCACGGTCCTTACAAAGGTGAACCTAACCTAGGCTTCAAAGAAATGGAAGAAATCGGTGCAGCTACTGGTGTACCATTAGTTCTACACGGTGGAACAGGAATCCCAACAGCTGACATCCAAAAGTCAATCTCTTTTGGAACAGCAAAAATTAATGTAAATACTGAGAACCAAATTGCTTCTGCAAAAACGGTTCGTGAAGTGTTAGCAGCGAAACCAGATGAATACGATCCACGTAAATACTTAGGACCAGCTCGCGATGCGATTAAAGAAACAGTTATCGGCAAAATGCGCGAATTCGGTTCTTCAGGTAGAGCGTAATCGAATTTATTTGCTTCATAAGTTGAAACCGCCTTTTCTTGAAAAGGGCGGTTTCAATTGTATTGATGTCATTTTAAAAAAAAAGTCGAATTTTGTATGGGGAGAGTGGAACAGGTGAAATTTTTTATTGATACAGCAAACATGGAAGAGATTAGAGAAGCATATTCTTTAGGAGTTGTTGCAGGGGTTACAACAAATCCATCATTAGTTGCAAAGGAAAAAAATGTTTCATTTGAAGACCGTCTTCGTGAGATTACGGCATTAGTTCCAGGTTCGGTTAGTGCAGAAGTCATCGCGCTTGATGCAGAAGGTATGATTCGTGAAGGTCGCGAGCTAGCTGCCATTGCTCCAAATATTACAATTAAAGTACCAATGACACCAGAAGGTTTAAAAGCGGTATCTACTTTTTCTAAGGAAGGCATCAAGACAAACGTAACATTAATTTTTAGTGCAAACCAAGCATTGCTAGCAGCAAGAGCTGGGGCTACATATGTATCTCCTTTTGTTGGTCGATTAGATGATATCGGTTACAATGGTCTCGATTTAATCACAACAATTGCAGATATTTTCGCGGTTCATGGTTTAGAAACAGAAATTATTGCTGCTTCGATCCGTCATCCGCAACACGTGACAGATGCAGCTCTTCGTGGAGCGCATATTGCTACGATACCATACAAAGTGATTATGCAATTATTCAATCATCCGCTAACAGACAAAGGGATTGAAGCCTTTTTAGCAGATTGGAAAAATAGAGAGAATTAATAAGTGGGACATTTTTCCTATTTATAACTTTTTTATAATTCCATACATGAAGTTTGAAATTTCGTGTAAACTATAAATTAAGGGTGGTATATGTCGTTTTTTGTATTTTTTTAGTGGAAGAATATACCTCGTATAGATTTTTCGAAAAAGCATATATGGAAAAATAAAAAAGATGAGCCAAATCAGTACAAGATATAACACGTATTCTGTGTGAATGATATGGCTTAGAAGGGAGTCAACGATGGATAAGCTGATGATTGCCGGTGGAGACCCTTTAAAGGGAACCGTTCGTATAAGTGGTGCCAAAAACAGTGCAGTCGCACTCATTCCAGCGACCATTTTAGCCGATTCACCAGTAACGATTGAAGGATTACCTGATATTTCCGATGTTCAGATTTTACAAGGATTGCTCGAGGAAATCGGAGGGAAGGTCACATTTACAAACAATGAAATGTGGGTGGACCCTTCTGAAATGATCTCTATGCCTTTGCCAAACGGAAAGGTAAAGAAACTTCGTGCAAGCTATTATTTAATGGGTGCCATGCTTGGCCGTTTTAAAAAAGCAGTGATTGGATTGCCTGGTGGCTGCCATTTAGGACCAAGACCGATTGACCAACATATTAAAGGTTTTGAAGCACTAGGGGCGACCGTGACCAATGAACAAGGCGCTATCTATCTACGTGCGGACGAGCTTCGCGGAGCAAGAATTTATTTGGACGTTGTGAGCGTTGGCGCAACCATCAATATTATGCTTGCGGCTGTTCGTGCGAAAGGGCGTACAATCATTGAGAATGCGGCAAAAGAGCCGGAAATCATTGACGTAGCTACGTTGCTCACAAATATGGGTGCAAAGATTAAAGGAGCAGGAACAGACGTTATTCGTATTGACGGAGTGGACGAGCTTCATGGCTGCCAGCATACGATTATTCCTGACCGAATTGAGGCCGGTACGTATTTAATTCTTGGTGCAGCGGTAGGGGACGGGCTGTTAATAGATAATATTATTCCTCAACACTTAGAGTCGTTAATTGCGAAGCTTCGTGAAATGGGTGTCCCGATTGAAACAAGCGATGACCAAGTATTTGTAGGAAAAGCCGAATCCTTTAAAGCAGTCGATATTAAAACATTAGTCTATCCAGGTTTCCCAACCGATCTGCAGCAGCCACTAACCTCGTTGTTAACTAGTGCTGTTGGGACAAGCATGGTGACGGATACGATTTATGGTGCTCGCTTTAAGCATATCGATGAATTAAGAAGAATGAATGCAAACATCAAAGTAGAAGGTCGTTCGGCGATTATTCATGGCCCAGTGAAATTACAGGGCGCTAAGGTGAAAGCAAGTGATTTACGTGCTGGAGCTGCTCTAGTCATTGCTGGTTTAATGGCAGAAGGCGTAACTGAGGTAACAGGGCTCGAGCATATTGACCGTGGCTACAGCCATCTCGTGGAAAAATTAAATGGGCTTGGCGCGACCATTTGGCGTGAAGCAATGACAAAAGAAGAGCTAGAACAACTGAAAAACGCTTAATAGAAAGCTATCAAAAAATATAGATTACATGTAAAGAAGGCAGACCTGCTTTCGTCTGCCTTTTTTACAATTACCCTCCTTACTAACTTCCCAATAAAATAAAGTTGATTAATAATTAAAAAAAAGGGTAAAATAGAAATTGTTTTTTACTAAGGTATTTTCATGTGTGAAAATAGACTTGTCTTTATAGAATATAACTTTCTCTATTTCTTCTTATACTTCTAGAAAGCCTCAAACATTCAATCCTTCCATCCAATTTTATCGAACAAAATCATAAAGCCTGTGGTGGAACAACTTATTATGTAAAAGAGTGGTGTACTAATGGAATTAACAATTTCAAGCCTGGAAAATATGAAGCTAAAAGAGCTTTATGAGCTAGCAAAGACCTTTAAAGTGTCTTATTATAGCAAGCTAACAAAAAAAGAACTTATTTTTGCGATTTTAAAAGCACGTGCGGAATCAGAGGGCTTTTTCTTTATGGAAGGTGTCCTTGAAATCATACAGTCTGAAGGCTTCGGTTTCCTACGACCTATCAACTACTCCCCAAGTTCAGAGGATATTTATATTTCAGCCTCACAAATTAGACGTTTTGACCTCAGAAATGGTGATAAAGTATCTGGTAAAGTTCGTCCGCCAAAGGAAAACGAGCGTTATTTTGGACTTTTACAGGTTGGTGCCGTTAACGGTGATGACCCGGAATCAGCAAAGGAACGTGTTCACTTCCCTGCGTTAACACCTTTATATCCTGATCGTCAAATGAAGCTTGAAACGTCACCAAAGCATGTGAGCACGAGAATTATGGACCTTATTTCTCCTGTCGGTTTTGGTCAGCGTGGATTGATTGTTGCTCCACCAAAAGCGGGGAAAACGATGCTATTAAAGCAAATTGCCAATAGCATTACGACAAATCATCCAGAAGCAGAGCTGATTGTTCTGTTAATCGATGAGCGTCCGGAAGAGGTAACAGACATCGAGCGTTCGGTTGCTGGCGATGTGGTTAGCTCAACGTTTGACGAAGTACCTGAAAATCATATTAAAGTAGCCGAGCTTGTACTAGAGCGTGCGATGCGTCTAGTGGAGCATAAGCGCGACGTGATTATCCTTATGGACAGTATTACTCGTCTCGCTCGTGCGTACAATCTTGTGATTCCTCCAAGTGGCCGTACGTTATCAGGGGGGATTGACCCTGCAGCCTTTCACCGTCCGAAACGATTCTTCGGTGCAGCGCGTAACATCGAGGAAGGTGGAAGCTTAACCATCCTTGCTACAGCTCTTGTGGATACAGGATCTCGTATGGATGATGTGATTTATGAAGAATTTAAAGGAACCGGTAATATGGAGCTTCACCTGGATCGCGGTCTAGCTGAACGCCGTATTTTCCCTGCCATCGACATCCGCCGTTCGGGAACTCGTAAGGAAGAGCTGCTTATTCCGAAAGACCATCTGGATAAGCTATGGGCAATCCGTAAATCGATGTCAGATACGCCTGACTTTGTGGATAAATTTTTACGTAAGCTGAAGCAAACGAAGTCGAATGAAGAGTTCTTTGCTAAGCTTGACGAAGAAATAAAAGCAAAAAGGAATTCATAGGGAAATAAATCCCATGTTGCAAAACCAATACCTGCTTGTTATAATAACATCAGTGTGTTTTTCCATTACACCTTGTGTGTATGAATAACTCTGTTTCGAACGACTCAGGGCAAAAGGAGATGAAAGGTAATGAGAGAAGGAATTCATCCTAACTATAAAAAAGTAACGGTATCTTGTGCTTGTGGCAACACATTCGAAACTGGTTCAGTAAAGAAAGAACTTCGTATCGAAACTTGCTCAGAATGTCATCCATTCTACACAGGACGTCAAAAGTTTGCTGAAGCAGGCGGACGTGTTGACCGTTTCAACAAGAAATACGGAATTAAAGCTACAAACTAATAAGACAAAGAAACAGGCAAGAAGATTTCAGACCTTGCCTGTTTTTTTATGAAAATGAACCTACATAGTCAGACAGTGAAAGGATAATTTACTCAAAAACTGTCTACTTTAAAATAGAGAGCGAAGCGGAAGGAGAGGCCGTTTATGTATGTAATGAAGCACCATGGTTGGGTAGAAGTGATTTGTGGCAGCATGTTCTCTGGGAAATCAGAAGAACTGATTCGCCGCGTAAGAAGAGCCCAGTTTGCCAAACAAAAAATTGCCGTTTTTAAGCCGAAAATTGATAATAGATACAGTGATGAAGCTGTTGTCTCTCACAATGGTACATCGTTTATTGCGCGTCCAATTGCCCATTCAACAGAGATTTTTCAGCATATTGATCCTGAAATCGATTTGATTGCCATAGATGAAGTACAATTTTTTGATGAGGAAGTAGTAAAAGTCATTCAGCACTTAGCTGATAGTGGCCATCGCGTTGTGGCTGCTGGCTTGGATCAAGACTTCCGTGGCGAGCCATTTACCGTCATGCCAGCTTTAATGGCCATCGCAGAGCTAGTAACAAAGCTGCAAGCAGTATGTGCGGTTTGCGGATCACCTGCTAGTCGAACGCAACGACTAATTAACGGAGAGCCAGCCTCATACGATGACCCAATTATCCTGGTAGGTGCATCAGAAGCATACGAACCGCGCTGTCGTCACCACCACGAAGTTCCCAAATCACCAAACGTAATCGAACGAGCGGACTTTACACAGTCGAAGCTATAAATATTATATCCACCCTATGTGTAGGGTGGATTTTTTGGTTCTCGGTGCCTGTTGAAGTGGGGTTGAGGTTGGAACCGGAAATAATTAGCGAGAGTATTTTTAAAAGTCAATTGCAACACTATCCATAGGAGGTGTTGACAGTGAAAAGATGGCTTTTTATACTTTTGACGGTTTTGGTTTTAGCAGCTTGTAACAATAATCCGAAGGGCTTGTCTGATCAGCAGGAGGATCGCGCGGGAAGGTCGTTTGTTGCTAATAAAGATACTGGGCAAGATAATACCCAGTCAAGAGGGTGGCAACGAGGTGATCAAAATCCCAATTTTTTAAATACTGATGGTGGCCGAGTGGATTACGATGGTTATATTGATAAAGCAAGAGAAACGGTGAATGCTACCGATGAGTTCGAAGCAGGATCGATATGGGTGAATGGAAATCGTTTGTGGGTGACCGCTTATAGAAAAGGGCAGATGTCACGCCAGGAACGAGTGGACGCAGAAGCGCGATTACACAAGAAGCTCGTGAAGGCTGTCCCTCGTTATGAAATCGAAGTACAGGTCAAAGAAGACCGCTCATAACATGTCCCAAAGGGCATGTTATTTTTCTATGGATAGGATGGTTTTGACGAGGTGTTTCACCTATACTATAATAGAAATGTTAAGCACTTATAGATTATGCTTTTTGATTCGGAATAACTAGCGTGTAACAGCGCGTGACTAATATAAGAGGTGAAGGACTTTGTTTGATCGTCTTCAATCAGTAGAGGATCGCTATGAAAGACTGAACGAGCTTTTAAGTGACCCAGAGATCGTGAATGATTCAAAAAAATTACGTGAGTACTCGAAGGAGCAGTCAGATTTATCTGCAACTGTCGAAGTGTATCGTGAGTATAAAGATGTAAAAGAGCAGCTTCAAGATGCAAAAGCGATGCTTGAAGAAAAGCTCGATGCAGATATGCGTGAAATGGTAAAGGAAGAGTTAAGTGAATTAGAAGACCGTATGGAAGATCTTCAAGCGCGTCTACGTATCTTGTTGATTCCGAAGGATCCGAACGATGACAAAAACGTTATCATGGAAATCCGTGGAGCCGCTGGTGGAGATGAAGCAGCTTTATTCGCGGGTGACCTGTACCGCATGTACTCTAGATATGCGGAATCGCAAGGTTGGAAAACAGAAGTGATGGATGCCAACACTACGGGCGTTGGTGGCTACAAAGAAATTATTTTTATGATTAATGGCACTAGTGCTTACTCGAAGCTAAAGTTCGAAAACGGTGCTCATCGCGTACAGCGTGTTCCGGAAACAGAATCAGGCGGACGTATTCATACATCAACAGCAACTGTTGCGGTTTTACCAGAAGCAGAGGAACTCGAAGTTGAGATTCATGACAAAGATATTCGTACAGATACCTTTGCATCAAGTGGTGCGGGTGGACAATCGGTTAATACAACGATGTCAGCCGTTCGTTTAACGCATATTCCCACAGGTGTTGTCGTTTCGTGTCAGGATGAGAAGTCACAGATTAAAAACAAGGAAAAAGCGATGAAGGTACTTCGTGCGCGCGTGTACGATAAATTCCAACGTGAAGCACAAGCAGAGTACGACCAAGTTCGTAAATCGGCGGTTGGAACAGGTGACCGTTCTGAGCGTATCCGTACGTATAACTTCCCGCAAAACCGTGTGACTGACCACCGCATCGGGTTAACGATTCAAAAGCTTGATCAAATTTTACAAGGAAAGCTTGATGAAGTGCTTGAGGCGTTAATTGTGGAAGAGCAATCAAGAAAGCTTGAAGAAGCGTCTAATGAGTAAAAAAGTATTCGAAGCCCTCGCTTGGGCTTCTTCTTTTTTAAAGGAGCATGGCCGCGACGAAAATGCAGGGGAATTATTGCTTCGGTATTATTTGAATATGTCACGGTCAAGCCTTTTGGCGAGTTTGCATGATGTGGTCGAAGAAGCAAAATGGGAGCAGTTTGTTGAGTCAGTAAAAAAGCATGGCGAAGGAATTCCTGTTCAATACATGATCGGTTATGAAGAGTTTTACGGTCGTCGTTTTTCCGTTAATCAAGAGGTATTGATTCCAAGACCGGAAACCGAAGAATTGGTTTATGGTTCATTGGAGCGTATAAAAAGGTTATTCGGTGAGGAGCAGGTTCAGCTTGTTGATATCGGAACCGGGAGTGGAGCGATCGCGATTACAATGAAGCTAGAGCGTCCCGCGTTACAGGTGACAGCGACTGATATTGCTGAGACCTCCCTGGCGGTTGCTCGAAAAAATGCAGAAGAGCTTGGAGCCAAGGTTGAATTTTTACAAGGAGACCTGCTCTTGCCATTTATAGAGTCAAACACGAAGTTTGACGTGGTTCTCTCTAATCCTCCTTATATTCCGCTTGGAGATGAGAAGGAGATGTCGGTCGTTGTGACAGAGCACGAACCACACCGAGCCTTATTTGCAGGAGAAGACGGTCTGGACTTGTATCGCCGCTTTATGAATGAGCTTCCACATGTTATAAAAAACAAAGCATTAGTGGGGTTTGAAATAGGTGCTGGGCAGTCTGAAGCAGTCAGTCGGATGCTAAAAGAGGCATTTCCTAGTGCGTTGGTTCAGGTTGTGTATGACATAAACGGCAAAGATCGTATGGTTTTTGCAGAAATAGGGTTTTGATTAGATGATGACTCAAATGGTGTTGAATAACAACTGTTTGAGTCATTTTTTATTAAACACTCTGTTGATTGGAGCGGAGGGTGGCGACTCCAGCGGGAAAAGCGGCTCGGCCCCGCCCGCGGAAAGCGCCCACCCGCAGCGCAAATCTAACCATACTGGCTTTCTATTAATTTTTTTCAATTTACTAGTTTAAGATAGACATCTCTTGTCCACACTGTTGATAGTGAAGGGATGGTGCTAGTAAATGAAAACAAAAACACTTGCGAAATTATATATTATTATATTATCCATAGGAACATTATTAAGTTTATACATACCGAAAAATGAAGTCACTGCCAACGAAGCGATTGTCATTCCAAATGAGGCCATTCGCTTACGTATTCTAGCAAACAGTGATTTAGAAGTAGATCAAGAGCTCAAGCGCGAAGTTCGAGATGAAGTAAACGCAGCGATCACAGAGTGGGTAGCAGAATTAACATCCGTAGAAGCAGCCCGCGACTTAATTCAATCCCGCTTACCAGAAATCAAGGCGATTGCAGAAGAAGTACTAGAGAAGAATGGATCCAACCAAAGCGTAAAAACAGATTTCGGAAAAGTAGAATTTCCAACTAAGTTATATGGTGAGTTCTTGTATCCAGCAGGTGAGTACGAAGCAGTACTGATTACGTTAGGAGCAGGAGAAGGAGCGAACTGGTGGTGCGTCCTATTCCCGCCATTATGCTTCCTTGATTTTTCAAACTCGGTAGCAGTAAAAGAAGGTGTGGATGAACAAGAAGAGAAAGAAGCAAAAGGAGAAGAAAAAGCCAAAGTTCAATCAGATAAAGAGCCGGTCTTTGTGGAAGAAAATAAAGATGAACAAGAAGTAGAAGTGAAGTTTTTCCTTGTAGAGCTTTGGGATAAGATCTTTTCATAAGAAAATGGGGCGCAACCGTTGTGGTTGTGCTTTTTTTAAAGGTAAGTTAATGCATTTTTTGAGAATTTCGGGATTTTATTGGCTATATTTGAAGGTTTACTTGCGATTCTAGGATTTTATTTGCTATTTTAAAAATTTACTTGCGATTCTAGAAATATATTTGCTATCCCGGAAGTTTATTTGCGATTTCAAATATATATTTGCTAATCTGAGAACTTACTTGCGATTCCAAGGTTTTATTTGCGATTTCTTTTTCACGCCTCAAAAAATTATCCCCAAATCTAGTTCTACTTTCTCTACCTTTTCATATTCATAGAGTAACAAGAAAAAATAGAGGTGATTTGGGTGGAAACAATGGTTCGTTGTGCACAAGTAGAGGATGTAAGGAAACTAGTAAACTTTTTAGAAAAGGCAAACTTAGGAACAGATGGAGTAGAAGAAGCTGTGGATTATTTTCTTCTATTAGAAGACGAAGCTGGAAATATTCAAGCGACACTTGGAATCGAACCACATGGCCCTGTCGGATTGTTACGATCTTTAGCCATCACTTCACGTGCGAGTGAAAAGGAATTGCTGTTAATTTTTGAACAAATGCTGCTATTAGCGAAGGAAAAACAGATGCAATCATTATATTTAGCCACAAACAAAAAGGGATCTGTCCAATTTTTCGAGATGATGGGTTTTCAACAGGTAGAAAAGGAATTGTTACACGAAGAAATATTCGAGTCCGCTCACGTGCAACATATCTTAACTGTGGATAACTCATTGTTCATGGAGTTAAAACTGGATTAATCCACAAAGTTACCCACAAAATAGCAAATGTTATACACAATTTGTGGATAAAACTTGAGTTATACACCATCTTCTTTTATACTTTCTTACGTATTACAAGAAAAATAGGGAGAAATACTCAAGGTGGAAAACATACAAACAAAGCTATGGTCAGTGGATAAAAATGTGGATAATCCAAAAAACTATCCACAAATTGCACAGGCTGCATCACTTTTAAGAGGAAATGAAGTGGTCGCATTTCCTACTGAGACGGTATATGGACTCGGAGGAAATGCCCATTCGGATAAAGCGATTCACAAAATATATGAAGCAAAGGGTCGCCCGAGCGATAATCCACTGATTATTCACATTGCCGACAGGGAACAACTGAATGAATTTGTTACTCACATACCGGACAAGGCCAACAAGCTAATGAACGAGTTTTGGCCTGGCCCGCTTACGATCATCTTTGAAAAAAAGACCTCTGAATTGTCAAAGCTAGCAACAGCGGGTTTATCCTCAGTGGCAGTAAGGATGCCAAATCATTCAGTTGCTCTAGCAGTGATCAAAGAAGCGGGAGTTCCTATTGCAGCGCCAAGCGCGAACAGTTCAGGAAAACCGAGTCCGACGAAGGCGTCACATGTGCTAGAGGATTTGAATGGAAAAATTGCTGGCATTGTGGACGGCGGAGCAACAGGAGTTGGAGTGGAATCAACCGTCATTGATTGCACAGAAGATATTCCGATTATTTTACGGCCGGGTGGAGTGACAAGGGACGAGCTTGAGCGAGTAGTAGGTGAAGTTCGAGTGGACCCAGCTCTAAAGGATCATAACGAAGCTCCGAAATCTCCTGGCATGAAGTATCGTCATTATGCACCAAAATCACCTCTTTTTTTAGTAAAAGGAGACAGAGACAAGCTCCAGCAACTTATTGAAAAAGAAAGAAGTGAAGGTCGAAAGGTCGGCGTGTTAACAACGACAGAGAATGAAGGCTTTTACAAAGCGGATGAAGTGATTTTCTGTGGAACAAGAGAAAATCTGGCAACTGTGGCAAGCTCTTTATACGATGTGTTACGATCGTTTGACCAAAGAGAGGTAGACATTATTTTTAGTGAAATGTTTCCTTCGACCGGTGTGGGAGAAGCGATTATGAACCGGCTGATGAAGGCGGCAGGAAACCAGATCATTGAATAGGCATTTTTGAATGATTTTCTCATTCTAAACCCTTTTGGACGTGCATATGCTGAATTAGCAAGTCCAAGGGGGCGAAAGTATGTCATCAATGGTTGGAGAATTGATCACACTAATAATAATGGCATTTGCACTAGGAATGGATGCATTTTCAGTGGGCTTGGGAATGGGAATGTTCAGGCTCGGCCTTCGGCAAATTTTAAAAATTGGAATCACCATCGGGTTATTCCATATTTGGATGCCATTATTAGGGATGATTGCAGGAAGATTTTTGTCCGAGCAGTTTGGTGCATTTGCTGCGTATTGCGGCGGAGGCCTTTTAATTGTATTAGGTTTGCAAATGCTTTGGTCATGCTTTAGGGAAGACGACAGTTCCTTTATCACTCCGGTAGGTTTTGGATTACTTGTATTTGCACTGAGTGTGAGTCTTGATAGCTTTTCGGTCGGACTGACACTAGGTATATATGGTGCTAAAACATTTCTAGTTCTAACTTGCTTCGGAATTGGTGCCACCATTTTAACTTGGTTAGGTCTTCTTGTAGGACGTAAAGTTCAAGGGTGGCTTGGAACATACAGTGAAGCATTAGGAGGCACAATTTTGCTTGCCTTTGGGATTAAATTATTGCTACCATTCTAATACAATAGAACCCATAGTGAAAAAGGTGTTTTCTTAACGAAAATGCCTTTTTCTGTGAAAAAATAATGGTCGATTGGAATGCAAAAACAAGCCTTTATTACGCTAGGGATAACAGCGAAGAGAATGCGTTCCAACCGACATATTCAATCCAAGGTTGCACGAAATCGGACTTTAGTAATAAGGAAATATGTCATATAATAAAGATGGAGGAGAGAATCATTATGATAAATGTATTGTTTGTATGTACCGGAAACACGTGCAGAAGTCCAATGGCGGAGGCTATTTTAAAAAGTAAAAATATACCCGGAGTAGAGGTTCGTTCTTCTGGAGTATTTGCTATGAATGGAAGCGATGCATCTCCACATGCAAAAAAAGTACTAGACAATCAACAGATTAAACATGACCATCAATCCTCTTTATTAACGGAACAGCAGGTAGAGTGGGCCACGTATATATTAACGATGACAGCGGGTCATAAAGCGAATATTGTTGCCACATTCCCGTCAGCACAAGTGAAAACCTTTACACTGAAAGAGTTTGCTGGTGGATTTGGGGATGTAAGTGACCCTTATGGTGGATCTCTGTCTGTTTATCAACAAACATTCGAAGAGTTGAAACAATTAATTGAAAAAAGCTTACACAAATTATCGTAATACAACCAGGGGGAAGGCTTTATGGGGGAGAAAAAGGCATTCAAGTTTGGGCTTAGGAAAAAGCTTGTATTATTTACAACTATTTTAGCAGTGATTACGTATACAACGAGTGCGTTATTTATTGATGTATTATTTCCGTTGATTCAGGACGTTATTGGGATGAATAAAGCGGGCTTTTCCATCGTCACTTATTTAATGGGTATCATATGGTCCGGAATTTTAGCATTTTTAGCGGCTGGTTTTATTATTAAGCCTCTTCAAAAGCTAGAGCGTGTCACATTAAAAGCAGCGCACGGGGATATTGGTGAGGATGTGGAGTTATCTAAATCAGATGACGAAATTCGCTCACTAGGGGTTGCGTTTAATCATATGTTGTTTAATTTACGTGATATGGTCCAAACCATTGATGAGAATTTCAAGCAAACAAATGAAAAGGTAATTGCCATTTCAAAAGAAAGTGCCGTGGCGGCAGAAAGAGCAGAGATGATCGATCGAACGGTCAATGAAATCTCGCTAGGAGCGGAAAACTCAGCGGCTGCGACTCAAGACTCAGCCAGTTCGATTGATGAAGTCACTCATCTTGCAGAAGAAGTTCAATCAACCGCAAAGCAGTCGAAAAAAATCTCAAGTGAAATGGTCAAAGAGCTTGACCAGTCTAAAAAGGTTATTTTCTCACTGGTATCAGGCATTCAAACACTTGCAGAAGATAATAAGCAG
Source organism: Robertmurraya mesotrionivorans (assembly GCF_050971805.1). Taxonomy (NCBI): domain Bacteria; kingdom Bacillati; phylum Bacillota; class Bacilli; order Caryophanales; family Bacillaceae; genus Robertmurraya; species Robertmurraya mesotrionivorans. The sequence continues at coordinate 127,888 of NZ_JBPCCH010000008.1, read as the reverse complement.
TCGCTAGTCTCAGTGAAAAAACTAGAGGAAAATGCGTCGAAAGTGGAACAAATTATCCAATTGGTTGGGGATATAGCCGCCCAGACTAACCTTTTAGCTCTTAACGCATCGATTGAAGCGGCTCGGGCGGGTGAGCACGGAAAAGGCTTTGCTGTTGTTGCAGACGAAGTTCGTAAGCTTGCGGATGAGAGTGCAAAAGCGGTTCAAGGAATTTCTGAGCTGATTCAAAATATACAGGGCGAAGTACGCAATGTGGTATCCCAAATTACAAACCAAGTAGATACTGCACTTGGACAAGCTGAAAAAGGCAATGCTACCAACCAAGCAATTGAAGAAATGACAAGAACAGTCGTTCAAATGGCGTCAGCAGTAGAAAAAATTTCAACTCTTGTTGACCGACAAATGGATGGAATTCAGCATACAGCCACGCAATCACAGGAAGTGGCGGCGATAGCAGAAGAAACATCAGCAGGAGCAACAGAGGTGGCCACAGCGATCGGACAGCAAACGGAGGTCATTGAAAACGTTGAGCGCCTTGCGCACGAGTTGAATGATCAGGCAGTTAAACTTAAAGGTACGATTACTAGATTTAAGATGTAGTAGATAAGGACTCTGCAAACGAATGCAGGGTCTTATTTTTTAGAATCACAAGCTTTATCTTTACATGCTGTTATGTCAAAATAAAGGTAGTTTTTACAAATGGGAGGCGTAACGATGAAGGTAGCAATTGCATCTGATCACGGTGGCGTAAATATTCGAGAAGAAATTAAAAGTCTTATGGATGAAATTGGCATTAAATATGATGATTTTGGCTGTGAATGTGATACATCAGTCGATTATCCAGATTTTGCTTTGCCGGTTGCGCAAAAGGTAGCAAACGGGGAATACGATCGCGGAATCTTGATTTGTGGTACAGGAATCGGAATGAGCATTGCTGCAAACAAAGTAAACGGCATTCGTTGTGCCCTTGTTCATGACGTATTTAGTGCCAAAGCAACTCGTCAGCATAACGACAGCAATATGCTAGCGATGGGAGAAAGAGTCATCGGACCTGGACTGGCACGTGAAATTGCCCTTGCCTGGCTTGAAACAGAATTTGAAGGCGGAAGACATGCAAACAGAATTGGGAAAATAAGCGATTACGAGAAAAGCAAGTAAGTCGATGGAGGGGTACAAATGACAAGTGATTTGTCCATTTGGAAAAACCAGCTGCAAACGATTTTAGCAGATTTTTCGGACCAAGTAGTGTTAACGGACAAGCATGTTCTTGTGATTGGGTGCAGCACGAGTGAGGTGATTGGGAAGAAAATTGGTACAGCGGGTACAAATGAAGTGGCTGAGCTAATTTTCTCAAGTCTTCGTGAATTCAGTCAACAAACAGGAGTAGCCCTTGCTTTTCAGTGCTGTGAGCATTTAAATCGTGCCCTTGTTGTTGAACGAGCGACTGCTGATCAAAAGGGTTGGGAAGAAGTGTCCGTTGTTCCGGTCAGACAAGCTGGGGGAGCGATGGCTACATATGCCTACAATCATTTTTTTGAACCGGTAGTCGTTGAGTTTATTCAAGCGGATGCGGGGATTGATATTGGAGATACTTTTATAGGGATGCATGTAAAGCATGTAGCAGTTCCGGTTCGAGCGTCGATTTCTGAGATCGGTAGTGCACATGTGACGATGGCCCGTACACGTCCGAAGTTAATTGGAGGGGCTCGAGCAATATACGAACATTCGAAGGGTAATGAGTCTTGTTCATAAAGCTTTTGCAGATTTTGCAGAGGCTTTTTTCTTTCGAATAGCGAAAAATGTTGGAAAAAGACGAAAATAACGCTTTCAAAATAATTTTTTTCGTGCCTGTCATATGAAGGTTGTGTTAAGATAAAGTAGGAATTTTCAAAACTGCTATATAAATTAGTTTTAACATATAAGGGGGATTACGGATGAAGCATTTAGCACAGCAAGATACGCAAGTTTTACAAGCTATTCAAGAAGAATTAGGCCGTCAAAGAACTAAGATTGAACTAATTGCATCAGAAAACTTTGTAAGTGAAGCGGTAATGGAAGCACAAGGATCTGTTTTAACAAACAAATATGCAGAAGGTTACCCAGGCAAGCGTTACTACGGTGGCTGTGAGCATGTTGATGTTGTAGAAGACATCGCTCGTGACCGCGCAAAGGCAATCTTCGGTGCTGAGCATGTAAACGTACAACCTCACTCAGGTGCTCAAGCCAATATGGCAGTTTACTTTACTGTTCTTGAGCAAGGTGACACGGTACTTGGGATGAACTTATCACATGGTGGTCACTTAACACACGGAAGCCCGGTTAACTTCAGTGGTGTTCAGTATAACTTCGTAGAATACGGAGTGGACGAGCAAACACAAACAATTGACTATGACATCGTTCGCGCAAAAGCATTAGAGCATAAGCCGAAAATGATCGTTGCTGGTGCAAGTGCATACCCTCGTGCAATCGATTTTAAAAAGTTTAGAGAAATCGCTGATGAAGTGGGCGCATACTTAATGGTCGATATGGCGCATATCGCTGGTTTAGTAGCAGCTGGCTTGCACCAAAACCCAGTACCATTCGCTGATTTCGTAACAACAACTACACATAAAACATTACGTGGACCTCGTGGTGGAATGATTTTTTGTAAAGAAGAATGGGCGAAGAAAATCGACAAGTCGATCTTCCCTGGAATTCAAGGTGGTCCATTAATGCACGTAATCGCTGCAAAGGCTGTTGCGTTCGGAGAAGCGTTACAAGATAGCTTCAAAGAATATGCAGCAAACATCATTTCTAACGCGAAGACTTTAGCTGAAAGCTTGCAAAAAGAAGGAATCAACCTTGTATCTGGTGGAACAGACAACCACCTTCTATTAATTGATGTTCGTTCTTTAGGCTTAACTGGTAAAGTAGCTGAGCACGTACTTGATGAAGTAGGAATTACAGTTAACAAAAACACGATTCCATTTGACACAGCAAGCCCATTCGTAACAAGCGGGATTCGTATCGGTACAGCAGCTGTTACTTCTCGTGGATTCGGTGCTGCTGAAATGGAAGAAATCGCAAGTATCATTAGCTTTACGTTGAAAAACCATGAAGACGAAGCAAAGCTAGCGGAAGCAAGAGATCGCGTATCTGCATTAACTAGCCGTTTCACTTTATATCCAGAAAGACAAATATAATTTTTGCTAGCCAGCCTTTTGTTTACGGGCTGGCTTTTGTTTTGTCTCAGAATTGTTACATCCAATTTCTGTTCGAGGTTGCCCACGGGAAGTTTTTTCTGTAAAATTAGACGAAGTGTTTATGAATCGAGTTAGAAAAGGAGAGATGCTAGATGGCAAAGGTATATGTGTTTGATCATCCCCTCATTCAGCATAAGCTTACATACATCCGCGAAAAAAATACAGGAACAAAGGACTTCCGTGAGCTAGTAGACGAAGTAGCAACATTAATGGCGTTTGAAATTACTCGTGACATGCCGTTAGAAGAAATCGAAATTGATACACCAGTTAGCACAATGAAATCTAATGTGTTGTCTGGAAAGAAACTAGGAATCGTCCCTATTTTACGTGCGGGAATCGGAATGGTAGATGGAATCCTAAAGCTTATCCCTGCAGCAAAGGTTGGACATATCGGTCTGTATCGTGACCCAGAAACATTGATGCCCGTTGAGTACTACGTTAAGTTACCAAGCGACGTAGAAGAGCGCGACTTCATCGTAGTTGATCCAATGCTTGCAACAGGTGGTTCAGCGATCGAAGCGATCCACTCATTGAAAAAGCGCGGCGCGAAGCATATTAAATTCATGTGCCTAATCGCAGCACCAGAAGGCGTGGACGCTCTTAAAGGAGCACACCCGGATGTAGACATCTACATCGCAGCACTAGACGAAAAATTAAACGACCACGGCTACATCGTACCTGGACTAGGTGACGCTGGTGACCGTTTGTTTGGAACGAAGTAAGAATGGGGCTAACCGCTGGGGCGGTTAGCTTTTTTGCATGGATTAGTTGATGTATGATGAGAGGGTTTGTTATCTGGACAACTAATCCCACTAGCGCAAGATTTAAGTCCGATTAAAGGTACTATTCGGACAAAAAGAGGGCCGGTGAAGGGAGTTGAGTCTGAATGGAGGAGTCATTCGGACAGGAAGAGAGCAGGTGAAGGGAGTTGAGTCTGAATGGAGGAGTCATTCGGACAGGAAGAGGGCCGGTGAAGGAAGTTGAGTCTGAATGGAGGTGTCATTCGGACAGGAAGAGAGCAGGGAACAGGAGTTGAGTCTGAATAGAGGAGTCATTCGGACAGGAAGAGGGCAGGTGAAGGTAGTTGAGTCTGAATGGAGGTGTCATTCGGACAAGAAGAGAGCAGGTGAAGGGAGTTGAGTCTGAATGGAGGAGTCATTCGGACAGGAAGAGAGCAGGTGAAGGGAGTTGAATCTGAATGGAGATGTCATTCGGACAAGAAAAAGGGTTGGAACCAGGATAGAGTCTGAATAGAAATTCGATTAGGGACGGAAAGGTGGACCGCAACTAGCTTCAAGTTCGAATATATTCAACTACATACTTCATTAACTCCGCCAACAATCCAACCTTCAATCCTCCGGCATTAAAAATGGCACTATTGATCACTCCCACTACGCATAACTCCCCGACCTATGACAAAACCTAGTAAAAAACTTCGGAGGTGCTCACAAGCGTGAAATCAAGTATCATCATCATTTTAACAGCCGTGGTATTCTCATTTGTTTGCACTCCAACCACATCAGCGAAAACGCTCATCCATCCGCCCATTCCTGAAGAATCTCCAGAAGCTGAAAAAGTGGCAATCGTGACATTACCAACAAAGAAAAATGAACAAGAAATTAAAGAGCTCATCCAACCATACAGGGATCTCGAGCTACGTCATATTTTTACAGAGGCTCTTAACGGGTTTTCGGTAAAAGGAACGAAGAGGTCATTAGATAAGTTAGCTCAAACGAATAAGGTGGAGTCGGTTTCCCCTGTTAGTACATATAGCGTTCAATCGGAAACGAATACCGAGATCATCGGTGCAGAAACGATTAGGGGCTATTTTGATCCGAAAAATCAAAGGCTTACCGGAAAGGGGATCACCGTTGGGGTCATCGATACGGGCATTGATTACAACCATCCTGACTTAAGACGAAGCTATAAAAGAGGCTATGATCTGGTCGATATTGATGATGATCCGATGGAAACGAAGGGAATGTACGGCCAAAGCACCTTACATGGGACACATGTGGCCGGCATTATTGCGGCAAACGGAAAGATCCAAGGGGTGGCTCCTGACGCGAAGATTATTGCCTATCGTGCGCTTGGTCCAGGCGGCTCGGGAACAACAGAACAAGTCCTTGCTGCGATTGATAAAGCCATCAAAGATAAAGTAGATGTCTTAAATCTATCGCTGGGAAACAATGTGAATGGTCCTGATTTACCAATATCTCTTGCTCTGAATAAAGCGGTAGAAAACGGAATTGTCGCTGTAACCTCGTCTGGTAACTCTGGACCGAATATGTGGACGGTTGGTTCTCCTGGTACGGCAGCAAAGGCCATATCGGTTGGTGCCTCTACACCAATTTTAAAAGTTCCATATCTCACGATCGATGGAAGAAAAGATACATTAAGGCTCGAACCCATGCAGGGCTCTATTGATTGGAAGCTTGATCGGTCGTATGAAGTGGTATACGGCAAGCTTGGGAAAAAAGAAGATCTCACCGATGTAGCAGGGAAAATTGCTCTTGTACAGCGAGGGGAGCTTACTTTTTCAGAAAAAGCATGGTATGCACAAAATGCAGGTGCCGTTGCGGTGATTATTTTTAACAATATGAACGGGGAATTTGTTGGAAACTTAGATCGTCCCATCGATATACCTGTGGCGACCATGTCCAAACAGGTAGGTTCAGAAATAGTTGGCTCAATGGCTAGCCAAAAAATACTTGCAAAAACAAATATAATAGAAGAAAAGGATTTGCTTGCCAGCTTTAGTTCGAGAGGACCTGTTACTGCCACTTGGGAGATTAAGCCAGATGTGGTAGCGCCTGGAGTAGCGATAAAGAGCACAATACCTGGGGGGTACTTAGCCCTTCAAGGAACAAGTATGGCGGCTCCCCATGTGGCTGGAGCCGCGGCTCTTATCAAACAAGCTCATCCTGATTGGGGACCGGAAGATATCAAGGCTGCTCTCATGAATACGGCCATTCCTATTGTTGATGGAAAAAACGTTCCTTATAAAACGTACGAGCAAGGTGCTGGAAGAATAAGAATTCCTGAAGCGATCCAAACCGATACGCTCGTGAAGCCAGCTTCCTTGCAATTTGGGAAGTTCAAGTTAGTAGAAAGGCAGCATGAGCACACACAACAGCTTACTTTTAAAAATGTAAGCGATCATCGAATGACCTATAGATTCGAGGTTCCTCATCAAAAGGATGGAATACAGTTCGAACTGCCGCATTCTTTCTCTGTAGAAGCGGGAAAAGAAAAAACGGTGAACGTTACGATGAGTGTGGATCCAAATGAACTTACGAAGAAGATACATGAAGGTCATTTGACCATCATGGCTGGCTCTCAAAAGGTGAGTGTCCCATATCTATATGTTTTAGAGGAACCAAACTACCCGCGTATTATGGGGTTTGAATTTGGTCCGGGAGATAAACAGGGTGTGTATCATTACGAAGTGTATTTGCCGGGTGGAGCAGATGAATTTGGAATTGCTCTCTTTGATCCAGACACGTATCGGTTCGTCAAATTCTTAGATTGGAAACGGAATGTAGGGAGAGGAATGCTGAAGATGGACATCCTGCCCGACCAACTACCAGAAAATGGATTATACTTAGCAAAGGTTTTTGCGAAAAAAGCAGGAAAAGAAGATATGGTTGAAACGGGGATTGCAGTCTCGAAAGTGAAAGAGCGGTAAGGAAAACAGGGAGCGAGAACGACACTCGCTCCATTTGCAATAGGAAAATAAAAAACTTTTTGAACATAATGTGAACGATAAATTCTATTGTTTGAATTGTGAACTTTTTCACTCCAAACTAATTGACATTGACAAGTGCCTATTGTATGCTTACAAAGGGTATTAATGATAGGGTTTTCAACATGGGTACTGTATAAATATAGCTTTCCTAAACCGGCAAGTCCATAGTGAAAACATTCTTCTATCTACAAGTCTCTTTAAAAGGACGTGCCTGAAATGAATCAAAAAAACCGTCGTCCATATCAAGCAATGGCGTTAATGTCGGGGATTCTTTCGCAGTTGGTAGGCTCCGTATTAATCGGCATTTTTGCTGGAAGATGGCTTGACCGTTCACTGGACACCGAGCCGCTCTTTTTAATCATCGGACTACTCCTCGGATTAGCCGCTGGCGTATATGCCATGATCAGACTAATTCAACATTTCTTTTCAGGAGATAATAAGTGATGCCCGAAATACAACTGATCTACATCCGGCAACGAAAGTACATATTCTTCTTACTAGCTTTATACGTGCTAGGGTGGGGATTCACCTCATATCAAACTATTTTTTTAGGGCTTATTTTAGGTACGAGCTTAAGCCTTTTTAATTTGTGGTTATTGGCCAGAAGGACTATTAAATTCGGCGATGCGATAGCAAAAGGCGAAAAGGTCCGTTCCCTCGGCATGTTTTCAAGAATGGCGACGGCTGTTTTAGCGGTGATGATCGCCCTTGAATATCCTGACAAGCTCCATCTTTATAGCGTAATTATTGGATTAATGACCTCATATGTGGTTATTATGATAGATTTTTTTCTTCAAGCATTTCATTCACATAAATAGCGGGGAAGAGAGGTGAATACTGTGCATCATGAAGCTCCTTTATATGACTTTATGGGCCTAACCTTTAACTTATCAAATGTACTGATGATAACAATTGCAAGTGCGATTGTCTTTATCATCGCAGTGCTTTCCACTCGTTCATTGGCTATGAAACCTACGGGGATACAAAACTTCTTCGAATGGGTAATGGATTTCGTCAAAGGAATCATTAATAGTACGATGGATTGGAAAGACGGTGGGAGATTCCACATACTGGGTATTACTTTAATTATGTATATATTCGTATGTAATATGCTTGGACTTCCATTTGGAATTACGTATGACCATACACTTTGGTGGAAATCACCAACAGCTGATCCAGTGATCACACTGACGTTAGCAACAATGGTCGTTGGGCTTTCTCACTATTATGGTGTAAAGCTGAAGGGAGTAAAAGAATACGGTCGCGATTTCGTTCGACCAATGTGGTTCTTGTTCCCGCTGAAACTTATTGAAGAGTTTGCAAACACCTTAACACTCGGGCTTCGTCTTTACGGTAACATATATGCAGGGGAAATCCTTCTAACGTTACTAGCAGGAAGTCTAGCAACTGGAGTCGGCGGCCATCTCGCTGCGGTCATTCCAATGCTTGCTTGGCAAGGGTTCTCAATCTTTGTCGGCGCGATTCAGGCGTTTATCTTCACCATGTTAACAATGGTATACTTGGCACACAAAGTGAGTCATGACCATTAATATATACCCGTTCATTTAATGAACAAAAAATAAAAAAATTAGCTTATACATTTTAAGGAGGAACTTTATAATGGGTCTTTTAGCAGCAGCAATTGCAATTGGTTTAGCGGCACTAGGTGCAGGTATTGGTAACGGTCTTATCGTATCTAAAACAGTTGAGGGTATCGCTCGTCAACCAGAAGCTCGTGGTATGCTTCAAACAACTATGTTCATCGGGGTAGCGTTAGTAGAAGCGGTTCCGATCATCGGCGTAGTTATCGCGTTCATGGTTATCGGCGGCTAATATACGGTTTTTTAACAAAACAATGGCGAAGAACATATTACGTGCAGCTTCGCCATTCCTTTATGTTCATCTATTAACATTTGTAACGATAGAAATGTAAGTGTACGACTCTTGAAGGGAGTGAGCAAGGGTGTTAACAAGCAGTCTAGTATTAGGTGCAGCTGGTGGTGGCTTTAACGAAGGGGATATTCTATTCCAATTAGTAACATTTATCATCTTGTTAGCATTACTTAAGAAGTTTGCATGGGGTCCGTTAATGGGCATCATGAAACAACGTGAAGAGCATATTGCTGGAGAAATTAATGCTGCTGAACAAAGCCGCGGTGAAGCAAAGCAATTACTAGAAGAGCAACGTACGCTTTTAAAAGAAGCTCGTACAGAAGCTCAAGGATTAATTGAAAATGCGAAAAAGCAAGGCGATGTACAGCGTGAAGAAATTATTGCGTTAGCGCGTGCGGAAGCAGACCGTCTGAAGGAATCTGCTAAGCTTGAAATCGAACAGCAAAAAGACCAAGCGGTTGCTGCTATTCGTGAACAAGTCGCTTCATTATCTGTACTTATTGCTTCTAAAGTGATTGAAAAAGAACTTTCAGCTGCAGATCAAGAGAAGCTAATCAATGAATATATCCAAGAGGCAGGAGAAGGGCGATGAGCAACTCGACTGTAGCGAAGCGCTATGCGTTAGCTCTTTTTCGACTAGCAAAAGAGCATCAACTTCTTGACCAAATGGAAAATGAAATGCGTGTAGTTAAAAATGTAGTAAAAAATAACGGCGACCTAGGTGTTGTCTTGAAGTCTCCTAAGCTTACGAATGAGAAGAAAAAGGAGATTATTAAACAGGCATTCTCTGGTGCTAGCGTGTACGTTCTAAATACGTTAATGATCTTAATTGATCGTCATCGTGAAGACTACATTGAAGCAGTAGCTGATTATTTTATTGAATTCGCAAATGATGAAAGAGGAATTGCTGAGGCGAAAGTGTACTCCACTCGTCCGCTAACAGAAGCTGAGCAACAAGCATTATCTGCTTCTTTTGCAGCTAAAGTTGGGAAGCAATCTCTCCGTATTGAAAATATTGTTGATACCAATCTGCTCGGCGGCATCAAGCTTCGAATCGGAAACCGAATTTTCGACGGTAGCTTGCGCGGAAAGCTGGAGCGCTTGGAACGTCAATTGTTAGGCTAAGATTCGTAGATAGGGGTGAAACTCATGAGCATCAATGCTGAAGAAATTAGTGCGCTGATAAAACAGCAAATCGAAAACTATCAGTCGGAAATTCAAGTGAGTGATGTAGGTACTGTTATCCAAATTGGTGACGGAATTGCTCGTGCTCATGGTCTTGACAATGTAATGTCAGGTGAGCTAGTTGAATTTTCGAACGGCGTTATGGGTATGGCGCAAAACCTAGAAGAAAATAACGTTGGTATTATCATCCTTGGACCTTTCACTGATATTCGTGAAGGTGACGAGGTTCGTCGTACAGGACGTATCATGGAGGTTCCAGTTGGTGAAGAGCTAATTGGCCGCGTGGTAAACCCTCTTGGACAACCGGTTGACGGTATGGGTCCAATTCAAACAACAAAATCTCGTCCAATTGAAGCTGGAGCACCTGGTGTTATGGATCGTAAATCTGTACACGAGCCACTTCAAACGGGTATTAAAGCGATTGACGCACTTGTGCCAATCGGTCGTGGTCAACGTGAGTTAATCATCGGAGACCGTCAAACAGGTAAAACATCTGTTGCTATCGATACAATCCTTAACCAAAAGGATCAGAACATGGTATGTATCTATGTAGCCATCGGACAAAAGGAATCAACGGTTCGTAACGCAGTTGAAACCCTTCGTAAAATGGGTGCATTAGAGTACACAATCGTTGTAACAGCTTCTGCATCTCAACCAGCTCCATTATTATACTTAGCTCCTTATGCTGGTGTAACAATGGGTGAAGAATTCATGTACAATGGCAAGCACGTACTAGTAGTATACGATGATCTTTCTAAGCAAGCTGCAGCTTACCGTGAATTATCACTATTACTACGTCGTCCTCCAGGTCGTGAAGCATATCCAGGGGATGTATTCTACCTACACAGCCGTCTATTAGAGCGTGCTGCAAAGCTTAGCGATGCAAAGGGTGCTGGTTCAATCACAGCTCTTCCATTCATCGAAACTCAAGCAGGTGACGTATCTGCTTATATTCCAACAAACGTAATTTCGATTACGGACGGACAAATCTTCTTACAATCTGACCTATTCTTCTCTGGTGTACGTCCAGCGATCAACGCAGGTCTTTCTGTATCACGTGTAGGGGGCTCTGCCCAAATCAAAGCGATGAAAAAGGTTGCAGGTACACTGCGTCTTGACCTTGCTTCATACCGTGAGCTAGAAGCATTTGCTCAGTTCGGATCTGACTTAGATAAAGCAACGCAAGCAAAACTTAACCGTGGTGCTCGTACAGTTGAAGTTCTTAAGCAAGATCTTAACAAGCCGTTAAAAGTAGAGAAGCAAGTAATGATTCTTTACGCATTAACTAGAGGTCATTTAGATGATATTCCGGTAACGGATATCCAGCGTTTCGAAGGTGAGTTCTTATCTTGGTTAGACCACAACCGCAAGGACGTGCTTGACCAAATCGTAACAACAAAAGACCTTCCGGCTGACGATGTATTAGTTTCTGCAATTAACGACTTCAAAAAGACGTTTGCTATTAGCGAGTAATTAATGAATGGGAAGAGGAAGACCGGTTCTTCCTCTTTCCCAAGTGTTTCACTTTGAAAACAAGGTGGTGAGAATCTGTGGCATCATTACGCGATATAAAATCTCGTATTACTTCGACGAAGAAGACGAGCCAAATTACAAAAGCCATGCAAATGGTATCTGCTGCAAAGATGAATCGTGCGGAAATGAACGCGAAAGCATTCGTTCCTTACATGACGAAGATTCAAGAGGTTACTGCTTCGATCGCACAAGGAAGTAAGGGCGTGCAAAACCCATTGCTTACAAGCCGTCCGGTAAAAAAGACTGGGTATGTAGTCATTTCTTCTGACCGTGGTCTTGCGGGTGCATACAACAGTAACGTTCTAAGGCAGCTATTTAATACGATTAAAAGCCGTCACAAATCAAACGACGAGTTTGCGATTATCGCAATCGGACGTGTTGGCCGTGACTTTTTTAAGAAACGCAATATGCCGGTTATTCTGGACATTATTGGAGTTCCAGATCAACCAAGCTTCGCTGAAATAAAAGACATCGCATCAAAGACCGTTGGCATGTTTGCTGATGAGACATTTGATGAGTTGTACCTATATTACAGCCACTACGTAAGTGCGATTCAACAGGATGTAACGGAGAAGAAGCTTCTTCCTCTAACTGATATTAAGTCAGAAGGGAAACTTACATCTTACGAGTTTGAACCATCTGCGGAGGAAATTCTTGATGTCCTATTGCCACAGTACGCGGAAAGCCTAATTTATGGCGCCCTTCTTGACAGTAAAGCAAGTGAGCATGCTGCAAGGATGACTGCTATGAAGAATGCAACAGACAACGCAAATGATCTAATCAGCAACCTAAGCCTTGTCTACAACCGTGCACGACAAGCGGCAATTACACAAGAAATTACTGAGATTGTTGGTGGAGCAGCGGCACTAGAATAGTAAGCTAACCACTCTTTTATAAAATTAGACTTTTTGAAGTTAGAGACTTGTCTAGCTTCAGCGCCTAGCCCCTCGAGGTCACAAGTCAATCCTTTCCGGAGGTCAGGACCTCCTACAAGGCTCGCCTTGTGCTTGTCGGGGCTGAACGAGGCGCTTACGCATTTCTATTAGGAGGGAACACAATGACTAAAGGACGCGTTCTTCAAGTTATGGGTCCGGTTGTTGACGTAAAGTTCGAAAGCGGTCATCTACCACAGATCTATAATGCACTTAAAATTGTAAACAACGCGCAGAGCGAATCTGAAGTTGATATCAACTTAACCCTTGAAGTTGCCCTTCACTTAGGTGACGATACAGTTCGTACCATCGCAATGGCTTCTACTGATGGATTAACTCGTGGAATCGAAGTAGAAGACACTGGTGCTGCTATCTCTGTACCAGTTGGTGATGTAACACTTGGACGTGTATTTAACGTACTTGGTGAGGCAATCGACTTAAATGAGCAGATTCCTGCGAGTGCTCGTCGCGACTCTATCCATAGAGAAGCACCAAAATTCGAGCAACTTTCTACACAAGTAGAAATTCTTGAAACAGGTATCAAAGTAGTAGACCTACTTGCTCCATATATTAAAGGTGGAAAAATCGGTCTATTCGGTGGTGCCGGTGTAGGTAAAACAGTTCTTATCCAGGAGTTAATCAACAACATCGCTCAAGAGCACGGCGGTATCTCGGTATTCGCAGGTGTTGGTGAGCGTACACGTGAAGGTAACGACCTTTACCACGAAATGACTGACTCTGGAGTTATTAAGAAAACAGCGATGGTATTCGGACAAATGAACGAGCCGCCTGGAGCACGTATGCGTGTTGCTCTAACGGGTCTGACAATGGCTGAATTCTTCCGTGACGACCAAGGACAAGACGTTCTTTTCTTCATGGATAACATCTTCCGTTTCACACAAGCAGGTTCTGAGGTTTCTGCCCTATTAGGCCGTATGCCATCAGCGGTAGGTTACCAACCAACTCTTGCTACTGAAATGGGTCGACTGCAAGAACGTATCACATCTACTAACGTAGGTTCTGTTACATCTATCCAAGCGATTTACGTACCTGCCGATGACTATACGGATCCGGCTCCAGCTACAACTTTCGCTCACTTAGATGCAACAACTAACCTTGAGCGTAAGCTTTCTGAGATGGGTATCTACCCTGCGGTGGATCCACTTGCTTCAACTTCTCGTGCATTGTCACCTGATATCGTTGGAGAAGAGCACTACTCAGTTGCTCGTCAAGTACAATCAACATTACAACGTTATAAAGAACTTCAAGATATTATTGCGATCCTAGGTATGGATGAGCTTTCTGACGAAGATAAGCTTATCGTAGCTCGTGCTCGTCGTATCCAGTTCTTCTTATCTCAAAACTTCCACGTGGCTGAACAGTTCACGGGACAACCAGGTTCATATGTTCCTGTTAAAGAAACGGTGAAAGGCTTCAAAGAAATCCTAGAAGGTAAGTATGACCATCTTCCAGAAGATGCATTCCGTCTTGTAGGTAGAATTGAAGAAGTAATCGAATCAGCAAAGAAAATGGGCGTAGAGGTCTAAAATAGGACCAGGAGGGTAAAAAATGAAGACGATTAAAGTCAGTGTTGTTACTCCCGATGGCCCGGTGTATGAATCAGATGTGGAAATGGTAAGCACGAAAGCTCAAAGTGGTGAGCTAGGTATTTTACCAGGACATATTCCAATGGTCGCACCGTTACAAATTGGATCTGTTCGTTTGAAAAACGGCGGCAAAACAGAATACGTAGCAGTAAGTGGCGGTCTTTTAGAAGTGCGCCCTGACCAAGTGTCAATCTTGGCTCAATCTGCGGAAGTATCTGATAGCATCGACGTCGAACGCGCACTACGTGCAAAAGAGCGTGCAGAAGAACGCCTGCGCGAGCAACAACGTGCACACGTAGACTTCAAGCGTGCCGAAATGGCATTGCAACGTGCCATCAACCGTATCTCTGTTTCAGAGAAGCGATAAAACAATCAATCAACCCCCTTGGGCGATCCTTAGTCAGATCGTCGGAGGGGGTTTTTTATGTTTTGATTTCTTGGAGAGCGGGAAAATGGGGGTACGGTAGTTTGGTTCATGTGTGGGTGTGGAAAAACAGTGAGGCGGTAACCAAAGTGGGAGTTAGATTCCCGTGAGTGAGGGGAAAACAGTGAGGCGGTAACCAAAGTGGGGGTTAGGTTCCCGTGAGCGAGGGAAAAACAGTGAGGCGGTAACCAAAGTGGGGGTTAGGTTCCCGTGGGCGAGGGAAAAACAGTGAGGCGGTAACCAAAGTGGGGGTTAGGTTCCCGTGAGCGAGGGAAAAACAGTGAGGCGGTAACCAAAGTGGGGGTTAGGTTCCCGTGAGCGAGGGAAAAACAGTGAGGCGGTAACCAAAGTGGGAGTTAGGTTCCCATGAGTGAGGAAAAAGCTGTGTGACGGTAACCAAAGTTGGACTTTAGTGCCCGTAGAGCCGATAAAAGAGTCCGAATGGTAACTGAAAGAGTGTTTCAATGCCCGTGGAGCCGATAAAAGAGTCCGAACGATAACTGAAAGAGCGTTTCAATGCCCATAGAGCAAGACAAACAACCCCGATGGTAACTGAAACACCATCTCAATGCCCATAGCCCATAAAAAAACTCGTTCACGGTAACTGAACCAAACATACAGCCCCAAACAACTACAAAAATCACCCCAATAATCAAACAATCCTCAAAAATAACAACAATATTTTCATATTTTCAAAATATTATTGATTATTCTCACAGACAAACACCGCTTTTTACCATTTAATAGAATAAAGATTATTATTTCACATACTATATCCTCGAGGGACAAGAAAACATTTTTTTAGAAATTCCAATAAAAGTCTTTGGCTTGTCGACACAAATTTGTAACAGTGTTATAATGAATTCGGTTACATAATTAAATGTTTAGAAAATTATAAGACATTGGAGGGGATGGACATGGAGCTGTTAAATGTATATCAGAATAACTATCTGATTGTCTTTGTGTTTCTATGTCTAGGTGTTTTATTACCTGTGGTTGCGCTGTTTCTTGGGAAACTATTGCGTCCGTATAAGCCTTATGATGCGAAGTACACCACATACGAAAGCGGAATTGAACCATTTCACGATTCAAGAGTGCAGTTCAATGTCCGCTATTATATTTTTGCTCTAATGTTTGTAATCTTTGATGTAGAAACCGTGTTTCTTTATCCATGGGCAGTAGCTTATGAGAAACTCGGTATCTTTGCATTGATTGAAATGTTTATTTTCGTATTAATGCTGCTTGTAGGACTTGTCTACGCTTGGAAGAAGAAGGTGTTAAAATGGACTTAAAATTGGAAAACATCTCACCAGAAGAATTAGAAGAGTTAAAGAGAAATGTATTTTTAACGACACTGGAACAAATTAAAGCATGGGCGCGAAGCAATTCATTGTGGCCAATGACGTTCGGGCTTGCTTGTTGTGCGATCGAAATGATGGGCGTAGGTTCTTCACACTATGACCTTGACCGATTCGGATCGTTTTTTCGTACGTCTCCACGTCAGTCAGATGTCATGATTGTATCGGGTACTGTGACGAAGAAAATGGCGCCAATTGTCCGCCGACTATACGATCAAATGCCTGAGCCTAAGTGGGTAATCGCTATGGGATCATGTGCGACAGCAGGTGGACCTTATGTAAAGTCGTATGCGGTCGTTAAAGGTGTCGATCAAATCGTACCTGTCGATGTGTATATCCCAGGCTGCCCTCCTAACCCAGCAGCACTTATTTACGGAATTAATAAATTAAGGGAAAAAATTCGCTATGAGGCTAAGACTGGGAAGAGGGTGATCTAATCCATGAGTGGGGAAAAGGACCTGGAACAGTTAAAAAAGGAAGCTGCGGAAAAAGCCAAAGCTGCCGCACTTGCAAAAATGAAAGCGAAGGAAGCTTCAACAGAAGCATCCAATGAGAAGCCGATGACGGATGAGGAAAAAGCAAAAGCAAAGGCTGCCGCCGCTGCAAAGGCGAAAGCTGCTGCGTTAGCGAAAATGAAGGAAAAAGAGCAAGCCGAAGAAGAATCGTCTAGCTCAGAGGACACGGATTTAGCTAAACAAAAAGCTGCCGCAAAAGCCAAAGCCGCCGCAGCCGCAAAAGCGAAGGCCGCTGCACTAGCAAAACAGCAAGGTGGAGCAGAAGAAGCACCAGCGGGAGACGACGAAAAGGCAAAAGCGATCGCCGCGGCGAAAGCCAAAGCCGCAGCAGCCGCGAAAGCAAAGGCTGCCGCACTTGCAAAACAGCAAGGCGGGGCAGAAGGTGCTCCAGCAGGAGACGATGAAAAGGCGAAAGCGATCGCAGCAGCAAAGGCCAAAGCCGCAGCCGCTGCCAAAGCGAAAGCTGCAGCACAAGGCGGAACTGCTGGAGATGATGAAAAAGCAAAGGCGATTGCTGCCGCGAAAGCCAAAGCTGCTGCTGCAGCCGCTGCAAGAGCTAAAGCAAAGCCTGCTGAGGAAGAGGCTCCTGAAGAGCTGGTCCCTTCGCCAAACCAACCGTATTTGGATAAATACGTGAAGGTCATTGAAGAGCATCTGGGCAAAGATGTATTAGAAGACTTCTATATTAATAATCTGTCGAAGGACGTACCAACCTTGGTGGCAAAGCCGGAAACATATTATAAAATTGCTGAGTTCCTTCGTTATAATGAGCAGCTTGGCTTCAATTATTTATCAGAATTTCATGGGGGAGATTTTGAGACGCACATGGAAGTGTATGCTCATCTTTACTCATATAATAACCAGCAATCCGTTGCGTTAAAGGTGAAGATTGATCGCGAGAAACCTGAGGTGGAGTCGCTTTCGAAGCTTTGGGCAGGTGCCAACTGGCCTGAGTGTGAAGCATATGACTTACTTGGAATTCATTTTAAAAATCATCCGAACTTATACCGAATTATGCTCGGTGATGATTGGATTGGTCACCCTCTACGCAAAGACTATGAACCATACGATGTGGAGGTGTAACGAGTGCTTCGAACGGAAGAAATGCTATTAAACGTAGGGCCTCAGCATCCAAGTACGCATGGTGTATTCCGACTGGTGTTGAAAATTGATGGAGAAATCATCAAGGAAGCAAAGCCGGTCATTGGATATTTACACCGCGGAACGGAAAAGTTAGCTGAGAATCTACAATACACTCAAATCATTCCTTACACAGACAGACTCGATTATTTAGCAGCGATGACGAACAACTATGTGCTCTGTCATGCAGTTGAAACGATGATGGATTTAAAGATTCCAGACCGAGCGGAATACCTAAGAGTAATCGCGATGGAGCTTGGTCGAGTTGCTAGTCATCTCGTTTGGTGGGGTACATATTTACTGGATATTGGAGCGGTAAGTCCGTTTCTATACGCGTTCCGTGAGCGTGAAATGATTATTAATATGTTAAATGAATTATCCGGTGCGCGTCTTACTTTTAACTACATGCGTGTAGGAGGCGTGAAGTGGGATGCACCTGAGGGCTGGATTGAAAAAGTGGGAGAGTTTATCCCCTATATGCGTGAGCAGCTAAAAGGCTATCATGACCTCGTGACGGGGAATGAAATTTTCATGAACCGGGTTAAGGGTGTGGGTCGCTACACGAAAGAAGATGCGATTAATTACTCATTAAGTGGAGCTAATCTAAGATGTACCGGAGTTAAATGGGATCTTCGCAAAGATGAGCCGTATTCGATTTATGACCGTTTTGACTTTGATGTTCCTGTTCAAGAGGGTGGAGACGCATGGGCAAGATACCATGTTCGTTTAGATGAGCTCGAGGAATCTTTGAAAATCTTAGAACAAGCAGTCGAGCAGTTCCCGAAAGAAGGGGAAATCCTCGCTAAAGTTCCAAAGATTATTAAAGCACCAAAGGGTGAGGCGTACGTTCGTATCGAGTCACCTCGTGGAGAAATTGGATGTTACATCGCGAGTGATGGAAAAAAAGAGCCGTACCGCTTGAAGTTTAGAAGACCTTCTTTTTACAATTTGCAAATCCTTCCAAAGCTATTGGAGGGAGAAAATATAGCAAACTTAATCGCGATTTTAGGTGCAATTGATATTGTCCTAGGGGAGGTTGATGGCTAATGGTAGAGGAACTGCTGCAATCACAACCAGGACTCTTAAACTTTGGGATTTTCTTTTTACTAGCAACGGTTCTATTATTAGTGGTTTTAGGATTTGTTACGTATGCCATTTTAGCAGAAAGAAAAGTCATGGGTTTCATGCAGCTACGTCACGGACCGAATCAGGTTGGAGGACGATGGGGGCTTTTGCAAACGGTAGCTGACGTATTAAAGCTTCTATTAAAAGAAGATACCATTCCGAAGCTAGCAGACCGCCCACTCTTTATTCTTGCTCCTGTCATTGCGTTTGCACCGGCATTTATGGTGCTGGCAACGATTCCGTTAACCGATCACCTGCAGTTTGCTGATATTGGTGTTGGGTTATTGTACTATATCGCCATTTCAGGTTTAACCACTGTGGGAGTGGTAACAGGTGGATGGGCATCGAATAATAAGTACGCACTACTTGGTGGTATGCGTGCGGCTGCCCAAATGATTTCCTACGAAATCCCACTCGTTATGTCGGTAATTGGGGTCATCCTTTTTGCAGGCAGCTTGAATTTGAATGATATCGTCGCCGCTCAGGATGAGCAAGGATGGTTCATTATTTGGCAACCGATTGCGTTTCTTGTGTTTATCATCGCTTCCGTTGCTGAGTTAAACCGTACGCCGTTTGACTTACCAGAAGCCGAGTCCGAACTAGTAGCGGGATTCCACGTCGAGTATTCAGGCTTCCGTTGGGCATTTTTCATGCTCGCTGAATATGTATATCTATTCGCGATGGCATCACTAACAACCGTGTTATTTTTAGGAGGATGGCTACCGCCGTTCGACTTCTTAGGATTCATTCCGGGAGCCGTATGGTTCGCCCTAAAATTCAGCGTCGTCATCTTCTTCCTAGTCTGGATCCGAGTCACCTTCCCGCGCCTAAGAGCGGATCAACTGATGGAATTCGGATGGAAAGTATTACTACCAGTCGCATTAGCGAATATTTTCCTAACCGCATTGGTGAAAGAATTGTTAAAGCTTTTTTAAGATAGAAACTCTGTTGATTATACACTGTGTTGATTGGAGCGGAAGGCGCTTGACTCCTTGGGGATCAGCGTCACAGGCGAGACCCCGCAGGAGCGGTAGCGACGAGGAGGCTCAGGCGTTAGCCCCCAGGAAAGCAAGCGCCCGGAGCGGAAATCAACACCCCAGTTTAACAATAAGCCTACTTACTAGAGAGGGTGAGTCAACGTGCTTGGATTAGCAAAAGGGTTAGCGTATACACTCAAGAACCTAGCAAGGGAAAAAGTAACCTATGATTATCCAAATGAGCCGCTGCCACTTCCGGACCGGTTCCGTGGGATACAGAAGTTTTACCCCGAAAAATGTATCGTTTGTAATCAGTGTGCAGCCATTTGTCCAACCGATTGCATTCAATTGACCGGGAAAAAACACCCTGACCCTACGAAAAAAGGAAAAATAATTGATACGTATGATATCAATTTTGAAATTTGTATCCTATGTGATCTTTGTACGGAGGTTTGTCCGACAGAGGCCATCATTATGACGAATAATTTTGAGCTCGCGGAATATAGCCGGGATGAGCTTTTTAAAAACCTAGAATGGTTAGATGAGAACGATGAAAATATTCGGAAGGTGAATAAAGCATGACAGTTACGGGTGAATTAATCGCATTTATGTCGCTAGCGCTCGTTGCGGTCATTGGCGGCGTTCTGTTATTGAATTTGACGAAGGTTGTTCATATGATCGTGGCTCTTGTGTTCACCTTTGTGAGCATTGCGGGAATTTACGTCATGCTCTCTGCTGAATTTGTCGCTGCGGTTCAAATTTTAATCTACTCAGGCGCCATTACGATCATTATGTTATTCGGGATTATGCTTACCCGCCATAATGATACGAACGAGCCGGAGGAAGGCTGGATTCGGAAGACTCTCCTCTTTATCGGTGTCCTCGGTTTTGCGGTTGTGATGTATATCGGGGTGTATGATTTAGATTTGGCTTCTGTACCAAACACTCTTCATGAAAATAATACCGAGCAAATTGGTGTGGCGCTTTACTCAAAGTTTGTCATTCCATTTGAAATCACTTCTGTCATCTTGTTAGTTGCTTTGATCGGAGCGATTGTGTTAGCGAAAAAAGATGATGAAAAGGAGGCGAATAAGGAATGAGCTCAGTTCCCGTTTCAGCCTACCTCACGCTTGCGTTAATCCTGTTTTGTATCGGATTGTACGGGGCATTAACGAAGCGCAATACGGTTATCGTATTAATTTCAATTGAATTGATGCTAAACGCAGTCAATATTAATCTTGTTGCCTTTAGTAAGTACGGAGCGAATCCAGGGATTACGGGTCAAGTGTTTGCATTATTTTCGATCGCTGTGGCAGCAGCGGAGGCAGCAGTTGGGTTGGCGATTTTAATTGCACTTTACCGTAACCGAAAAACAGTTAATATTGATGAAATGAACACATTAAAGCATTAGAAAAATATGACTCGCTTATTTACAGCGGGCCTCAATCAAACGCGCAACATAACAAAACCGGTGCGCGTTCTAAAAAGGGGATTGTGATATTGATGGAAAATGCATGGATCATACCGCTTTTCCCGCTACTATCATTTTTGTTCCTTCTTCTGTTCGGAAAAAAGCTAAAGGAAAACAGCGCCTATGTCGGTATCCTGCTAGTGGGTGTGTCGTTTGTTTATTCGCTCATCGTCTTATTTGAGCGGTTCACACAACTGACCTATAAAGCAGAGGGCACATGGCTTTCGATCGGAGATGTTCAACTAACAGCGGGTTTTGAAGTAAACCAGTTAAATGCGCTAATGCTCGTCATCGTATCTCTCGTTAGTTTGCTTGTACATACGTATTCAAAGGGATATATGCACGACGATGAACGCTTTCATGTGTTTTATGCGTATTTAGGATTATTTACGTTTGCAATGCTTGGTTTAGTTTTATCGCCCAATCTATTACAAACGTATATTTTCTGGGAATTAGTCGGAGTTGGATCCTTCCTATTAATCGGTTTCTACTTTTACAAGGAAGACGCCAAAAAGGCTGCAAAAAAAGCCTTTATCATGACCCGAATTGGGGATGTTGGTCTTTTTATTGGGATGATTCTATTATTCTGGCAGGTAGGAAGCTTTGAATATGATGAGATTTTTGCTGCGGTAGAGGCAGGCTCGATTTCTGCAGGCATGATCACAGTAACGGCGATCCTTATCTTCATTGGGGCCGTTGGGAAATCAGGTCAATTCCCGCTTCACACTTGGTTACCGGATGCGATGGAAGGTCCGACACCTGTGTCGGCATTAATCCACGCGGCAACGATGGTTGCTGCAGGGGTATACTTAGTAGCGGCTTTGTTCCCGCTTTTCACCGCGAGTGAAACCGCCTTAATGACCGTTGCTGTAGTTGGGGCGATTACCGCTATCTTTGCTGCTAGCATCGGCTTAGTTCAAACCGATATCAAACGGGTACTTGCATACTCTACGGTATCTCAGCTTGGATATATGATGTTAGCGCTTGGATCGGCTGGATATGTGGCAGGGGTATTCCACCTTATGACACACGCGTTTTTCAAAGCGTTATTGTTCTTAGCAGCAGGGAGTGTCATCCATGCCGTTCATACGCAAAACATTGAAGAGATGGGTGGTTTATGGAAAAAGCTTCGCGTCACTGGTCCATTATTTTTAGTGGGAACATTGGCGATTAGTGGTGTTCCATTATTCTCAGGGTTTTTTAGTAAAGATGAAATCTTAATTTCTGCTTGGGTTCATGGAAACACGGCATTATTCTGGTTAGCTGTTATCGCAGCCTTCTTTACTGCTTTTTATATGTTCCGTTTATTCTTCCTTGTCTTTACGGGTGAGGCTAGAAAAGAAATCAAACAGGTTCACGAGTCTCCGGCTGTGATGACTCTTCCAATGGTTGTGCTCGGTGTTCTTGCCGTTGTAGCTGGATATGTGAACACACCTTGGTTTGGAACATTTTTAGGAGATTGGTTAGTGGAAGGCAATGAAGCGCTTGGCCATGGTCACGTCGAAGGTCCAGCATGGATCATGATTGTGGCAACACTTGTGTCACTAGCGGGAATTTTCCTTGCTTATCTCATGTATGGGAAAAAGTCTCTGTCACGCGACTGGCTATCCAGCCGTGCACCAGTGACGTACAGTGTTTTATACAATAAGTACTTTATTGATGAATTTTACGAGTTAACGATTGTGAACCTAACAAAGTTCTTTAGCTTGTTCCTCACGTTTATTGAAGTATTTATTGTGGAAGGAATCATTAAGCTGATTGTGGAAGCTGTTCAAACGTTTGGAAAAACAGGTTCACGTGTGCATAACGGTCAGGTGCAAATGTACGGAACCGTTGCCTTCGTTGGCTTAGCTGTATTATTTGTGATTTTTGCTGTAACAGGGGGGTACTTCGGATGAATTTGATGTTAGCACTCATCGTGTTTTCCCCGTTACTTGGGATTCTCGTTTTATCATTTATGCCAAAAATGCAGGAGAGCTCCATTAAGCTGGTTGGGATACTTGCCACTTTGCCAGCAATGGTTCTTTCATTGGCAGTTTTCTCTCAGTATAAAAATGGAACAGATTTGTTTGCCTACAACCTGAAATGGGACTGGATCCACTTTGGAATAAGTGAAGGAGTATTTGAAATCCCGTTTGAGTTGGGGATGGATGGCTTCTCACTAATCATGGTGGTTTTAACAAGCATTCTTTCCGTGTTAGCGGCCATTGCTTCGTTTCATATTAAGAAAGAGTGGAAGGGTTACTTCATGCTATTCCTTCTACTTGAAGTAGGGATGCTCGGAGTATTCGTTGCCGAAAACCTTATTCTGTTCTTCTTATTTTTTGAAATCACACTCATTCCGATGTTCTTTTTAATCGGAAAATGGGGTTATCATGAAAAAGAAAAAGCAGCGTATAGCTTCCTGATTTACAATGGACTTGGTTCAGCAGTTCTGTTGATTGTCATTATGATATTGTTTGCTCGCACAGGAACATCCAATATTGATGTGTTGCAGCAATTGCTAACAGCGGATGCAGGTCATGCACGAATCACCGACCCTGTAAAAATGGGGCTTTTACTAGCATTATTAATTGCGTTTGGTGTGAAGCTTCCCATTTTTCCGTTACATACATGGATGCTTCGCGTTCACGTTCAGGCTCCACCATCAATCGTTATGCTTCACTCAGGAATTCTTTTAAAAATTGGGGCTTACGGGTTAATTCGCTTCGGGATGGGGATTTTTCCAGAACAATTCACCTCCATTGCATGGTTGCTTGCCACGCTAGGTGTTGTGAACTTGCTGTATGGTGCCTTCCTTGCACTGATTCAAAAGGATTTCAAGATGGTGCTAGCTTACTCTTCGATTTCTCATATGGGAATTGTGTTAATCGGAGTGGGAGCACTAAATGAAGCGGGGATTCAAGGAGCGATCTTCCAAGTGGTTTCACACGGGTTAATCTCTGCCTTATTGTTCTTCTTAGTAGGAATCTTTTACGATCGTTTCCATACGTCTGAGATTACCAAGCTTGGGGGAATGGCGAAGGGGATGCCAATTACGGCTGGGTTCTTACTGGCTGGAGCAATGGCTTCACTTGGTCTACCGGGAATGAGTGGATTCGTAAGTGAGTTCATGGCCTTTTTAGGATTATTCGAGGCAATGCCTGTACTCGCTGCAGTCGGCTGCTTAGGCATCATTTTAACAGCTGTGTACTTACTGCGAGCGGTGTTAGGGATAACGTTTGGAAAAGCGCACCGAGAATTCACAGGGGTAACGGATATTCGTTCCTTTGAATGGGCTCCGGTTCTTGTTCTTGTCGCGTTAATTGTATTAATTGGTGTTTACCCAAGTGTACTAAGTGAGCCACTGCAAGCCACACTTGAGACTATCATGCTTGGGTTAGGAGGGTGATGAAGGATGGATCTTGAACAAATGTTATCGTATCAATGGGCAATTATGACACCGGAGTTCATCATCCTTGGTATAGCAACCGTCCTATCCATCATGGACTTGTTCATGCCGAAAAACCAAGATCGTAAAATTCTTGGCTGGATTGCATTTACTGCCATTATTGCAGCGTTTGTCTCTTTACTAGGATTGGTAGATTTAGAATTAACGAGTATTTTATATGATACGTTTCGCTTAGATTCATACGCAAAAGCATTCAAGCTGTTACTGCTCCTTGGTGCAGCGCTTGTTATGCTACTCGCGATCAGCTATGAACCAAAGGAAGAGATGAAAGAATACAAGGGAGAGTTCTACTATTTGTTTTTAACCGCTTTGCTCGGAGCGATGGTGATGTCGTCGAGCGGAGACTTAATCACATTATTTGTCGGACTTGAACTCTTATCACTTTCTTCCTATATTTTAGCGGGCATTCGTAAAAAGCATCTTCCATCGAATGAGTCAGCCATGAAATACGTCATCAATGGCGGAATTTCAACAGCTGTCACACTGTTTGGATTAAGTTATGTGTTTGGATTAACAGGATCAACCAACTTAACAGAGATTACAGGTGTATTATCAGCGAACTTTGATACACAGCAAATCTACTTGCTTGGATTATCCTTTTTACTAGTATTTGTTGGTTTATCGTTTAAGTTAGCATCTGTACCGTTTCATATGTGGGCGCCAGATGTGTATCAAGGAGCACCAACACCAGTTACCGCATTTTTAAGCGTTGTATCAAAAACAGCTGGATTCGTAATTTTGCTTCGTATTCTTTTGTCTGTATACGGGGCGGCACCATCTGGTTCGAGTACGGCATCGTATCCGATGTTGATTAAGATGCAGGATTATATCGCACTGCTTGCAGGAGCGACGATGATCATCGGGAACGTCATTGCGTTACGTCAGCGCAATGTGAAACGACTTTTCGCTTACTCGAGTATCGCGCATGCGGGTTACCTATTGGTAGCCATTGCAGCACTATCGGCGTTCATGTTTGACGCGATGTGGTTTTACCTAGGAGCATACTTGTTTATGAATCTTGGTGCGTTTGCCATCATTCAGCTGATCAGTGGAAAAACAGATAATGAAGATATTAGTGCATTTGCTGGCCTTTATAAGCGTTCACCAATCTTGGCTGTTTCTATGGGAGTGTTCCTCCTTTCGTTAGCGGGAATTCCAGGGACAGCAGGCTTTATTGGAAAGCTGAACATCTTTATGGGAACGTTCTATGTGGATCCAGCACACTATGTGCTAGCATCGGTCATGATCGCCACGACCGTCATTTCGTACTTCTACTATTTCGGCATTTTTACACAAATGTTCTTCCGACCAGCAGCAACCGATGAAAAAATCCAACTGCCAGCTGGAATCATCGTCGTGTTAGTTATTACGGTCGCAGCAACAATTGTGTTTGGTCTATTCCCGAATTTGGCGTTTGATTTCTTGCACAATAACTTCAACGGCTTTTCGGACATGTTTCAATAAGTAATACAGGGAGAAAAACTAGCAAGAGTTGGGGGACTTTTGCTAGTTACACACGGTAAGATGGGGTTTTAATAGAGGTAGCAAGAAGAGGGTTGGGGGACCCTCTTCTTTTTTGTATATAGAGGTTTTTATTGTTGGGGTGTGGGGTAAAGAGAGTTTTATGACTTGTTAAACGAGAAATTCACTTGCTGCGTGTCATAAAGATCCGTTTATGACATGAAAAGGTGAAAATGAGGATACATAAGGTCATAACTATGGTTTTATGACGCTTAACGGTGGTTCTCAAGCCTTGAATATGTCATAAAACCCCGATCCATTAAAATCTCCCAAAAAAACGAAACTTTTTCACATCCTCATTCGTCAATAATGAGGTATGTGGTTCTGTTTTCGTTACAAAAATGATACAATGAAAGGTAGGCTTGCCCAAAGACCAATTGTACAAGGGAGAGAAGAAGTACCGATGATCGCAGAATTTGGACATCAAGCGTTGATTAGCATTTTGTCGCATTTGTTTTTTATTGCACTTGCCTGGTGGGCGCTACAGTCCATTAATTACGAAAAGCTACTAAGAGCGAACCATGTATTGCAAGCACGAGTGTTGTTTATATTTTTATCGATTGTGATTGGTTCTACTGTTAGTAATTTTTTCCTGGATTACTTACTGTGGTCACAACAACTACCATTACTCTTCCAAATGATTATGTAAAATATAGGTCTTCTGACATTTTTATTAGCGGCTAAATTTAAGTAAAATTCTCTTTGTGTGTTACTGCACAAAAACTTACATAAGACTTGTCAAAAAGTGACGACAATTCCCAAGTATGACCTTGAGCTACCTGGTAACAATGGTAGTAAGGGGAGGAATTGTAGATGAAAAAACTTTCTTATGTCTTATTAATCATTTGCTTAACAGGTTTTGCTATTATAAACATTGGGAATAAAACGATAGTAGCCAAAGAACAGCTTGACTTACTAACGATTGCTTCTGTCGTGGAAGGGGAACAAATTCCCATCACTGAATGGTCTCTACATGCAAGAGAGAAAATGGATCATTTAACCAGTCTTAAGGACGTGAAGGAGTTCAGTAACGACTTGCAAAAAAAATTTCCTGAATGGTCATGGAATGTGAATTCTAAAGCGAATATGTGGGAAGCTACAGGTATAAGCACCACTGACCATGGTCCAAAGGAAAAAATCCAAGTTTTAACAACCCTCACAAATCAGCACCCTCAAACGTATATCATTTATGAGGTGAATGACGAGAAATTTTCGCAACAAACCACACAATTTCTTGAAAAGGAACTACCATTGCAGCTCTCTGACATATTTCGAGGAAAACCAACAATTTTCTCTTGTATAAAAGGCGAATTCAGTGATAAGATGAATACGTCTTTGCCTGATACTGTTAATCGTTTGCTAACGCAGTTTAAGGCAGAAGAGATCGAATCATTAGACGAAAATAATTTTGTATCCACATCGGCGTATTCGCCTATGTTGTCAGAAACCTTAACAAGCAAACAGAAAGAAATGAATCTACAAGTAGGACTTAGAACGCAAGGATTGGGCGCAAAGACTACCCTGGTAGTTGGCACACCAATCATTACGATTGAATATTAATATAGAGAAAATGGACGCGGAGGGGAATACACTTGGAAAAAATCATCGTCCGCGGCGGAAGAAGGCTTAGTGGCTCAGTGAAAGTAGAAGGCGCTAAAAATGCAGTTTTGCCTGTGATCGCCGCAACATTATTAGCAAGTGATGGAAAATGCGTAATTAAAGATGTGCCGACGCTCTCCGATGTATATACAATCAATGAAGTGTTACGCTATTTGAATGCCAATGTCGGATTTAAAGATAACACTGTTACGGTTGATGCATCTGGAGTATTAAGAGAAGAAGCACCATTTGAATATGTTAGAAAAATGAGAGCATCTGTACTAGTAATGGGTTCATTGCTAGCTCGAAATGGCCGTGCACGAGTTGCATTGCCGGGTGGCTGTGCAATTGGTTCACGTCCCATTGATCAGCATTTAAAAGGCTTCGAAGCTATGGGTGCCAAGGTGAAAGTTGGAAACGGATTTATTGAAGCCGAAGCTCCAGAAGGTCGCTTACACGGCGCAAAAATCTATCTAGACTTCCCAAGTGTCGGTGCGACTGAAAATATTATGATGGCCGCGACTCTTGCTAATGGTACGACAGTAATGGAAAACTGTGCGAAAGAGCCAGAAATTGTGGACTTAGCTAATTTCCTTAACAAAATGGGTGCCAAAGTAAGAGGAGCAGGAACAGGTACGATTCGCATTGAAGGTGTAGACGTTCTATTTGGTTGCGAACATCATATTATTCCTGATCGTATTGAGGCTGGAACATTCATGGTTGCTTCCGCTATTACTGGTGGAAATGTGCTTGTAAGAGGAGCCGTTCCAGAACATTTAACCTCACTTATTGCGAAAATGGAAGAGATGGGCGTTATTATTGAAGAAGAGGCTGACGGCTTACGTGTCATTGGACCAGAAAACCTAAAAGCCGTTGATATTAAGACGATGCCACATCCAGGATTCCCAACAGATATGCAATCACAAATGATGGCATTACTTCTTCACGCAAAAGGAACAAGTATGATTACGGAAACGGTATTTGAAAACCGCTTTATGCACGTGGAAGAATTCCGTCGTATGAATGCTGATATTAAAATTGAAGGTCGTTCAGTTATTATGAATGGACCATCTAACCTGCAAGGAGCAGAGGTTGCTGCAACTGATTTACGTGCGGCTGCTGCGCTTATTTTAACAGGATTAGTTGCTGATGGCGTAACTCGTGTAACAGAGCTTAAGCATTTGGATCGTGGGTACGTTGACTTCCATCATAAGCTTGCAGCAATTGGTGCAGATATTGAGCGTGTGACAGAAGTCGTTGAAACGATCGCAGAAAAATACGTTAGCGATATGAATGCTTAAATAAATATATATTCGAAAATGTAAACCGTAGAAGTATTCCATACTCTGCGGTTTTTTACATTTTTATTACATAAAATGATGACCACCTAGAATATTGTGATGCTTCATCGATGTTTTTATTCATGAAAGAAGAAAAAGTCATATTTGCTTGTCCAAGTCCATATGTATGAATGGAGACGGGACTACATATTCCTTGTTACCTAATGCGTACTGGAGGCACAAGCACAATGAAACTAAAACCATTTGTAATCGTATCAGCCATTCTATTTGTCGTCACACTCATGATTCCTACACTCGTCGTGCTCCCTTTTTCAGAGGGTAAGGTAAGTGGTAAACTTGGAGAGGAAACCGCCAAAGAGACGGTAGCTGAAGCACCACCAACGGGTCCAGCCGTAGAAGTTGCTGTCTATCGTACGGCATCAGAATCGGTTGAGACACTTGAACTGGATAACTATGTAACAGGCGTCGTTGCATCAGAAATGCCAGCCACGTTTGAACTTGAAGCTTTAAAGGCACAAGCTCTTACAGCAAGAACCTATATCGTAAGACAAATGATCAGCTCGGAAAAGCTTGAGGTACCTGACGGGGCGCTCGTAACGGACACGGTGCAGCACCAGGTATATAAGAATGAAGAAGAGCTTCGGAAAATTTGGGGCAAGGACTACACCTGGAAAATAGATAAGATCCGTAAAGCTGTACAGGAAACGAGCGGACAGATCCTTACTTACGAGGGAAGCCCGATCGATGCGACGTTCTTTTCAACAAGTAACGGTTACACGGAAAATGCCGAAGCGGTTTGGCAAGGTGCTCTTCCTTATTTAAAAAGCGTCGAGAGCCCTTGGGATTTGGACTCAAAGGAATTTAACGGACAAAAGGTCGTTTCAGTGGCAGACTTTGAACGCCTGTTAGGAGTAAAGGTTGGTTCAGGTGATACGATCGGGAAAGTGGTCGAACGAACATCCAGTAACCGTGTCAGCAAAGTGGATTTTAGTGGCACGGTTTTAACAGGGCAAGACATTCGTACGAAGCTGGAGTTAAAATCCACCGACTTTACGTGGGAGCGAAAAGGCGACCAAATCGTTATTAATACAAAGGGATACGGCCACGGCGTTGGTATGAGCCAATACGGGGCGAATGGAATGGCGCAAGAAGGAAAATCGTATGTGGATATTGTAAAGTACTATTACCAAGGAGCAGAAGTCGTATCATCAAACGATCTGCTCACGAAAATTACTGCCCAGAAATAAGCTAGAGCGACTGCTCTAGCTTATTTCTTTTTCAAAAAATAAAAGCGGTTGACGAAATAATAAGCTACTGTGACACCAATGACGTCTTTTACAAGGTCAATCCATGTGGCAGAGCGGTATGGAACGAAGGACTGGTGGATTTCATCTAGCGCCCCGTACAGGCAAGCGATGACCGCAAAGATGAGGCTCGTCTTTTTTGTAAGCTGTCCATTTCCATATAGTGTAAGGGCGAAGAGAAGATATAGAATTCCAAACTCGACCAGGTGTAGCGATTCTTTAATGATGCGATCGAGGGACAAATCTGGCAGGGCGACAAATTCGTCAGCCGGAAAGCTAGATAGTGTCCAAATGAGCGCCATATATGCAATGGGAAGGGCCCAAAGAATTTTTTTCATAAAACATTCTCCTATCATGAATAATTGTAAAAGCTTTGTCGAAAAATAAGTCTAAAAATTTTTTTTGTCACAACGTATATATTTCTCTCACATTGTTCAAACTGATTGCTGAGGTGATGATAAATGAGAGAGGAAGAAAAGAAACGATCTTCTCAAGATTCAAATGTTAAGCGCTTATTAAAGAAAAGATGGGCATTCCCAGCAATTTATCTAGGAAGCGCAGCGATCATTTTAACCGCGGTTTTATGGTATCAAAGCAGTGCAACAGACTCAGACAAGTTTGGGTACAACAACGAGGCTACTGACGTTACAGACAAGAAGTTCAATGAGCCAGCTGTTGAAGTATCACGTACAATGGAAAATTTTGTAATGCCGGTGACGGATCCAAACAAGGTCGAAATTCAAAAGCAATTCTATGATAATAACGGCTCAACAGAACAGCAAGAAGCAGCCCTAGTATTCTACGACAATTCATACCATCCAAACACGGGTATTGATATTGTTCAAAAAGATGGGGAAGCATTCGATGTAGTAGCAGCAGTTAGCGGAACAGTTACGAAAGTGGTTGATAACGATTCCCTACTTGGAAATGTGATTGAAATTGAGCATGACAAAGGAATTGTAACACAATATCAATCAGTTAGTGACATCAAAGTAAAAGTGGGCGACGAAGTAAAGCAAGGTAAGTCAATCGCAACTGCAGGTGAAAGCCTTGTTAACGAAGAAGCTGGCGTTCACGTACACTTTGAAATTCGCAAAGATGGAGTAGCTCTAAATCCAATTGACTACTTCCAAAAGCCTTTAAGTGCACTGAAAGATGTTAATGTGTCTGATATGGAAAATAGCGGAAAAGATGATCCAAGTGCAGTAGAAGAAGAAGAGGAAGCAACGGATGATGCAGCAGAAAAGAAAGCTGCTGAAGAAGAAGATGCGGACAAGTCTACTGAAGAAGAAGGAACAGATTCTGGTAAAGAAGAAACTCCTGGAACTGAAGAAGGAACCGACAGCACAGATAATTCTGATGCATAGGATATGAGGAAAACCCGCCATGTGCGGGTTTTTTGTTGTGTGGGCGATGTTGAGATGTAGATTTGAGCCATTATCTTTGATTTGTGAGCCTTATCACCAGAAGGGTTATGGGTTTTTGGGTTGCAAGCCGAGCATTTCTCCTTTTAGGAAGAAATTTAGAACAAATACCTATTATATAGGGGGTATTCCACATAATATAGTAGGTTTCAGAATATCAAATTCGATTATATGAGCCTAAATGCCAGATTTAAGAGACTAATGATGAAAAAGCGGAGTCTAAAGGTGAAAATTAGAGCCAAACTAAGTATTTATGAGTCGATATACTAATGGGGGTATGTGAGAAACCCATTTATGCGTAACTTTTAAGATATATGCGTGACTTTCCATCAGATTTGCGTAACTTTTCCATTATATGCGCATCTTTCTCCGATTTTTGCGTAACTTCTTATTATTGGAAAAATTCAAAATCTATCGTATAATATTTCGAAAGACGAAGTTTAATAGGGGGAGTTTCATTTGTCATACCTTACCTATCCGTATCGTTCGCAGCGAATGGCGACGATTGCTAGAAATGGCATGGTGGCGACATCTCAGCCACTTGCAGCACAGGCAGGTCTTGATATGTTAAAAAAGGGCGGAAATGCCGTGGATGCAGCGATTGCGACAGCAGCATGCTTAACCGTTGTTGAACCAACGTCGAATGGCATCGGTGGTGATGCATTTGCCCTTGTGTGGATCAAAGATAAGTTGTACGGGTTAAATGGGAGCGGACCTTCCCCGCAAGGAATTTCAATTGAAAAAGTGAAAGAGCTCGGACATGAAAAAATGCCATCGCATGGCTGGATTCCCGTCACGGTACCTGGTGCTCCATCTGCGTGGGCAAAGCTCTCCAAACGCTTCGGACGTTTGCCGTTAACGGAAGTATTACAGCCAGCGATTACTTACGCGCGTGGTGGTTACCCGGTATCCCCAACGCTAGGAAAGTACTGGGCTGGTGCTTATAAAATTTATCAGAAACGCTTTGGGGATGATGCTTCATACCAGGAATGGTTCCGCGTGTTTGCTCCAGATGGAAAGCCACCACAAATCGGTGAGATGTGGAAGTCGGAGGATCATGCAAATACCCTTCAAGAAATCGCAGAAACCAATGCAGAAAGCTTTTACCGAGGCCGATTAGCAGATGAAATCGATGCTGCATCCAAGGCACATGGAGGATTTTTACGAAAAGAGGATTTAGCAGCCTACCAAGCGGAGTGGGTGGATCCGATTAGCGTAAACTACCGAGGCTACGATGTGTGGGAAATTCCGCCGAACGGTCAGGGTTTGGTCGCGCTGATGGCACTCAATATATTAAAAGGCTACGAGTTTTCGCATCGTGAAGATTTAACTGGATTGCATCTGCAATTAGAAGCGATGAAGCAGGCATTTACAGATGGGAAAACGTATATTACGGATCCAATAACGATGAAGGCAAGTGTTGCAGATATGCTCTCGGAGGAATTTGCCCAGCAGGCGCGCGAAAAAATTACAGATGAAGCTCAGATACCAGAACCAGGCACACTTCCAAAGGGTGGAACGGTGTATTTGGCTACCGCTGATGGAGAAGGGAATATGGTTTCTTTTATCCAAAGCAACTATATGGGCTTTGGCTCTGGTATCGTCGTTCCCAACACAGGAATCGGACTGCAAAATCGCGGCCACGATTTCTCATTGAATGAAAAAGACGAAAATGCTCTTGCTCCTGGGAAAAAGACGTATCACACGATCATTCCTGGTTTTATGACAAAGGGTGGAAAGGCTGTCGGACCGTTTGGTGTGATGGGTGGATATATGCAGCCTCAAGGACATGTGCAGGTAGCAATGAACATGATTGATTTTGACCTCAACCCACAAGCGGCGCTGGATGCTCCTAGATGGCAATGGATATCAGGAAAGAAGATAGAAGTAGAGCATGATTTCCCGAATCATCTGGTTCAGGGGCTAGTGAGAAAAGGCCATGAGATGGTCGTTGCTCATGATTTTGGCAGATTTGGTCGTGGTCAGGTGATTGTTCGTAATCCAGAGACAGGCGTGCTAACAGGAGGTACGGAGAAGCGTACGGACGGTAGCATTGCTAGTTATTAGGGAGAGACACATCTATGAAAAAGCTATTATTAACGGGGTTTGAACCTTTTTTAAATCATCCGATCAATCCAACAGAGGAATTGGTGTTAAGACTCGATGGAGCACAAATTGGTGAATACGAGGTGAAGGGAGTACTTTTGCCAGTAGATTTTGAAAAAGCCCCAGTGGCTATATTGGAAGCGGTTCGTGAGTTTTCCCCTGATGCGGTACTGTCGCTCGGCCTTGCTGCTGGACGGACGGAAATGACACCAGAGCGGATTGCGATTAATTGTCGCGATGGCGCAGCGGATAATAGCGGGCGAGCTTTAGTAGATTCTAAGATCGTTGAAAATGGAGCGGACGGCTATTTTTCTACTCTTCCTATTCGGATACTAGTGGATGCCCTTAATGAGAAAGGATATCCTGCTAGGATCTCCAACAGTGCGGGTACGTATTTGTGCAACAATGTGATGTACATCGTTTTGCATGAGCTAAAGGAGAAGCAGGTGGACATTCCAGCTGGCTTTGTACACGTTCCAGCATCCCACGAGCTTGTGATCGATGAGAAAAAGGCAATGCCAAGCTGGTCCTCAAGAGACTTGCTTGAAGCAGTTAAAATTATGATTAAGGCACTGAGCATGTGAGGTTTCACATGCTTTTTTCGTGTTACAATTCAGGATGGGATATCTAATTTCAACATAGTGTTAACTATAAGGATAAACTCCTTGAAATAAAAAAGTTTTCGACGGATGTTTCATTAGGAAAGTATTGGTAATGCTGAATTTCAAAGTCCCATCTTCAAATTTCGACAAGCCCTATGAAAATTTAATGGCTAGTCTTACTTGACCAAGAGACAGTTTATGTAGATAATAAATATTGAATTTTCTTAAAATTTCAGAAAATTAAAAATTGTTAACGCTTTCACATAAAAGGAGGCAAGAAATGATCTTTTTTGGCTTACTTCTCATCTCAGTCGTTTGTTTGTTTTTTGCATTTAAAAAGAAAAGACCCTTCTTCTTAGTGATTCCATTCCTATCCATTTTTGTTTACTTCATCGTACAAATCATCCTAGTTCCCATGCCATTCATTGATACCATCAAATTTATTTTCAGCTTAAGCTAATACGGTTGATGACTTTTTCTTGCATAAGTGGCGAGTAAAAGTTCATATACATTTTTCGAAAAGAAAGGAGGATCGGTTTTACAAAAAAAGCTGTTCATCTAGACACGCACAGGAACATCATTTTTCATGGGGGTGTAAGTGTGAAGAAAATTGATAAAGAGGTAGCAGATAGTTATTTCCGCGAAAGAACTCGCAATATTATTATTTATTTTATCGTCTGGTTTCTCGTTTCTTTTGGAGTGGTCTTTTTTGCTGAGCCATTAAGTCAGTATTCCATTAATGGATTTCCACTCCATTATTTCATGGGAGCTCAAGGGGCAGTGATCACGTTTATCATTTTACTTTTTGTAAATGCAAAGCTTAGTGACAATGTGGACAAAAAATACGGAATTGATGAGAGCAAAAATGAACAAATCAGTTCTGGAAAAGTGTTCGAGCATTAAAGGGGAATGCTCGGGGGTCTCAAATAGAAAAAGAAGAAACAAGGGGAAATCAATCAATAGGGGGGAATACATTTGGATACACAATTCTTGGTCTCATTAACGATCATTTTAGCGACGTTTGCCCTGTATATCGGGATTGCCATTTATAACAAGGCGAAGGCAACATCTGATTTCTATGTAGCCGGACGCGGTGTACCGCCTATTTTTAACGGAATGGCCATCGGGGCGGACTGGATGAGTGCGGCTTCATTCATTGGTATGGCGGGTACGATTATGCTACTCGGATACGACGGTCTTGCTTATATCATGGGCTGGACGGGCGGATACTTATTGCTTACGTTCTTACTTGCTCCTCAGCTTCGTAAGTACGGTCGCTACACGGTTCCTGAATTTATCGGTGACCGCTTTGACAGCCATACGGCTCGTGTCATTGCGGCTGTCATTACGATCATTATTTCTTTTACGTACTCGATCGGTCAGCTGTCAGGTTCTGGGGTAGTTATCGGACGACTGTTTGAAATCGATGCGAAGCTTGGAACGATGATCGGGGTTGTGTTAATTGCATTCTATGCGGCGTTCGGAGGAATGAAAGGGATTACATGGACGCAGGTAGCTCAGTATATTATTTTGATTATTGCCTACTTGATTCCAGTTATTTTTATGAGCTTGCAAATTACAGGCAACCCAATGCCATGGCTATCATACGGGGAGCTTGTTGGAAAAATGGGTGAACTTGACCGGGAGCTTGGCATATCAGAATACTTTGCACCGTTTACAAACGGAACGAAGTGGCAGTTCCTTGCTCTTATGTTTACGCTCATGGCTGGGACGGCTGGTCTTCCACACGTAATCGTTCGTTTCTATACGGTATCAACGATGAAAGCGGCTCGTTGGTCAGGAGCTTGGGCACTGCTTTTCATCGGATTATTATACTTATCCGCACCAGCTTATGCGGCGTTTTCACGCTTTATTTTAATGACAAAAGTGGCTGGTAGTAAAATTTCTGAGCTTCCGGCTTGGACAAAAACATGGGTGGACACTGGAAAGCTTCAAGTAGCTGATGGCAATGGGGATGGCATTCTTCAGTGGAGTGAGCTAGTAATTTCTAACGATATCGTTGTAATGGCGACACCTGAAATTGCCAACCTAGGTGTATTCGTAATCGGTTTGGTAGCTGCTGGTGCGATGGCAGCGGCTTTATCAACGGCAGGTGGATTGATGATTGCAATCTCCTCTTCCTTTGCACATGATATTTACTATCGTGTGTTAAAGCCAAATTCAACAGAAAAGAAACGTCTATCTGTTGCTCGCTGGTCGATCGTTATTGCGACTTTATTTGCAGGGCTTATCGCGCTTAACCCACCAGGAGCCATCACACAAATTGTGGCTTGGGCGTTTGCGCTTGCAACAGGAACGTTCTTCCCAGCACTTGTTCTGGGTGTTTGGTGGAAGCGTTCGAATGCTAAAGGTGTTATTGCTGGTCTATTAGTCGGACTAGGGGTGACCTTAACGTATATTTTTGCCGCCAAATACGGCGGATTTACGATTTTAGGCATTATTGATACGGGAGCGGGAGTGTTTGGAGCTGCAGCAGCGTTCCTTACTAATATTATTGTTTCTCTATCAACTGAAGCTCCATCTCAGAAAATCCAGGAGGAAGTTATTGACTTACGCTATCCAGAGCAGATGGTGTATAAGAATGGCGAGGTTTGGATGAACGATGGAACAAAACAACTATAATGAAACCATTTTAGAGGCTGTACGGTTTCACCCCTTTTTTCAAGGGGTGGATGTCCGTACGGCCCTTTCCCTTATCGAGCTTTGCGAGCTTCGAATGTATGAAAAGCAAGAAACAATGCTGAAAAAAGAGGCTCAGCGTGACGGCTTACTCCTCATCCTATCAGGGATTGCAGAAGTGTATATAAAAAATGAGCACGGGACGCAGGAGGAAGTGTTAGAGATTGTTCAAAAAGGGGAGTTGATTGGCTTTTCGAGCTTGGCTGATTTCCTAGGTGTCTCCAAACCAGGCAAAGAGGCAGCTACTCAAGTGGAGGTTCGAGCGGTCGAGTCGTGCAAAGCCCTTTATATCCCTTTTACTGTCATTACCAAGCGATGGGATGACCCGAATGTTCATGATTATTTATTAGCTCAGGTGAGTGTGCGGCTTAAGGATATTTATGCCTCGTTAGCGGAGCAGGTTCAGCTAGCGCGTGATTTTGGGGAAAGAGATGCGTTCATGCTGCGCGTTCAAGATTTGATGACGGAACAAGTGGTGAGTGTTTCCCCGACAACAACGGTTCAAGAGGCAGCTCTTCTGATGCATAAAGAGCGCACAAGCTCTGTGCTTGTAACAGAAAAAGGGAGGCTTAAAGGAATTATCACAGAACGAGATTTGGTCGAACGGGTGATTGCGGCAGGACGATCTTTGGATTGTGTTGCAGGAGATGTCATGACACCCGATCCGGTTACCATCTCACGTTTCTCCTATTATTATGATGCGTTATCTTTAACACTGTTAAAAGGAATCAAGCATTTGCCAGTCATAGAAGGTGAAAAACTCCTCGGAGTGGTTACGTTATCGGACTTATTACGGAAAAAGAACGAAAATGTGATGAAGACGATTCAAAAGATCGAGCAATGCACAGAAGAGACGATTGTTCATGTGGAAAAGGCGATTTATGACATACTTGAAACGCTTATTAAAGACAAGATTCCTATGTTAAAAACGTTAGAGATTGTGACTCAGCTGTACGATCGACTAGTAAAGAGAGCGGTGGAGCTTTCCATAGAGGCACTAGAGGAAGAGGCTCCCTGTCACTTCGCTCTTTATCAAATGGGAAGTGCGGGCCGAGGAGAGCAGTTTTTGCTCACGGATCAGGATCATTTTCTTGTTTACGAGAAGGCGGAAGAGAAGGAGTATTTTACAAGATTAGGTAGGGAGATTACAAACATGCTTGAAAAAGCAGGATATGCCCGTTGCCTTGGATTGATGATGTGTAGTGAGGGGAACTGGCGGGGGACAATCGAAGTGTGGCAGGAAAGAGTCAGAGGCTGGATGCTTCAAGCGACGAATAACCATCTCCTACTAGCGCAAAACTTCTTTTCGTATCGTTTTTTAACAGGATCACACCCGTTGAATGAGAGATTTGAAGAGGGAATACGAGAGTTATTACAACGCTCCAAGATTTTTCTGTATCGACTGTCTCAAGTGGAGAGAGAGCATGTGATTCCGACTCTTGATCAACCGATACGGTCTTTATTTAAGCTAGAGCGAAAGCAGCTTGATATGAAAAAGGAAGTGTTATTTCCTTATCATCATAGCTTGCAAATTCTCACTCTTTTACATGGAGGAATGTCTGGGACGTCCGTTGACAAGATTTCCTTTTTAAAAGAGAAAGGGGTGCTTTCGGAAGCGTTTGCCACCGATTTGAAGCAGGCGGCAGAAGAGGTACTGCGCCTGTATGTGACTCAGCGCTGGCAGCAGCAAGGAAAGTCCCATATTGAGTTTGCTAGACTATCAACCCGTGAAAAAGAAGAGCTTATTCTTAGTTTAAGATCATTAAAAGAGTTGCAAAGCCAAGTGTTTGCTAATTTTACTGTATAGAAGGAGGGAAGAGATGTTCTTTTTACGCAAATCAATCACCTGCCCGCTTCTATATCAGGAAATACCGTTATCCACTCCACTAGATGAGCTGAAATTTGTCGTTTTTGACACGGAAACGACAGGGTTCGAAATAGCTACATCAGACAGATTGATAGAAATTGGGGCTGTTTTAGTAGAGGGTTTTAAGGTTTGTGAGGCTTCTAGCTTTCAAACCTATGTGAATCCATCTCGACAAATTTCTCGGGAAATAACGGAATTGACGTCTATTTCTAATGAGCAAGTGGCTGGTGCACGATATGCATTTGAGGCGATTTCTGATTTCTTTTCGTATGTGAGAGAGCAGGAGACCGTGAGTCTAGTCGGGCATTATGTAAGCTTTGATACGCTTGTGTTGAAAAATGAATTGAAGCGAGAAAAAATGGGGCTAAAGGGGACTTTTACGATTGATACACTTGATCTGATTGGGTTTCTCGCTCCGTCCTATGATATGCGCGACCTCGAGCGATACGCGCGTGCGTTTGGAACAAGAATTTATGAGCGGCATAACGCGGTAGGTGATGCAAAGACAACGGCGTATTTATTTGTGGAGCTTATCCAGCAATTTCGTGATCGCGGCTATCATACGTGGGGGGAGCTGGTGAAGGCAACAGAGAGTCAAGCTCGGTTCTTACAGCTGTAAGAGCATGGGGAAAACCCCATGCTCTTTATGTTATTCTGGTTGTAGGGATACTAACGCACCATTTTTATAAGAAAGAATGTACTCTTTACCTGAAAGCTTTTGATAAGCCTCTGCCGTTCCGTAGGACACTTTTAAGGGAAGTGTTCCTGTGGCTGTTTGGAACTCGACGGTAAACTTGTCAATGGCACCAACCACTTTGGCTCTTGTGGTAACTGGTGTATCGGTAATCAGTAATTTTTGCCCGATGATAATCATTTCTGTATTTAGTCCATTTTGTCCTTTTAACACATCAATGGATGTACCAAAGCGCTTTGCTAACCCATAGATTGTATCCCCAGGGGCAACGGTATAAAACTTCGCAAGCTGCTTAACTTTTTGTGATATTTCCTTTTCCTTAGATGGAATGTGTAACGTTTGTCCGATTTTAATTGTATCGGATGATAGTCTGTTTGCTTTTTTTAGTTCTGAAATCGTTGTTCCGTATTTGATGGAAATTCGATATAACGTATCTCCAGAAACCACTTTGTGTGATTGAACGGAAATCTCCTCGTAGTCCTCTTCTTCCCCAAGATGTGTTGGAACCTCAAGCTTTTGTCCGATATAAATCCTGTCGGAAGCAAGCTTATTTTCCTTCATCAATTCGTTTACGCTTACATTGTATTGTTTTGCAATACGTGTTAGGGTATCACCCCTTTGGACGGTGTAGAAGCCTGCTTCTGTTTCTGCTTTTGCTGACTTCATACCAGATCCAAATAAGGATGAAGCTGTAATCGCTGCCATCATGGTCACACCAGCAAGTTTACGACGGTTTGCCTTTGAAGCAGCTTTTCTTTCGTTTTGAATCCTTGCTTTTCTTGAATAGTCCATAATATCTCCCCAAAATGTAGTAATAAAACCAATATTTATGTATAAATTCACCTCATTCTACGTAATATGTCCCTGGGTAGACAATAGGGATAACCTCTCTAAAATTTCGACAGAGTTCTTCAAACCTTTCGCCTATTTTTCAACAAACTATGAGAGTTTTTGGCATAATACGACCTACGCTTTTGGATTGTATTTCCATAATTTGCGGCAACAGGGTCAAAACGACCGGTAAATGATAGGTAGCTTGTCCTTTATATCGAATGGTCCTTTTTACTTGTTTTTGACGATTTTGTAACATTTATTACGAAAAAAATGTGAGAGGATAGGTTGTTTTTGTCCAATTTTTCAAAAAATTTTCAATAAGCCTTGTCCCTATTGAGTTTTTCGTGCATATATTCTCAACCAAGCTAATAAAATGGTTACAAACCTACAAAGAGAGTGTATGAGGTGAGGAGTCGTTTGCAAATGCGCGAGATTTAGTTCCATACATGTTTATTCCTTGTAACGTTTAGAAAGTGTCACACTTTCTGCCGCACACAATGCTCAGAAGAAATTGTTTTTTGAAAATAATAATGGATGTTGTGCGGGTAACAATACACCAACGAAGCGGAAGCGGGTCTCATTTCACACTTCTCACATCCAATTTAGGGAGGGCGAGTGGTGTGCACGATTACATCAAAGAGAGAACTATCAAGATTGGAAAGTATATCGTGGAGACGAGAAAAACAGTTCGCGTAATCGCGAAGGAGTTTGGCGTGTCCAAAAGTACAGTCCATAAAGATCTAACCGAAAGACTACCCGAGATAAACCCAGAACTGGCAAACGAAGTGAAGGACATATTAGATTACCATAAATCGATCCGCCATTTACGTGGGGGAGAAGCGACAAAAATGAAGTATAAGAAAGAAGAACTAGAAGGCGAGCCTGTTCAGTGATTTTTAAAACCTTCCATGATATGTATGGAGGGTTTTTATTTTGTTTGGGATGCTCGGGGGACAGGTTCTGAAAATACGGGTATTGGCCTTGTTTTACATAGAAAAAGCTGATGAACTTTCGCATTTCAAAGTTTATTTGACATTTTTTCCGACTTTTTGACAAATTATTATTGTAATTTACCTATTTGTGATAAAATATTCTATTAGAGACATTAGGTTCGTAATAGGTAAGTCTCTTTTCCTACACACCGAGTTTTTGATAAGAATTTAACCCATGATATATATGAGAAGAGCACGAATACGATTGTTACCTTTCAAGGAGGAAATGAAAAGGATGTTTGCGAGAGATATTGGAATCGATTTAGGAACAGCTAACGTACTGATCCATGTGAAAGGCCGCGGCATTGTGTTAAATGAACCATCTGTTGTGGCTATAGATAAGAATACGAATCGTGTGCTTGCGGTTGGTGAAGAAGCGAGAAAGATGGTTGGACGTACACCAGGGAATATCGTTGCGATTCGCCCGCTTAAGGATGGAGTAATCGCTGACTTCGACGTAACAGAAGCGATGCTTAAGCACTTTATTAATAAGTTAAATGTAAAAGGCTTCCTTTCTAAGCCACGCATTTTGATTTGTTGCCCAACAAACATTACAAGCGTTGAGCAAAAGGCGATTAAAGAAGCGGCTGAGAAGAGCGGTGGAAAGAAGGTATACCTAGAAGAGGAGCCAAAGGTAGCAGCTATTGGAGCAGGGATGGACATTTTCATGCCAAGCGGAAATATGGTTGTTGATATCGGGGGCGGAACAACGGATGTTGCTGTTCTTTCTATGGGTGATATCGTTACTTCTTCTTCCATTAAGATGGCTGGAGATAAGTTCGATAACGAAATTCTTCATTACATTAAGCGTCAATACAAATTATTGATCGGTGAGCGTACGGCAGAGAATATCAAAATTAATATCGGGACAGTTTTCCCAGGTTCTCGTTCAGAGGAAATGGAAATTCGTGGGCGTGACATGGTGTCAGGACTTCCACGCACGATTACGGTTCGTTCAGAAGAAGTCGAAGGAGCACTTCGCGAATCAGTGGCTGTCATTGTACAAGCTGCGAAGTCTGTTCTTGAGAGAACACCACCAGAATTATCTGCGGACATCATTGATCGTGGAGTGATTTTAACAGGTGGAGGAGCACTACTACACGGCATCGACATGCTTCTTTCCGAAGAGCTGAAGGTTCCTGTATTAGTAGCAGAAAACCCAATGGACTGCGTAGCAATCGGAACAGGTATCATGCTTGATAACATCGACCGTCTACCACGAAGAAGACTAGGCTAAAACCAAACATAAGGCACTTCCGTCCGGAAGTGCCTTTCCTATGACCACTACTTCGGGTGTCTGTCACCCTTCGTGGACAAAACAGACATTTTTTCCACCTCAGGCGGACAGTTCAACGAGTGTCCACTTCAGACGGACAAAAAGGGCCGATCTGTATTTCTGTGGTGACAGACACCCTCCGTGGACAAAAGGGGTCGATTTGTCTTTTTGTGGTGTCTGTCACCGTGGGGGATACCGGGAAATATTACCCGTTCCAAATTTCCTGAAAAAACATAATGTGCTTTTCGACATTTTTTTTTATAATAGATACTAAGTGTGGTTTTAATTATTTTTGATATTCATATAGATAGTTGAAAATGAAGAGGTGACAGGATGTTTAGAGGGTTTTATACGGCTGCGTCAGGTATGATCTCCCAACAGAGAAGAACAGAGATGTTCACTAATA
The DNA here is from genome assembly GCF_050971805.1 of Robertmurraya mesotrionivorans. Classification (NCBI taxonomy): domain Bacteria; kingdom Bacillati; phylum Bacillota; class Bacilli; order Caryophanales; family Bacillaceae; genus Robertmurraya; species Robertmurraya mesotrionivorans. The sequence continues at coordinate 84,661 of NZ_JBPCCH010000008.1, read as the reverse complement.
ATATGGCAAATGCGAATACTCCGGGATTTAAGGCGGATCAGGCGTCGATGCGTGCATTTCCTGAGATGCTGTTAAAACGTTATGATTCGCTATCCATTCCGACTGAAAAAGGGTTGAACCTTACGACCGGAACAACGATTGGTGCGATTAACACGGGCGTATATATGCAGGAAGCGATTCCGAAGTTCATTCAAGGAGATTTGCAAGCAACAGAGCAACGTACGGATATTGCACTAGTTGATTTGTATATGCCACCAAATGCGCAAAATGGCCTAGCAGGTTCGGTTTTTTATAGCGTACAAGGTGCAGATGGTACGGTAAAGTATACTCGTAATGGTGACTTTACATTAGATGGTCAAGGGTTTTTGACAACATCTAGCGGGAATATGGTCCTTAATGATCAAGGCGAGCCAATCCAGCTCTCAAGCGATCAGTTCACGGTTAGTGAAGATGGCCTTATCACCGGTGCAAATGGAGAAACAGCCCGCCTAGGTGTAGGATTTGCCGCAAATCCACAGCGTATGATTAAAGAGGGCGACGGATTATATCGTACAGAGGATGGCAATCCACTTGCCAATGCCTTTAACGAAGCAGGCATTCAGTTTAAACTGCAGCAAGGGTATTTAGAGCGATCAAACGTCGATGTGAGCCGCACGATGACAGATATGCTAACGGCGTATCGTGCCTTCGAAGCCAACCAAAAGGTGCTTCAAGCGTATGATAAGAGCATGGATAAAGCAGCCAATGAAATCGGAAGAATTGGATAAGGAAGGAGGCACTAATTCATGAATCGTACGATGATTACAGCAACTAACACATTATCCCAGCTTCAAAAGCAAATGGATATTATCTCTAATAATATGGCAAACGTAGATACAAATGGCTATAAAAGAAGAGAAGCTACTTTCACTGATCTATTGGTTCAAGAGTTTAACAACCAAGAGCGTGCGAATAAAGAAGTGAACCGACTTACTCCAAATGGAATCCGCCAAGGAACAGGGGCAAAGCTTGGACAAGCTCAACTAATCATGAATCAGGGAGCCCTTAAGCAAACCGGTCGTTCACTTGATACGGCTTTTACAAAAGAAGGACAACTTTTTAAAGTACTTGTTCAAACAAATGGGGTAAATGAAGTTCAGTATACGAGAAATGGTGCGCTTTATTTATCGCCTCTTTCCGATACAGAAGTGATGCTTGTTAATGGCGATGGATTGCCAGTACTTGACGAAAACAATAATCCGATTACAATAAATGGTGAAGCCAAGGATTATAACATCAATGCAAATGGCCAGTTAACGGTAACGAAAACGGCAGGTGCGACAGAAGTGTTTAACCTTGGAGTGGTTCGTGTGAATAAGCCACAATTCTTAGAGCAACGTGGAGGAAACTTACTTGGTCTTCCAGCAAATGTTGCTGAAGATGAAGTATTAACAGAGCTAAATGGAGGGCTAAGAGCAGAAATCAGCCTTCAACAGGGAGCTCTTGAACAATCGAATGTGGACCTTTCAAAAGAAATGACTGAGCTAATCAATGTTCAGCGTGCATACCAATTTCAATCTCGCTCCGTGACACTTGCGGATCAGATGATGGGACTTGTGAACGGAATTCGTTAAAAGGGGAATCAACCATGGCTGTAAACAATAGTAACCAGGAAGCTGTTTCCTTACGCGAGCAGCGAAAAAAGGAACGCAGAGAAGAAAAGGAGAAAGCGCTGAAGGAAGGCCGAAAGCGAATTCGCATTCGTCTGATTCCGATCTGGCTTCGGGTTATCATCGTTGCCATTCTACTTATTGTTAGTACCGTATCTGGTGCAATGGTCGGATACAGCGTCATGGGTAATGGCAAACCCAAGGATGTGTTTGACAAATCAACGTGGACGCATATCGTTGAATTGGTGAATAGTGATAAATAAGCAGAAAGCAGTCATGTGTTTGACTGCTTTTTTTGTTTGCTTTTCCTAGTGGCTTTCCGCTACAATAGAATATATAAAACCTAGTATTAGTAGGAGGTACTAATTCTCATGTTGAATATAGAACAAATTAAAGAAATCATTCCGCATCGTTATCCATTCTTGCTAGTGGATCGTATTTTAGAGCTAGAAGAAGGAAAGCGCGCGATCGGTATTAAAAATGTGACAGCGAACGAAGAGTTTTTCAACGGACATTTTCCTGAGTTTCCTGTTATGCCAGGTGTTTTAATTGTAGAAGCTCTTGCGCAGGTTGGAGCGGTTGCGATGCTCGTTAAAGAAGAAAATAAAGGTCGTCTGGCATTTTTTGCAGGAATTGATAACTGTCGCTTTAAGCGTCAAGTCGTACCTGGCGATCAACTTCGATTAGAAGTAGAAATGACAAGAGTACGCGGCACCTTCGGCAAAGGGAAGGCAGTTGCTACGGTAGAAGGCGAACTTGTGTGTGAAGTGGAAATTATGTTTGGTCTTGGAGACAAAAAGGAATAGATTAAATTAGGCCGAATCATAGGATTTGGTCTATTTTTTTGGAGGATATATGAAAAAGCTTTTGATCGTTTTAATCGTACTCATAGCGGTGAGTTATTCTTTATTTCAAGTATCCAAATCTCGAAGCTTTCAATTTTTTGGAGGCATTGTAGAAAAAGTAGAGACAGAAGAAAAAGTCGTCGCATTATCCTTTGATGATGGACCAGGGGTTCATACAGATGAGATCCTGTCTATTTTACAGAAAGAAGAGGTAAAAGCGACCTTCTATTTAACAGGTAGAGAAATCGAAGAAAATGTGGAAGAGGCAAAAAAGCTCGTTCAAGCCGGTCATGAAATAGGCAACCATACGTATTCTCATCAACGGATGGTGTTAAAATCACCAAGCTTTATTAAAAACGAAATAGAATCAACCGATGAATGGATTCGGACGGCTGGATACAAAGGGGAGATTACGTTTCGACCTCCTTACGGGAAAAAGCTTTTTTTCCTCCCTTATTACTTGAATAAGCATGATCGACCAACGATTCTGTGGAATATTGAGCCAGAGACAGATCCAGACATTGCAGCAGATTCTGAGAAAATAACGGATGACATTGTTACCCGTATTGAGCCTGGTTCGATTATTTTGCTGCATGTAATGTACGAAAGTCGGACGAAATCCTTGGATTCTGTAGCACCAACCATTGAAGCGCTTAAAAAGAAAGGTTACACCTTTGTGACGGTTTCTGAGCTTCTACAGTATGAATGAAAAACATGGTAAGTAGGAAACTCTAAGGAAAAAAGGAGTTTCTAATCATGAAATTGAGACAGCAATGGACAGTTAATGTGATCATGGTGATTGTCTCTTGGACTACGGCCTTATTTTTAGGAAAACAAAATATAAAGAGATTCATGCCTGCATCATTTTTTGCAGTAGTCTTCGAAGCCTTCAGTGTGTTGTATGCAAAAAAGAGAAAATGGTGGGTTTTTTATAATCAACCAAAATCGTATATGTCAGGCGAAATGTCCTTTAATATTGGCCCGTTTATCGTAGCTTCCATGTGGATATTAAAGTGGACGTATGGAAACTAAAAAAAGTTCCTGTTACTCAATGCAGGGGTAAATGCATTTTTTGCTTTTATCGTGGTTCGGTATTTGGAACGCTTAAATGTGGCAAGATTGAAGAACATCAATCACTTTCAATTTTTTCTCTACTTCTTTTTTAAAGCATTCTTTTTATATGGATTTCAGTCTCTGTTTGATAAAATAAGAAAATAATAAGCGAAACGTCAACAAGCATTTGCTCGTTGACGTTTTCTTATTTGGTGGAAGTTAATTTTGGTTTGGTCATCATTTTTTCTCGGAATGCGCTTAATAGCTCTTCCCCGCTTAATCCTTTTTCAATCAGATCACTTAAAAGTAGCTCTGCATAATTTTTCGATCTTTTTAAAAAGCCTTCAAATAAAACGGAAAGGCGCCCATCGATTTTTTTCACGGCAAGAACTCTTGTTGTAAAGCTAGCAGGATCGTTTTCCTTTTTGGATATGACAACTTGCGCTGGTGTCTCTTTTTCTGACTCAAGAAGCCTTGTAAAAAAATCATGATAGTTAGCATCGACATACGCTTCAATCAGCCATCTGTTTCTTTCGTCCTCTTTGTTGATAATTAGTCCGTCATGGAGAGTAATATCTTGTGCTTCACTGTCGTCAATGATTTGTAAAGAAATCAATTTGAACGTTTTCATTTTGATACCTCCCGAACAAGCTTTCCTAAATTATAACATATGCAGAGATGAAAGCGAATTCTGCTCACTTTTGAAAAAATCCACTCAAAATAGTCATGGAAAAGCCCTTTGAATAAGATAGAGCATGAGCTAGTTTAGAGGTGATTTCTTTGTATTTAGAGGGAGACGAATTGATTGTGGTCGGGGCTAATTTACTGGCGATAGGTGCCTTCATTTCGGCAGTTGGGGAAACGGGGGCTCATCCAGTTGAAGAAATCAATAAGAAGCTCGTGCGTGACGGCAATGCGGTACAAGCGGTCGGGAATACGTTGCAAGGAGTGGGCCGGTTAAAGCTCTTGGATCAGCCTGAGGAAGAGAGGTATGTCCTTGGGATGGTAGGAACCTTTGTGCAGGCCAGTGGAAATACCATTAATAGTTTGGCCACAGATGTGGAAATAGAAAGTCCTTCTTTAGAGAATACAAGATTCAATTCCTTAGGAAGCACCATCCAATCGATGGGTGCGTCGTTAGAAGCGACTGGTGTCGCCCAAGTGGAAGAAGGGACGTCACCTAACTTAGAGGTGGTTGGACTTAGTCTGATTACCATTGGGACGATGCTCGATTCAATCGGTGTACTAACTCCTGAAGAAAAGGAGAAACAAAAACGAATTCTTCTTTTTGCAGGCGGTTGGATTGAATTCGCAGGGACACTCCTCGTTGCTTATGCTATTAACAAATAGTTTTGTCGAAAAAAACTTTTGAGAAGTTGAAAATCGTAATTTGGAGGGGTGTTCATGGGATAAAATTGCATTTTTGTCTAAGGAAATGATGGAAAGTTCACGGGAAATAAATAGGAAAATAGAACTAAGACTATTTTACATAGGCCTTCTATTCCGATTATGATAAGAGCATCAATTGGAGAGGAGATGACAGATGATAAATCAAGTGACGTTGGTAGGTTATGAGAAGCCAATAACTTGAACAAAGATACAGGAATATGTTGTAAATTTATTTAATATATTTTATACTTATGATAAGTGAAATACTGTCTAAGGTTATTAGACTTATTTAATAATAGGATTTCAAACAAGATATGGGTAAGGTAATCAATTTCTAAAAAAATATTGTTTACTTTTCCAATTGATGTGTTATATATTTTTAAAAAAGGAAAGCAAGAATCGACAATTTCATTTAACTAATGGGAACGACCCAAGCGTATGAGTAAGGTAAACATCTTACACATATTTGCTTGTGGTCGTTTTTTGCTTTTTAGCCTAAAAAATATAAACAATTTAGTTGGGGAATTAACATGGGGGAGATTGTAACTCTATCGTGGAATTTCACAGAAAAATTAGAAAGTCTTGATAGGATGAAAAGAAAAAGAGAAATCGTTATAGGGTTATCTCAAGCATAGGAACTAAAATAACAAAGGTACAAGATGGTAATTGATACATTGCTACGAAGATGGAAGTAGCTGAAGGTGGAGTGAAAGCCTACTAACTTGCTAATGAGCAATAGTAAGCCATCCCCACAAACTGGGCATCGTTGGACTTTAATTTAGGGGGAAATCAATATGGGTGTTATTAGGGAAAAACAAACAGCATTAGGAACTGTGTATAAACGCTATGATAGCAATAATGAACTTATTCAAAGGTTTGGAGCAATTGGTTTTATAAAGGAGTCAACAGAAAGTAAAATGACATATTTTATTGTTAGTGATATTAATGGGAACTTAATCAAGGATGCAAATATATATTTAAACAAAGTGATTGGTAAGGCAAAGTATAAAAAAAGAGAAAGAGCCTTCTCTGCTTTAAAGATTTTCTTTTCCTTTCTGGAACTAGTACATATTAAAAATCCCACAGATTTAACAGATGATGATATCAAAGATCTTCGGTTGTTTTTGGAGGGTGGAAAAAAAGAAGGTCAAATATGGGGTTTAGACTTTCAAGTTAGACGAGATAATCAAACATTCAACCACTATTTAAATGTGTACAGGGATTTTTTATATAAATTGTATGGTTTCTCAACCACCACCTTATTTGCCACTATTAAAACTGGAGTATCAAATAGTAAGGGTTTTTTTGCACATACAAAGAAAGAGACACACGAACGATACGTGGAAAATAAAATAGTAGGCCACCCAGGTATATCGGTTCCCAGATACATAAGAACTTACGAGTATGAAAAAATCATGGAAATCGTAGAGGAAAGTTACGGTTCGCGTGAAAAGGCTATTATCAACTTGATGTATGATTATGGACTTCGTTTAGGAGAGGTTTTAGGCGTTACATTTGAAGATATTGAGCAAATCAATATGGAACATTATAAACTTATCATTCGAAATAGAGTTTCCGACAAGCCTACACAGAGGGCTAAGGGAGTTCTTGTTCCTGAAACCGTAGATGATTATAAAAGTCGCAGCTACAATACTGAAGGTAATGGTCTTGGATACCAAGTAGTTTTTATTGATGAAGATATGGCGGAACTTATCCAAGAATATGTTGATGAATCAAGAGATAACGCTGTATTAAGCAGAAGTTTTAAAAAAAGAGAAAATTTGAATAGTAAGGCAACTGCGGATAAGGTTAGCGCAAACCCTATTTTGAATAATCAGAACCAATATATTTTCTTAAACCAACAACATTATACCCCCTTATCTCAGGCAGGTTGGAATTACGTTCTTCGGAAAATTTTTAGCAGTGCAGGAATTTCAATGGATAGGGATAAAAAGGAAATAAACTTAAGTCATAGATTCCGCCACGCTTTTGCTATGAAACTTGTAAAACAGGGTTCACATGAATATGAACTTCAAAAAGCACTTCGTCATCAACATCCAGATAGCTGTAAAGCATATTTTAATCCAGACGACGATGATAAGGTAGAACTTTTAATGAAGAACAAAGAAAGGTCTTATTACAATGAATAGAACAAACAACTTTTACAATAAAAAAGAACTCGAAGCTATTAATAAAAATATAGAAAAATTTGAATCTGATAATATAATAAAAAGTTTTTTGTTGGAATGGTTACAAACAAGTGACATGCAGAATATTTTGTCACAAAGACCTTTTATAATGTATCCCAAAAATAGATTTGATAATGTAAAAATTTCACTTATAAATCATTTTATTGGCATTTTGGAAAAGTTTATCCTTAAACAAGAGCACTTGACTTGGGCAAATTACTGTAGGATTATTCATGAAATACCAGGGGGGAGGAGCAATAGATTCGATTCACCTTTAAGGGAAATGTCACGGAGTTTTTATCTGCATGCAATGGATTCTAATATAATAACTAACTTACAAGTTAAATCTTTTATTTCGATCAATAGAAATCTTTTTTTATCCGAAGAATTTAAAAAGACTAAAGGCAAACAAAATAACACTCCTTACATAAATAATTGTATTCGCACTAATTTTCCTATTGATTCAAGGGAAGAACACATTATTCAGGTGGAATATGTTATTAATGATGGTAGTCTGATTACTGCCAACTTTTATTTACCAGCCCATAGTCAATTTTTAATAAAAACAATGAAATCCTTCCTAGACATTTTACCTAAAAGGAAACTAAATAATGTTTATAACAGGGTCATGGTTACCATTTTTGAGGATAGCTTAGGAGGTCAAGAAATTAATAAATTTGAAGACTTTAATGAACAAGCGTTTAAAAAACAATTAAATTATATTGATTCGTTCGTGGAATCCTATGATCCTTCTTCGCGTGTCTATTACCGGCAATTTTTAATTAAATTTTATAGATATATTGATGACCTCTATTTGGAAAAAAATGGTGTTAGGCTATTCGATTCATTATCATTCAATAGAGATCTTATTATTCATAAAAACTACTTAACCAGCGTAGTAGAGGGCTATGAGATAGTTAACCTTAATTCATTGGGAAACTATCCTGAATCGGATAAATGGTTTGTTGTTGCAGATGATAATAAGCATGGTACTCATATCTCAAACTCCATAAACTTTTTTATTAATTTTGAATTAGTTCATAACATTGAATTTAGAAATGTTTTAAAAGATTATATTTGGAAATTGGATTCATTATATATTAATACGCCTAACCATTTTCAGGTAGCCGTAGATTTTCTGAACCAAGCTGACACTTACTATCAACAAGAGCTACAGGTCAAACAATTAAATAATGCATTGATAGATGATTTGAAGCCATTTTCAAGTAGATTTCTAAATTTCTATTATGCAAATCTCTTGTCCAATAATAAATATACAGAAAAAACGATAAATGGCTATATCAAGCTTATTAGAAAGTTTATGAGGCACATTCAACGAAAATTTTACATTCCCGATATTTTAATGGAACAATTTAATACATTTAATGTGGATGATAAAGGTGGAAATCCAATCCCTTTTGAAGATTTCAAAAAAATACAAAAGGGATTTCAGAGAAAATATAATGATGAAAATCAAATAATGTTAATAATTTTACAGTTGGCCGTAGAAACAAAAATGCGCCCCGGTGAAATTTTAGCGCTAGAAAGAGATTGTATTCTTTCAATCGATAAGGGTGGGGAATTTGGAACTATTCAATATTTCGTAAAAACATCAGGTAGAAAAAAGAGATCAGAGGTTCTCTTGATGGAACATATAAGATTGTTACAAAAAGCGATAAAAATAACTCAACCTTTATATGAAATGTCAGAAAAATCTCTAAAAAAATATATTTTTCTTTGTACCCACTACCGTTATAAAAATCAAGTTATAGCAGCAAAAAATCCATTTAAAAAAGCATTTACAACAATGGCGAAGAATTTCTTTGACCAAGGGGAAATACAATCTAACTACACACCTTATAATTTGAGAGACACCTATATTGATAAGGCCTGGCAAATGGTTGAGGATGGACTCGTTTCAACGACAGAGGTTGGGGTTATTACAGGAAACTCAGCAGTTGTTGCTGCAAAACATTATCGAAAAAGGGAAAAAACAAAACGCTATGTAGAAGCTCTTTATGAGGTCTCTATCCTGGATGGTGAAATACCAGGCTCTATCGTTGATATAGAATCTGTTGACAACCTCCCTCCTGTCCAAGATGGTGCTGGTAATTGTGCTAGTGAATCATGTGTAAAAATTGATACAGATGAGGACAGTTTTTATAAATGCCTTACATGTAAAAAGTTCGTAACAACCGTTGAAAGAAGTCCTTTTTTTGAACAACGAATGAGGATATATATGAACAAAAAAGAGGTTGCAACGTCTGCTGTTGAAAGAAATTTTTATAGCGGATTAATTGAGCTATATGGTAGTTACCTAACTGAAATGTATAACGTTATGGAGGAGACAGTATGACAATAACTCCCACGGAAAAAGAAGTAATTGATTGGGAATTGAATAATGCGGGTTGGATAGTAGGACAAGAATACTATGTAAAAGGGGATTATATTGATGAACCACCTCTTTATATTACAACAACCATAAGATTTTCTGATAACACATGGGATTTTTCCGATGTTTTACATAGGAATGTGGTAATTAATTTTTCAAGTGTTGAATCGAAAACTTTCCGAGTGCTATCAAAAAAAGTTGCCCTTAGAGAAATGTTCTTTGTGGGTAATAGAAGCATCTCTGTAAAAAAAGATTGCTTACATATAAATAGCTTTATGAGGTTTTTAGAGAAAGAAAAATATATGTATGAATTAAGGTTTTTAACACCTGAAATCATTGAGGAATATATTGAAGAATTTAAGAAAAAAGGTAGAACGAAGCTAACTTTGGCAAATAAACTTGGTGCAATAGGAAAGCTTCTTAAAGAGGTCGAAATAGCAGGGTATGAAATTGACTTATCGCAATATCAAGATATCCTTCACAGCATCTCCTGGGCAGAAATAAAGGCTGAAATGCTTCAAAATAAAACACCTAACATTCCTAAGAGAATCTTTAACAAAGTTGTGGAGACTGCCCTAAAAGACATGGATGATCAGCGTCTTTCAATTAAAGACAGAATGATGGCTTGTTTAATTGTGATTCTATCCCATACTGGAATCAGAAAAGGAGAGCTTAAGTTATTAGAAGCAAACAAATTAAAAGATATAGCAATCCTGAACAAAAATGAAAAAGCTTATATTCTTGAATATTTCACTTACAAAACAACTGGTAAGAAAAACGGTCGTTGGACTACAACGATTGCTTTTCGTAATACTATAAAAGCTTATAAAACCCTTGAAGAATTATCAAAAGAAAGAAGAATAATAGGAAAAACCAATTACCTATATCTTAGTAGGAAGGGTAAACTGTATAGTAATACATCCTTTGAAAATATGTTTGATTTGTTTTTTTATAGACATCAGGAACTGTTCGAAGGTTTAAAGGATTATGAACGAACTCAAGTCCATTATCAGAAAGTAGGATCTTTCTTAATGATGCAAATAAGTGGAAAAAATTTTCCGAACAAGTCAATCGATAGTTATTTTTTCACTTTGAATGCTCATCAATTTCGGGTCGCTGTTGCCAATGTTCTAAAGGATAAAGTTAGTTTGCAATGGATTCGGGAACATATGAATCACCTTGATGAAGAAATGACTAAACACTATTTTCGAGATGATGAAATAATAAAAGAAACATTATACAAACGAGCATCATCAGATGGAGATTCGTTAGGGTTAGATTCTAAAAATCGAAATGATTTTATAACAAATGAACTATTAGAACCCAACTTGCAAAAAGCATATGAGGAAATGAATAAATTTCTTAGAAAAAAAAGACTCAATATTTTTAAGGATATAGAGGAAATCATAAATACCTTAAAATATAATCCCTTAAGGGAAACGGTAGTAGGAGTCTGTACAAAACATCTTGGGATATTATGTGAGCGTCAATATCGTCTTGCCACCTTTGAAAAATGGTATTATCTTAGCCCGACTATTCCTAATATTGAATCCTTTGATTTTACATATAAACGGTTTTTAGACAAAGCTAAAATAGTTCAACATAATAAGCTGCTAGTCCAACAAGATTCAAAGTATCAACTAGATTATGAAAATGAATTTATTGCTTTAAAGAAATTTTATCAGAACCGTTTTTTACCGGAATATGAGTTAATCCTTACTAAGGTGAAAGGTGAAGGCGAAGAATCCTTCCTCTCTTCTTTTCCACAATTAGAAGTCATTATATCCAATCTAGATGAAATTAGTAAGGAGGTTTCAACATGGGAATCCGCATTAACATTGAAGAGTGTGTAGGGAAAAATACTATTAAATTTGGAATTGGTGAATTGAGACAAATCAGTAGTTTAACTATTCAAAAACAGTTAATTCAGATAGAAAAATTTCTACATGAATTTTGTATGGGTCAAAAACAATTGAGTGAACAAATAAGAGAATGCAGTAAACTATCTATATCGTCAGTTTCAACAGGCGCAAAAGTTCCAAGGAGCCAGATTAATTTAAATACTAATACTTTAAAACATTACATAGAAAAGCGTATTTTAGAAATAGAAAAAAAAGATGTTCTAAACGTCAAAAAGTTTGAAAGACTAAAAAGTGAAAAGCGAGAACTTGAAACCTATATAGATGGATTAAGACAACAAACAGTTGATTCTTTTGAATTGAAGTTACGATTTGAAATGTTGGAAGCACAAAATAAACGACTTATCCTTCAGATGGAATCAAGGCAAAAGGATGTTCAGAAACTTGAAGAAGAAAATATAAAGCTAAGGAGGGTTTTAAACGAACAAAATCCGAATAAAGTTGTGTTATTCAATAATCAATAAATTTTTACCTCCAAAAATCTTAAGTAATTTACTTTTAAATATAAAGAATATAGTGAGATTATGGAACCATTAAGAATCCCATAACTGTACTGTGTGATTCAAAAGATCAAATTAAGGAATTAAAGCTGGTTAAAAATAATTTCTCCTAAGACCTTATCCACACTGAAAGTTACAAACATGTTCCAGTTGGACAACCTGTGTTTCAAAGTTCCGTCTCTAATCATCAATTAATCAACTTGTATCTCCTTGTAATAGGCACAATAAAAATGGGTATGGCCTTATTCTAAATGATTTATTTTGATATAATAAACTTAAAATTCTCGGTAAAGGATGAACATGTCTATGTCAATGAAAGATATTATTGATGCTCAGATTTTATTAGCTTTAAATAGGAAATCGTTTCAAAAACAATGGTCACGTGCAACTGTTCACGAAGATATAAAATCTGTATTACGAACAGCTTCTAAAAGAAAAACTGGTGAGCCAGGGTATCCTGATCAAGTTTACGTTAATGAAGTTGAACATTTATTAATATTAGTAGAAGATAAAACAAATGTAACTTCTCATCAATCAGATCCAGATGTTCCCGATATGCCTGAACGATATGCTGTAGATGGATTAAAATGGTACCTATCATTATTTATGGCTAATCCTATATTCGCATCTTGGAAAATTGTTGGTATAGCTGTATCTGGTGACATTGAAGATACATATAATCATAAAATTTCTACATTCATAGTTAAAGATGGTGAAATAGAATTAATTCCACAAATTAATTCATTTTTAGATGAAAAAGATTACTTAAAGTTATTCACAAATGTTAATGAAGAAGAAATGATTGAAAGAATAGGTTCATCATCTAAGAAAATCAATAAAATGTTGCGTAGCATCGATTCGCAAAAACGACCTATTTTGTTATCAGCTCTAATGATTGCACTTTTCGAAATCGCCAATAGTCATAATAGCTTCATACGTGAATTCGAGAGTAATTCAGGTGGAGAAATTATTACAAAACTACCGAATCGTGTACGTGAGGTCTTAAGGTCAGAAAATATTCCTGAAGAAAAGATGAATGTAATACTTAATCAAATTACATTTTTAGAAACTCAGTTGGATTTAAGATCAAATAATATTTTAAGAGATATTCTAAAAGAACTTCGAGATGAGGTAATACCATATTTTGATACATCTTCTAATTATGATATTATGGGGAGCTTCTATTCAGAATTCTTAAGATATGCGGGTATATCCAATGTAAAAAATGGTATTGTTTTGACACCGGCCCATATTACTCAATTATTTACAGAGTTAGTACCATTAAGACCCACAGATGTAATATTTGACCCAGCAGCAGGTAGTGGGGCTTTTTTAATTGCAGGTATGAATGCACTTATTAATAAAATTGAAGGCTCAAATTTACCTGATAAACAAAAAAAGATCCAAAATGTTAAACAAAAACAGCTTATTGGTTTTGAAATAAATGCAACAATGTATACATTAAGTATTTCCAACATGCTATTCAGACATGATGGTAAATCTCAACTGTATAATTTGGATTCATTTAGTGAAGAAGCAAAGCAGACTCTACGTAGGCTGGCGCAAGAGGGAATAAAGCCTAACATTGGGTTTGTAAATCCTCCATACGGAGGTAAAGAGACTGCAAGTGATCCTACACCAAAAGAAATTTCATTCTTAAAGCTATTATTGGAGTCAGTTAGTGATTATGTAGTAATGATTGCACCATTATCAACTTATTTTAAAGACGAGACTATTCGAAATGGAATTTTATCTCAACATACATTGAAGTATGTTATAAATATGCCAGCAGATTTATTTCAACCAAACGCAGCTACAATAACAGCTATAAGCGTATTTAGAGTTGGAGAACCTCAAGGTAATAAAGAAACAATTATGGTTGATTTAGCAGAAGATGGATTTGTTCTTTCGAAAAATAAAGGAAGAACAGATATTTTTAATCGTTGGCCAGAGATAAAGGAAGAATTATTCAATAAATTAGAGAATATCGAAGAATATGCAGATAATATTACATGTTTAAAAACTAAACTAAAAAACGGAGATGAATGGTTATTACAAGCTTTTGCAACTACAGATTATAGTAATTTAAATGAAAATAGTTTCGAAAATGCAATAAAAGAACAATTAATCTTTGAAGCGAGAAAAGAGCTTGATTTGTTGGAAAAAGATATTGATGAAGTAGAATTACTTTCAATTTTATCGGATTACTATTCAATGGAAGATGATAATGAATTAGAAGAAGTTAATGAATCAATGGAAGAAGATAATGAAAATGAAGAATGAATTGGTACCTATTACTAAAGTTTTTAACATTTATCGAGGAGATCGTTTAAAAAAATTTGATCATGTAGCTGGAGAGATACCTTATATAAGTTCAACAAAGTTGAAGAATGGTATCGATAGTTATGTGACACCCCCTGAGGACTGGCCAATATATTCAAATGCGATAACTCTTTCTAATTCTGGTTCTGTCGGTTATGCGTTTTATCATCCTTATAAATTTATAGCTTCCGATCATGTAACTGTCCTCGAATTAAAAGACAAAATACTTACTCGCAATATTTTTTTATATATGAAACCTATTTTAGAAGCTATGAAATCAAAATATAATTTTGGGCGTGAAATTAGTAATAAAAGATTGCGTAAAGAAAAAATCCTATTACCAATTAACAATTCCAATACAATCGATTGGGATTATATGAATAAAAAGATTTCTGGAATTAAAGCCAATATTTCATTTAAAAAAATCAATAAGCGCTCTACAATAACTTCATTTGATATATCGAAATGGGAAGAATTTACACTTGGAGCAGTGGTGAATATTTTACCTGGTAGACGACTTACAAAAGCAGATATGATTCCTGGAGGTATTCCATTTGTAGGTGCTAGTTCACGCAACCATGGGATTACTTCTTGGGTGAGTAATATGAATGATAGCTATGATTCTAAAGTACTGGGAGTTAACTATAATGGTTCAATAGCAGATTCCTTCTATCATGAAGAAGGTTCTTTATTCTCTGATGACGTGAAACGTATAAAGATCCGAGATGAAGATAATCCAACAAAATTAAAATATCTCTTTTTAAAAGCTTTAATTTATGAAAATAAGAAAAAATATCCGTACGGTTATAAGCTTAGTGAAAGTCGCATGAGAAATATGGTTATAAAAATGCCGGCTAAAGGAGATAAACCTGATTGGGAATATATAGAACAGTTTATGTCTAAAATAGGTTATTCCAATTTATTGAAATAAACAACCAAATTGAAATGTGAACTGCCTCTTATATTATTAATACGAGAGGCAGTTTATTTTACTTTTTTTACTATTAAATTTGAATATGATGTGGGGCAAAAAACATAATAGGTAGATTGCATGAAGAATGAAGAGTACTTACATAATCAAAATTTTAAAACCAAACCTTTGAATTTTGGTTACTTCATAGCTTGAAATTCCTATTTAAGGTTTGTGTTGGTGTAATCTGTCACGGAGTTAATAATTTTACTTATTAACATTAATTCATCGATACTCATACATTGCAGAGAATAACAAAGGTCAGTTAAAAACTCCTTCTTATTCTTTTCTTTTTCAAAATCAATAGAATTGTGTTGAAATAAGAAACCAGGTGTTATTTCTAAACCAATGCTGATTTTTTCTAGAGTTTCTAAAGAAATGTTTCTTTCTCCTCTTTCAATACCTCCGATGTAAGTCTCTTGCAATCCAGTCTTTTCTGCAAGTTGTTCTTGTGTTAAACCTTTTAGTTTTCTAATAGTTCTAACTCTTTTACCAATCAAATCTAATATATTTGACACTAGAGAATCACCCCTCTCTATAGACTAAGAAAGGGGAATTTTTTAGTTAAGATGCATAAAATAGAAATATTTTTGGAAAAGATACTTATAAGTATTTTTTTGAGGGGTGTTTTAATGATGAATTCAATTGCAAAAGTAAAGATAAAAGGGACAAGGCCATTTTTATTTAATAATTTTTCTATAGAACGAATACCATTAAAAAGAACAACAAAAGGAGGGGTAGCTGGAAATAATCCTGAAGAGTGGAAAAGCTCCTACAGGGTTACTGAAGAAGGTCAGCTATATATAGAGCCAAACTATATATTCTCTTGTTTAAGAGCTGGAGGAAAATATATACCAAAATCTAGAGGCTCTCTGGAAAGTGATGTTGCTGCAACAGTACAAGTAATTTCTGAGAAGATATTATTGGATAGGTATGTTATATCCCAAAGTAATATTACAACTGATAGCAATGATGAAGTTTACATAGATGTAAGACCTGTATCTAGAAGAGGTGTAAAGAACATTCGTTACAGACTTGCTACGCAAAAGGGATGGGAAACAGAATTTGTGGTTAAGTGGGATAGTACGTTAATAAGTCCAGAACAACTACATTCAATATGCATTGAAGCAGGGTCATTTGCAGGGCTTGGAGATGGAAGAAAAATTGGATTTGGAAGATTTGAAGTAATAAGTTTTGAACAACTAAATCAAGAGGAAAATAAATATGCCTAAAAAACGTACTCCCTCAGAGACTTGGAAAAAAAGAATAAGACCAATTATTTGGAGGAGAGATAATTGCTCGTGTGTCCACTGCAAGAAATTATTAACATTAAAAGATTGTCATATTGATCATATAGTAAGTGGAATTAAAGGAACAAATAAAATTAGTAATTTAAGAACTCTTTGTAGAAAATGTCATGTACTAAGAATGGACCAAAGGCATAGGAAAATGATCTATAAAGCACTTAAGGATAAAGTAATTCCTCCTCAATGGAGACAGCATTTATGGAATGAGTAATAGTCGAAACAGATTTTTCTGTTCAATAGGAGTGACCTTCCTATTGCTGAGGAGACAGGTCAAAGCGGTCGGGTTTGGTGTGGTACGTGTTAGGTGCGGTAAGGTACGGTATGATGCGGTAAGGTAAGGTAAGGTAAAAAACATTTAAAGTTGATAAATTGTATTTGGCACTTAAAAAACGCTGCTTATAGCAGTGTTTTTTTGAATGGAAAAAGCCAATAATATGCAATTTATCCCCAAATAAATTCCTCACCAGTTTTTGATGTGTGTGAATAGATTGTCTATTTTTCTTCAACTAATCTTTCAACCAGACTTGAATTCATAAATATCTTCAAAATCATCCTCACTAAGTTCTCTGAGGAAAAGCCCTTTTAGTTCCCGCAGGATGAATTCTAGTCATTGATAAAACATCAACAATAAACAAACCTGTCCCTTTACTTGAACATGAAAAAAATTTTAATGAACATATCTTCCAAATTTGAAAAAATGGGCACGATCATTTCGTGGCAGACTTAGTACAATATGATTTTAAAAAAAACGTATATAAAATTCGGTATAATGTATATTTTTTAACAATGAATAGTTAAATATTTATTATTCAGGGAAAAACATGTATAATTTTACCTATTAGGATTATAGAAGGGGAAGTAGGGTATGTTACACTGTGAGACTACTATGGCTAAATACTGTAATAGTGACATGACAAATACTAAAGGAGCATTTTTTAGGACTTTTTCATGCTCTGATAAAAAAACTTATGCTGTTAAATTTTACGACGAAAACTATGGGTCTAGGATTCTACCAAATGAATATGTCAGCGGATTACTTGCTAAGAAACTGGGGCTACCTTGCTATGAGTTAAAAATGGTTAATATAGATAGGGACCTTTTAATAGAAGAAGGATATGGTTCTGTAACATGTGAACAACACTTAGGAATAGCTTTTGATGAGAATGCAAGTCGTTTAAGTCCATACAATCTAAATAGAATTACTAATTTAGATGATATTAGTAAAATACTTGTTTTCGACCAATGGATTTATAATGTTGATAGAGGTAATGAGTACAGTAATCTATTAATAACCAACGATTTTGGCCAATTGAGAATTATTGACCATTCCGAAGCATTTGGTGACAGAAAGTGGACTAATCAAAGCTTAGAAGAAAGGCTTTCATCAATTGTTAGCTGTTCAAGGCAAGATGTAGTCTATTTTAACCTTTTTGAACAATTAAAGAATTCTTTTTCACATCCTAATGAGGAAATTTTAGAATTTATTTCTCATTTAAAAGGGATATCGGACGATCATATAGAACATATTATTCAATCTATCCCTGATCAGTGGGGAATTTCGCAATTAGAAAAAGAAAAAATGTTTGCGTATTTAATTCATAGAAAAGGGCATATTGAAGAATATGTTTTTTCAAATCAAAATAAAATTTTTGAGATGGTGGGGTGATGTCGTGAAAGGGTTTTATTCTGTTATAAAATACATCCCTAAACTAACAAGGGACGAAAATATTAATATTGGTGTATTATTATTTTCTCCCCAAGAGAATAAGTTAATCTATAAATTAGATACAGAATTAGCATTAAAAAAGATGGCTTTTTTTTCTCAAGAAATTAATTGCAATTCTTTTAAATCTTTAATTGATGATTTTTTTAATTCTATAGATGGAATTACTAAAAATGTTTCACTTCCTATTAATCCCCTAGAAGAGTTGGCAAAACTTTTTAATACCTCTATAAAAATAAGCTCTTATAAAACTTATATAATTGAAGACCTTGAACAAGATCTTGAAAGTTTATTTGATGAGCAAGTGAGTATCGAGGAAGATGCTTTAAGAAAGAGGATTGCTTCGCTAGTACATCAAGAGGCCGTTAGTTTTTATCAATCTTCAATTTTAAAATCAGGAAGTGATTTTGTATCTAGGTATATTAGTTATTCTAATGATTCATTGGATATAATTGACGCAAAAATAAATAGCTCATTAAAACAAAATAGAGTAAGCTACCTAAAAAGGATATCTAATTTAGAAAAAGCGGTATCAATTGAACATTTAGTAGAGAATAGGCTACCAGAAGTCCAATTTATTAATAATCATTCAATTAATTTTAACCAATTCAAAAATAATATTATTAGAGAGACCTATGAAGAAGAGGAAATAGATTTAGTTAGTATTTTTTGATAAATTTAAGGGGAACTATTATGGAAAACATTGATGAAATATTAAATGGATATGAAGAATTTAGAACCAATGTAATAAATAAACATGGAGAGCTAGCTATTATTTCTAAACAGCTTTCTGAAGTAAATAATAGTGAGAATTACTTGGATCACATGGATTTTTTCTTTGGATACTATTTTCCTGCTAAATATGGTGAAGAGGCTGCTAACTTTTTGTTCACATTACTATCTAATTCCAAGAAAGTAATAAAATTATTAACCGAAAAAAAACTAATAAATACCTCTATCAAGGCAGAACTTGATCTCTTAGCTTATTTCCATAATGAATTAATAAGAAAAATATCATCCAATTTTGAACATCCATATAGCTTGAGAAGTACTAGTGTCCTTTCAAATAAAGATGGAGAGTATTTATTATCCCTCAAAAGATTAGATGGTCAAAGTATAAACATTTTCTTGAATGTGATTCAATCTTTTAAACTTTTAAATAATATTCTGGAAGTTCATGAGAAAAATATTAAAGAGAATATTACCAGTGAATCAGAAAGAGAGATTATTGATACCTTTATTACTCTTTCAAAAAAAGTTGAATTAGATTTTAAAGATAGGGATTAATTATTACAACATATCATATTAAAAAAGACCTCGGTATATTCTGAGGTCTTTTTATCTAAGTATCTGGTAATAGAAATCTCCCCACTTGTTAATAACTTTTAAGTCCAGCAAAGTGCTTTATGTTAACGGCTATGATAAAAATTTTGAGTGTTGTCAAGCTGGAGATGGAGAGGGATACGGCGGTCACGAATGGTTAACTGTAGCTGTTCCAGGCAATGAAATAGCAGTGTGGGCTCCAAAAGATTTTAAAGTTACTTAGTACCCTTCTTCAACGAGTGCTTATCTTCAACAGATTTTAAAATAAGGGCCCACTTATGGGTCCTTATTTTTTTTGATCATTTATCAACAATAGTATTTAACATAGCTTAAAAAAGTCAACAACCGTTTCATTATTGTTTTATCAAAAAGTTTATTACTAACTATTATTTAGCCCAAATATAATAGCAGTGGAAAAATAATGCAAGGAAATGAAAGTGAAACTTTCATTTGGAAATGTCCAAAATTTGATTAATAAGCACCGAAATAATACCTTTAAATAGATTGGTGTTTAATCAAATTTTTGTCCAATTATAAAAAAGCGGTATTTACCTTACAAATGGCTGTTTATCAATGGTTGATTAAGCATATACAAAAATACTGCTTATCATAAGTTTCGGAGGTTGACGAAGGATCCAGATTTGAAGGTTACCCCAGAAGGAGTATATCTCTGCAATATTACCCTCGCAGTAAACCGACAGTATCGAAACCAAAAAGGAGAGGTGGACGCAGACTTTGTTCATTGTACCTTATGGCGAAAAACCGCCGAGAACACGACTGCCTTTTGTAAAAAGGGCTCCCTCATTGGCATTACCGGCAGAATCCAGACACGCAGCTATGACCATCAGGGGAAAAGAACGTATGTAACGGAAGTGGTTGCAGAAAACGTTCGATTCATCGGTCCGAGAAGAGAAGATAACCGAGTGGAAAAAATCCCACTTCCAACTCCTCCCCCAGAAAGAGAGGTCGTTGCTCCTTGAAACAAATGAACGAAAATGTAGTGGAACAGCTGATCGAGCTCGTGGGGAAATCCCATGAACATATATCTCTCTTACAAATGAGAATCGCTCAGTTAGAATGTGCGATACGAGAAACACACTTAAGATATTACTAAAATAATCCTCATATTTCCCCCCTTATATAGAATCAATGACCACCTCACTCCCCCTCACTATTCGAGCAGCTTATTGGCTGCTCGTTTTTTTGTTTGGGTGGAAAAATCAATTGTCGATTGGAATGCAGAATCAAGCCTTTATTTCGATAGAAATAACAGCGAAGAGAATGCAGTCCAATCGACTCTCTACTAAAAGTTTTTATAGTAAAATGAGGATAGTCTTTTAAATAAGGTGGCGGATCAACTCGACTATGTATGTTACAAAGGTGATTTTTCAGATTGGTATTTTGTTTGGTTTATTTTATATAGGCAGTTTCCTTAAAGACTTTCTCCATATCCCTCTTCCTGGGAGTATTATTGGATTGCTATTATTATTGATTTTATTATTTTTAAAAATTATCCCCATCCATTGGATTCAGGACGGTGCGAATGTTCTCATCACTTTTCTCCCATTGCTTCTAGTACCAGCAACGGTCAGCGTGATGAATGAACCGTCCCTTTTTTCAGGAAAAGGGGTAATCTTATTCGGGATTATCATTGTAAGTACCATCGTGACGATGATTTCAGCTGGCTGGTGTAGTCAGCTTTTGGAAAGAATCGCACAAAAAAGAAAGGAGAAAATTCAGTGCAACAATTCCTTGTCTCAATAATCATTGTGGTTTAACAGTCGGCATGTACCTTGTGATGAACCGATTGTACTTGAAGTATTCTTTCGCGTTTCTTCTTCCGTTGCTAACGACAACCATTGCGATCATTGTGTTATTAAGCGTGTTTCAACTATCCTATGAAACGTATATGATCGGCGGAGAATGGATCAACCAGTTGCTTGGGCCAGCGGTTGTTGCTCTTGCTCTTCCGTTGTATAAGCAGAGAAAAACGTTAATGGGTCAGCTTATTCCGATTGTGGGAGGGGTGCTTATGGGTTTAGTGGTAGGAATGATCAGTGGCGTGTTGCTCGCAGAGGTTTTAGGAGTTTCTCAAGATATCATTCGATCTATTATTCCTAAATCGATTACTACACCAGTTGCCATCCAGGTGGCATCGGCGATCGGGGGAATTCCTTCTTTGACCATCGTATTTGTGTTGCTGGCAGGTCTTACAGGAGCCGTTTTAGGACCGCTTATTTTTAGGTGGTTCCGGATTACAAGTCCACTGGGAAGAGGAATTGCCTTTGGTAGTGCCTCCCATGCGATTGGAACCTCGAAAGCGAAAGAGTTCGATGAATTAACGGTTTCCATTAGCTCGGTTTCTATGACGTTAAGTGCAATTTTAGGTTCTAGTTTTGGGACGATGGTGGTTTGGTTGTTTTATATGTAAAAGAAATTGTCGAACACTTTTTATAAAATTGGATAATTTTTCTGGTATTCTGTTTTCATAAAGGGAGGTTTGTCTTTATGAGGGCAGAAAGGCGTAAGAAAAAGCGGAGATGGGTAAGGGTAACAGGAATCGTCCTGCTGCTGCTTTTTCTTGGAGCAGGTGCGTACGCATACTCGGTGTATCATTCATTAAGTAAAGCGGTGGAAACGATGCATGATCCTACGAGTCGGAAAGTTTCCAATAAAAGGACACAGGAGGTTTCGCTTGAGACGAAGGAGCCTTTTTCTGTGCTGATGCTTGGTGTGGACGAGAGAGAAGGAGATAAAGGCCGATCAGATACGATGATCGTGTTGACGGTTAATCCGGAATTAGAGACAGTGAAGATGTTAAGTATTCCGCGTGATACGAGAGTGGAGATTGTTGGCCGTGGTACCGAGGATAAGATTAATCATGCGTATGCCTACGGAAATGAAGAAATGGCGATGGCAACAGTTGAAAACTTCCTCGACATCCCGATTGACTATTATATAAAGGTGAATATGGAAGGCTTTCAAGATATTGTGGATGCAGTAGGTGGAATTACAGTAAACAACTCGTTTGAGTTTTCTAACGGTGGTGTTACTTTTAAAGAAGGTCAAATCAGCTTAACGGGTAAGGAAGCTCTTTCGTATGTACAGATGAGATACGATGACCCACAAGGAGATTTCGGAAGACAGCAGCGCCAGCGCCAAATTATTCGAGGAGTCATTCGTGAAGGAGCAAGCTTTAGCTCGTTAACCAATTTTGATAATATTTTCTCCGCACTCGGAGAAAATGTTCGAACCAACCTAACCTGGGATCAAATGGTCGATATCCAGAAAAACTATCGGAAATCTGGAAGTATGATTGACCAACTAACCATACAAGGAGAAGGCGGGTACATTGGAAAAGTATGGTACCTCTTTGTTTCCGACGAGGAAAGAGAACGAGTCCAACAGGAGCTAAAAGGACACTTAGCGATATAAAGGAAAAGCCCCAGCCATTGAGGCTGGGGCTTTCTACGTCCCGCTTGCGGTGACAGACACCCTTCGTGGACACTTTTGTTAGTTTTGTCCACCTGAGACGGACAGTAGACAAAATGTAAAATGTCCACTACAGGCGGACAAAATGGCTCAATCTGTCTTTCTGTGGTGACAGACACCGTTTTTACTAGGAGAGGAGGATTAAGTCGCGGAGCTCGTCGGTGGAGAGCTCGGTAATCCAGTTGTCGCTTTGGATGATGGCATCGTTTAGCGTTTGTTTTTTCTCTAGC
This sequence comes from Robertmurraya mesotrionivorans, assembly GCF_050971805.1. Lineage (NCBI taxonomy): Bacteria > Bacillati > Bacillota > Bacilli > Caryophanales > Bacillaceae > Robertmurraya > Robertmurraya mesotrionivorans. Next base: position 61,358 of record NZ_JBPCCH010000008.1, on the reverse strand, counting down.
ATGGCATCGATTTTTTCTTCGAGTGTGCCTGTGCTGATGAATTTGTGAACGTGGACGAATCGCTTTTGTCCGATTCGGTACGCACGGTCGGTTGCTTGGTTTTCGACGGCTGGATTCCACCAGCGATCGTAGTGGATGACGTGATTCGCCGCTGTTAGATTTAACCCGGTTCCACCGGCTTTCAAGCTTAGCAGGAACACAGGGAACTCGCGGTTTTGGAATCGTGTAATCATTTCGTCACGCTTTGCTTTTGGCACACTTCCATTTAAGAAAGGAACTTCAATTCCATATTTCTTATTTAACACGCGTCGAATGATTTCACCCATCTCGATGTACTGAGTAAAGATTAGGCCGCTTTCCTCGCGCTCGAGTACGGCTTCGATGAGCTCGGTTAATTTTTCGAGCTTAACCGAACGTTCGAGAAGCTGTAACGGCTTTTCTTCCTTCAAGTAAAGAGCAGGGTGATTGCATAGCTGCTTTAAGCGGCTCAATAATTGTAAAATAAGACCCTTTCGCTCAAGCCCAGTAAGTGTTTCGATCTGAGCGAACGTATCTTGAACGAGTTGCTCGTACAGTGATGCCTGCTCGGCAGTAAGCGGACAGTATTCCTTTTGCTCCTGCTTATCCGGTAAATTGAGTGCCACTTCTTCATCTTTTTTCGTCCGTCTTAGTAAGAATGGTCGAATCAATGCTTGAAGCTCACCGATTTTTTCTTTCTCATTGTCTTTTTCAATCGGCAAGACGAACTTTTTCTGGAAATTCCCTAAGCTTCCTAGATAGCCGTGATTTGTAAAATCAAAAATGCTCCAAAGCTCGGTCAAACGATTTTCCATCGGTGTTCCGGTTAGTGCGATGTGGTGCTTACCATTCAGCTTTCGGACCGCACGGGACTGCTTTGTTCCAGCGTTTTTAATATTTTGCGCTTCGTCGATCGCAACTGAGCTCCACGTAATGGGATCGAATTCGGCTGTGTCGATATGAGTGAGTCCATAGGAGGTGAGGACGACGTCGGACTCCAGCACTTTCTCCTTGAACTTCTCTTCTTTCAAACGATTGGAACCGTAATGAAGGTATACGTTCATATTTGGTGCAAAACGTTCGATTTCCTTTTGCCAGTTGCCGAGTACAGAGGTTGGACAAACAATCAGAGCGGGTGCCGGGTTTTTGTCCTCTTTTTTCACCTGTAAAAGGTAACTGATCAACTGAATCGTTTTTCCAAGTCCCATATCGTCGGCTAAAATTGCGCCAAACCCATACTTACGTAAGAACAATAGCCAGCTCATGCCTTGTTTTTGGTATGGTCTCAGCTCACCGAGGAAACTTTCTGGCACTGCAACCTCGGGTATCGAACGAACGTCCTGAAGCTGCTTGATCATTTGCTTCCACTGACGGTTCAGCTCAATTTGTATTTTGGCAAATGCACGTGGATCATCTAGCGATTGTGAAGGATCTTCGTCATCCCCACCTAAAAGCTCCTGCTGAATGAGGTCCCTCACGTGTAAGCCTTCTTTTTCCGCCTTTTTCATCAGGTCTTGAATGGTGCGAATAAATCCTGGATCGAGCTTGATCCAACGACCGCGAATAAACACAAGACGTCTTTTTTCCTCAACAAGCTGATGGAACTCATCCTCACTCAGCTCCACTCCGTTCATCGAGAAGCGCCAGTTGTAATCAAGCATCGCCTGTAGGCCTACAAATGACTGACCGCGTGAGCCCGTTCCTTTGAGCTTCGCTTTGACCTTCAAGTTCGCATTCTTCATCGCTTGCCACCAAGAAGGGAGGAGAATTTCGACTCCAAGTGCCAGCAACGTTTCACTCGCATCCGACAAGAACATCCAAGCATCGTTTTCGGTTAACTGACTAGTGACTCCGCGTCTTCCTTCAAGCCATGGAAAAAGTTCGACCCAACGCTGCTGCTCACGTTCAATATACGAATCGTACGCATACCAGGCCGTTGGCTTATTGCTGTCATCTTTGACATCAACAATCAGATCTGGTTGATTTTTTCCGCGTAAAAAGACTTGTAACTCCCATGTTCCATCAAGATCAGCTGGCTCCTCTAAGCGGAGGCCCAGTGAAAAGGGGACTTGGGATTCCTTTAAGCCAATCCATTCACTCCATGTTTCTTCATCAAAATACGTAGCCAATGCGCGAGGAGACAAGGCTTGATTTTTCAAGGCATCAAGCTTCACTCCGACCTTTTCGTGCCATTCCTGATTTCTGTCGAAGAAGGCACTAAGGGAGGAATCAAACCATTTTTCTATAAAAAGTTGAACGGTTTCTTCCTCGGAAATCTGCTGCTCGAAAAAAGACGGATCAAATTCCTGCTTTACTCGTTCAGGAAGAGCCCAGCGGAATTCGTCTTGTTCCCACGCTGAAAAGTCAGGAAGCCAATCTTTTTCCGAAATTGCTTCGTGTAGTGAATGGGCAGAAGCTAGGCAGATTTGCGCCGTTTCATCCCAATCCCACTCAATGAGCTGGTTGAATTGCTCTTGTGCTAAAAGTGAGACAAGCTGCCAAGCGTCGATGGACACGCCGGGATGTTGGTCAATCGTCTCTTCATCGACAAAGGTTCCGTAATACGATTCCTTGTGGCGGTTAAAAAGAAGCGATTTCCACTGTGACGGTTGGACGTCGTCGTTATGGTCATTGGTTGCCCAAATAAAGTAGCGATTGTTCTCTATATGACGAATGTGTATGTGTACGAGTCTCGTTTTAAGCATGAATCAGCTTACCCCTTTGACATTCTTCGTGAAATGCTCGAAGACGTTTCGTTCGTTCAAGTAATAGGTCGAAAAATTGCTCAAACTCATCTTGGCGTTTGAGTTTTTTGTATAGTGTTCGAAGCTTTTTTAGCTCACGAACGGCTTGGCGATAGTTGCCTCGATTTTTCAAATCAATATTTTTTTGAATCGATTGATGATACAGCGGTAATAGGACGGATGGATCCTCTTTTTGTAGCTCTTTGATTTTATCGGTCGAGATGGAGGTCATGTCATAGCCGATATAGGCTTGCAGGTCGCTCCATTTTTCGTATTGCTTTTCCATATATAAGTATTGCTCGTATTCACGGTAGCTATAGGGAAGAAGCTGCATGAGAATTTTTTCATAAAGATCGATTCGATTCGATTCTGAGCAATACGATTGCAGCACTCTTGTTGCATACCGTGTGAAGTCAAAGCACGCGTAGCTGTTTGGTAAGCTGAGTAAATAGGGTCGTAAGTATCCAATAAATGCATCAACGAATGGCCCCATACGTTTCCAATCGCGCTGTGATTTAAAATCCTCTAACCAGATGAGAAGAAAAGGACTAATGTCTGCTTCGTGCTGGCTGATGATGGATAAAGCTTTTTCGTCTCGTTTTAACAATAGGTTGAGATGGATGTAGCCAAGTGATAGGGCGTAGGAGCCATTGATTTTTCCAAGGTTCGCAAGTTTTTCTAGCTCTTCTTCACGCCAATGCTTCTTTTTAAAAAGAGAACTCCAAAGCAGCTGATAAAGTTGGATCCGTTCGAATTCCAAGGCGACCTCGTCGATGAGAAGGTCGGTTACATCATCCTTCAATCGGGCAATGAACTCATCAAAGGCGAAGGGAAGGGCGTGTACGCTCAGGCGGTTGATGAGCACTTCGGTTTCGTCAATGAGAGAGAAAAATAGCTGCTGGTAGTTTCTTTCAATGTCATAGGAGCTATGACCGGATTCCTGGCTTAAATTGAGTAACTGGCGGAACGAAAAGATGTTTCCGATCAGCAGGTAGAGCTGCTTCCATTCTTGTTCAACAGGTGCACTTGCACGGAGGCGTCTCGTATATGCCTGGTACAGTTCTGGGATGAGGTAGGGCTTGGGTGTACCTTGGCCCTTCATGATGGATTGGAAGCTGTTTTGAAAGGTTTGAACCCAATGATCGTAATCGGGTTTGATGGAGCCTGATCCTTTCATTAAATCCTTGGCCTTCATGAGTCCGAGCTGTTGCGCAGTTTTCTTCTCATGAAGAGGGGTGCGCCATTCCTCGACCCAGTCAGCCACACTGCCGACTTGGGAAAAAGCATAAAGAAAGGTAGCGACGATATGACGGCAAATTCCATCAGCTGGGCAGGAACAGGAGCTTGTTTGGAAGAAGTTCAACTCCACCTGAACAAACACCGGTGTAACATCCTGAACCGTTGATGTAACCGAGCCATCCTCGTAGCGGACCTTTGTAACGAGTCCTTGCCTATATATAAGAAGTCCCTTTTGCATCAGCTTTGCATCCGGTTCATAACCTGGACTAAGGAGCTTCGAAACATCTGCAGCAGCCGCTTCAATTAATTCTTTGTATACCTCAGGGATATGTGACATCCGTCCAACCCTCCCGTTATCAAAAATAGTCTATCCTCCATTATACCACCGAATGCGGTGACAGACACCCCTCGCGGACAGAATGTGGGAAAGTGTCTTTTTGAGGTGACAGACACCCCTCGTGGACAGAATGGGGGGAAGTGTCTTTTTGTGGTGTCTGTCACCGGTCGTGGACAAATGTAGGGAAAGTGTCTTTTTGCGGTGACAGACACCCTTCGTGGACAAATGTGGGGAAAGTGTCTTTTTATGGTGTCTGTCACCATTCGTGGACAGAAATGCCTCTTTTGTCCGTCTGGGGTGGACGGTTTTGGCTTTTATGAGTTGTTTTATTTGGTTTATGAGCCTTTATACTAATTGGGGTATTGGATTTCAGAGATATGCTAAGGGTTTCTAGCGATATTTAATATATGGAGGTTAATTTACTTGTTTGGTGGGGGTATACAGCTGGATTTTCTTTCTTTTTTTCCCTCTTTACTGCTTTTATGAGTCTGATCCTAATTTTAAGAGCCTGATTGAGATTATATGAGCCATAGGGTGAATATGAGAGCCAAAAAGCAAATATATGGGTCTAATTACCATAAGGGGTACTCCCGACCAATCAACATACACAACAAAACTCAACAACAAAACAAAAAAACTGACCCAACCAGCCGTGTAATATCCTACGGCTGACTCGAGTCAGTTCTAAAATTCCTCATTTAATTATTTCTTAAGCTTTTTCCAAGTGTCGTCGAAAGCTTTCATTGTTTCTTCTTTTGAAGCTTGGCCGCCCACGTATGCTTGAAGAGCTGCACCGAATTCCTGACCAGCACCATCTGGGTATTTCATGAACTGCCAAGAGTATGTTTTGCCTTCTTTAGAGTACTTTAGAAGGTCAGCACCTAGAGGTCCGATGTCGTCAGCAGAAGCGTCGATTGATTTGAAAGCAGGGATGTACTTGAATTCTTTTGTCATAGCTGTTTTACCAGCGTCAGAAGTAACCATCCAGTTTAAGAAGTCCTTCGCTGCTTCTTTTTCTTCATCTGTAGCACCATTGTGAATAACCCAGTTACTTGGAACGTCAACCATTAGCTTATCCGCTTGAGCGGCATCGTCCGTAAGTGGCATTGGAATGAAGCCAACTTCGATTTCAGGGTTGATCTTGTCTAGCATTGGTTGAATCCAGTTCCCTTGTTGCGTCATAGCCACTTCACCAGTCGCAAATAGAGTAACTTGAGTGTTGTAGTCAGTTGTTAATGGATTTTTGTTACCGTACTTGATTGTTAAGTCAATTAGGTCGAAATACTTGCTCACATATTCGTTTCCTTCAATTTTTCCAGAGCCATCATTTAAGCCGTTAAAGAAAGCCTCTGTGTCTTCTTGGTAAGCAAATGGAACGTTTAATCCGTGGTTTGCTAATACCCACCACTCGCCGTATCCGATAGAGAATGGAGTGATTCCAGCGTCTTGAAGCTTCTTAGCAGCCGCTTCTAATTCAGAGAATGTTGTAGGAAGCTCAGTGATTCCTGCTTTTTCAAATAGTGCCTTGTTGTAGGCGAATCCGTATCCTTCCATGTTTAACGGCATTCCGTATACTTTGCCATCGATCGTCATTCCGTCTAATGTACCTTCGAATGCATCGTCAATCCATGGTTGATCAGATAGATCTTCAAACTTATCCTTCCAAACAAGTGCTGCTGCATCTCCGTCGTTCATGAAGATATCAGGAGCTTTATTGGAAGCAAACTTTGCTTTAAGAGCAGCCGCTCCGTCCGCTCCGCCTCCAACGGTTTCAATATTGAATGTTACATCAGGGTTTTCTTTTGTATATTCATCTGTTAACGCTTTCAATTGATCAGCAATTTCAACCTTACCTTGGAAAACATCAATAACAATCTTATCATCCTTGCTTCCACTTTCCTTGTCGCCTGACGCGCTATCACTTGAACATGCTCCTAAAAGAAGTGAGGCAGACAAGACACCTGCTAATACAGAATACTTTTTCAACTTTAAAGCCATTTTTGTTTTCCCCCTTGGAAAAAGATCTTTAAAATTTTTATATTTGATTCCACAGTCTGAGCTTTTCAGACCGTGGAGGTAAAACCCTTACTTAATGGAACCGCTAGTAATCCCTTTAATGATGTGCTTTTGCATCGAGAAGAAGAAAATCAATAATGGGATAATTCCAAGAACCAATGCAGCTAGTGCTAAATCCCACTGCTTCGTATATTGACCGAAGAAGAAGAAGGTTGCAAGTGGAATCGTTCTTAGTTCCGGATCTTGAAGAACAAGAGACGGCAATAAGAAGTCATTCCAAATCCATAAGCTGTTTAAAATCACAATCGTTACGGTAATCGGTTTTAATAATGGAAAAACAATTCTCCAGAAAACCCCGAATCGTGAGCAGCCATCAATAATCGCTGCTTCTTCCAGTTCAACCGGAATTCCTTTAATAAACCCGTGGTACAAAAAGATCGTCATCCCAGATCCGAAGCCTAAGTACATAATCACAAGGCCCCAAATGCTGTTCAGTAATCCGAAGTTTCCAGCTGTTTTAATCAGCGGAATCATGATCGATTGGAACGGAATGATCATTGCGGCAACAAAGCTCATAAAAATCACGTTACTAATCTTCTTTTTTGTACGAACAAGCATATAAGCAGCCATCGAGCAAAAAATGACTAGGACGATATTACTTGAGACGGTGATAATTAAAGAGTTTGTAAATACATTCAAGTAATCTAGTTTCTCAAACGCTTGTACATAATTCTCAAACTGAAACACTTTCGGTAATGCCGAGGTGTTCGTTAAAATCTCGGCGAAAGGCTTCAATGAGTTTGACACAACATAATAGAAAGGGACTAAGAACACGAGTCCGAGTGCGATGGCAAGGATCTCAACAATAAATGTTCTCCCTGTATACTTGTGACCCATCACGATTCAACCTCCCTTTTCTTAGAAATCGTCACTTGCAGCACAGAAATCGCTGCTACAATAAGGAAGAAAATCAATGCCTTAGCTTCACCGATTCCATAACGGTTGTTAACAAAGGCCTCTGTATAGATATTAAGTGCTAACATTTCTGTTGACTTAAAAGGTCCACCATTAGTTAAAGAAAGGTTCGCATCAAAGATCTTAAATGATGATGCAGTTGTTAAGAATAAACAAATTGTTACAGCTGGTGCAACTAACGGCATCGTGATGTGTCGCAGAATCTGCCATCTGTTCGCTCCATCAATTCGAGCTGCTTCAATTAATTCTTGTGGAACGTTTTGCAGTGCTGCGATATAGATGATCATAATGTAACCAGCACCTTGCCACACACTCACAATCACGATTCCCCAGAACGCCGAGCTTGCATCTCCTAGCCAAGCTAGTTCAAAAAGTGGAATTCCTGTGATCTCGCCGATTGAAGCAAATCCTTTTACAAAAATGAACTGCCAAATGAATCCTAGCAATAGACCGCCTAGTAGATTCGGCATGAAGAAGACCGTTCGTAAAATATTACTTGTTTTCAGCATTTGTGTTACGAGAAGCGCTAATCCAAAACCGATTGCGTTTGTTAGCACGATCGCTACCACTGTGTATTTTGTTGTTAAAATAAATGAAGCGTGAAACTGTTTATCTTCAAAAAGTAAATACTTGAAGTTATCAAGGCCCACCCATTGAACCGAACCGGTAACCCCATTCCAATCTGTAAACGCATAATAAATGCCTGTAAAGAAAGGAATCAAGACAATCAAGGTAAATGCCAAGAAAACAGGTCCTACGAATAAGGTAAACAACCCTGCGTTTTCCAGCTTCTTTTTACTTAGGAAAGGTTTGGATTCAGTCTTGTGCTTGGTTGTCTCGCTTACAATCACTGATCCGTCCACTTCTTTTACATTACTTTGGCTATTCATCCCCAGCACCTCCATAGACCTATTTTCAACTATTTTAAGAAACTATGAAACGGCTTACATTGACCAACTGGGTGGAAAATATTGAACCGTTTCTTTTTTTACACCCACTGTTGAAGTCCGAGAAAATTGTGCTACAATGAGTGGGATTTCTACCAAGGAAGGATGAGGAAAAGCGATGAAATGGGGAATTCGAAAAAAGTTAATCATCTTTTTAATGCTAGCAACCATCCTCCCATTTGGTATGGCGATCGGAATTACGTATTACCAGACGACTAACTCCATTAATGATCAGTTTGTTTCCACGAACCACGATCTCATTGCAAAGGGTGAGCAGGAACTCACGGTATATTTGGAGGATATTGCGCAAATGACCACTGTTCTCTATCGATATGATCCATTAATGAGTGTAATGCGAGAAGGAATCTCTGATGATATAGGAAGTAATCAAGGCGAAATAAGAAGAGCGCTTGCGTATTTATTTAATACCCGACCTGAAATTGAACAAATGCATTTATACATTGATAAGGAAAAAGATTCGTTTATAAACTATCATTCTACAATCAGTGGCCGTGGAGAATATGAGGATATTCTTTCGCATCCTTATTATGCTCAGCTGCCAGACCATGACGATTTTTATTTGATTGAACCGCCACATGAAATAACAAGCTATAACAATATGTCCTTTATACCGAAATCACAGAGTACAAAGGTTCTCAGCTTTCACAGTGTCATTCGCGATGTCCCAGCGGAAGATATCTTAGGTTTTCTTTCGATTGATATTAATTTATCGAGAATCGGTGCGGTAGCGGATCGATTATATACGAAGGACGCCGAAGAGCTTTTTATCGTAAATGACCAAGGAATCGTGGTGTATTCCTCAAATGAAGAGGTAATTGGAGAACCGATGACGGAGAGTTGGTACGAGCCAATCAAGCAGCAACCAGCTTCCACGAAGAGCCTCGAGTGGGACGAAGGGGTGATCGTGTTTGACCAATTTTCAGGGCCTGTGGAAAATTGGTATATTGCGAAGCGAATTCCGTATGATGTGTTGTACCAAATCGCTCGTCAGACAGCCTATACCAACATTCTAATCGGTATTGTGACAATGGTGGTCGTTTTAGTTGCCACGATGTTTGTTTCTTTTAAAATTACAGCCCCCATCAAAGTGCTTATCACCAATATGAAAAAGGTAGAAAAAGGGGAGTTCAAGGCTGATTTTGAGTCATTAGGAAACGACGAAATTGGTATGCTAGGAAAACATTTTAAGAGCATGATTGAAAAAATAAATGAACTAATTGAACGCGAATACCGGTTGGATATTGAAAATAAAGCCTCCCAGCTTCGTGTTTTGCGCTCGCAAATTAATCCGCATTTTTTATATAATTCGCTTCAATCGATTGGCACGTTAGCACTCAAAGCAAACGGGACCAAGGTGTATACGCTGTTAACGTCACTTGCTGGAATTATGCGGTATAGCATGAATATGAGAGAAGATGTTGTCCCATTATCACACGAAATTCGACATGTGAAATCGTACTTGCAGCTGCAAAAACAGCGATTCGATGATCAGTTTCAATTTCAGTTGGTGATTGATAAGGAAGCCGAGGGAATTCTTGTTCCGAAGATGATGTTACAGCCGATTGTTGAAAACTGTTTTAAGCATGGCTTTGATCAGCATACAGACAAACAATTGATTACCATTTCTGCTTCTGTCAAAGAGAACCGGATGCTTCAAATCCGTGTGAAGGACAATGGAACTGGTGTGACCGAGGAGCAATTAAGCCTCATTCGTCAGGAATTATATAGTGAAACGGAGAAGTCTTCTGAATCGATCGGACTGAAAAATATTTATGACCGATTAGTGATTTATTATCGAAATCAAGCCAATTTTATTATTTTTAAAAATGGAGAAGTAGGCTTTGGGGTAAGCATTGATATTCCTGTTGAAATGCCGAAGGAGGGGAAATAGCCGTGATCGTTTTAATTGTTGATGATGAAACGCATGTACGTGAAGGAATCAAACTTTTAGGTGAGTGGGAAAAGCACGGAATCACTACGATCTATGAAGCGAGCAATGGGGAAGAAGCAACGAACCTGATTGAAAAACACCGTCCAGAGATTATTTTTTCCGATATGAAAATGCCAAAAATGGACGGCACGAAGCTACTAGAATGGATTAAAGGGAATCACCCCACAAGCAAGGTGATCGTCGTCACTGGTTACGATGACTATCATTATATGAGAAAAGCCATTCACTTCGGAAGCACGGATTATTTGCTGAAGCCTGTGGATCCGGAAATATTAAATCAAACGCTCGAAACGGCAGTGAACGAATGGAAAAAGGAAGAGCAGGAGCGAAAAAAAGAAGAAACTAGCGGACAGTTGATGAATATGATGAAGCCTGTCTACCGTGACCGAAAGTTCACACAGCTCATGAATAGTGATGAAGGTGTAGACGAGGGTCTGTTCGAGGAATTAGGGTTTCAATCATCACGAAGCTACATGGTGGGGATCATTCGGGTGAACCGCAGAACAATTGAGGCATTTGGTGGGGACCGTGATTTAACCTATTTTACGGTGCTAAATGTCGTAAACGAAATTTTAATAGAAAAAGAATGCGGAATTGGCTTTCGATATTTATCCAATAAGGGTGAGGTAGTGATCATCTTTTGGGATCGGTTTGATGAGGTCGGGGACATTCTTGCTGGTATTTATGAATCCTTGAAAGCGGCTATGAATATCGCTTGTCCAATTGCTTTAGGAAAAATGGTCATGGAAAGCTCACAGCTAAAGGAATCGTACCGAGAAGCGAGGAAGGTACTTGTTGGCAGAAATCTGTTGGAGCCGAAAGCCTGCAAGGTGTATGTAGAATATGTGATGCCAGACAAACCGTTAAAGAGCCTTATGGATTACTCCTCAAGCATAGACCTGGCGATTCAAGCAGGGGAAATAGAAGCATTCGACGAGCTCATCGAGCAGGTGCGGACTGATTTTACTGAACAGGAATACTTATCGGTTAGGCAAGTATTGCATTTTGAAAATGAATACTTGCTGTTGAGCAATCGCTCGTATAAAGCCAATAAGCTTGAGGTGAAGGTGTCTGAAGATGTCGAAGGACGAGTGGATTCGTTTTTTGATGAAGACGGGAACTTCATGCTAGATGAATATGTGGGTGCGAAAAGGCGCGAGATCAGTTTGTTTTTGAGAAAGCTGAAGAAACAGGCCAGTAAGAAAACAAGCAATATCATTGAAGATATTGAAGCGTATTTGCAAGCAAATTTCGATCGTGACGTGAAGCTACAAGAGATTTCTGAGCATTTTTACATTAGCAGAGAGTATATTTCACGAAAGTTCAAGCAGGAATTTAACGTGAATATCTCTGACTACATTGTGAACATCCGCATGAAAAAAGCAAAATCTCTGTTAAAAAATAGTCAGCTGAAGATCTATGAGATTGCGAATATGATTGGCTATCAGGATGATAAGTATTTTCGTAAGGTGTTTAAGAAGGTTGTGGGGATTACGCCGAATGAGTATCGGGCGGGTTTGGATGGGAAGAAATGAATGATTACTAGGGAAGCACTCTACTAAGAGTTGCTTCTTTTTATTGATACAAAAATGAAATAAATACTAGTTACTATGCTACTGAATTATAGTACTAATATCCTATAACTAGGAAGAAAATAAGCCTATTTAATTGTACTTATTTTTGTTATCCTAATAAATGTAATAGGAATTTGTTGAATTTTGTCTATGAGCAATAGGAAAGATGTTGATTGTCTATTCTCATAATTTACTATATAAAATTCTAACTTTATGCTTAATTACTATTATATGATTTTATGATTATATAATATGTGATTGAAAAATATTTTTTAGGAGGTATAAAGAAAAGTTGAAGTTCATGCAAAAAATCTTAATATTGCTGATTAGTACTTTACTAGTGAGTCTCTCTATTCTTTCCAATATAAGTATTGGTTATGCATTAGAAAACTCGAAGACAGACAATTTTAGTGAAGGTTCTAGTTACTATTTCATTCATTATAATGGTGAAGAAAAAAAAGTAATAATTAATGAAGAGGTTACGTTGATACTAACTGGATGGACTGATGAAACCAAATCATCTGTTAACGGAACGATCTATCATTCTACTAATCAAGCAATTGATACCGTTTTAACGGTTAGTGAGGGGTTAGATGAACTCAATATTACAGATGAAGAAAGTATTTTTTATCGGTTCACTGTCTCAGATACATTTAGTGCAGAGAAAGTCACTCCTCTTGAGTTGAACGATGAATGGAATGTTGTTGAAAAAAATGATAATGGGACATCCATTGAAGAGAGAACGACAGTTGATGAATATGGTACTTTGATTAAAAATCATGGACTATTCTATTTTTTAACCGAAGAAAATAATCAAAAAACTGAGATTACCGAAGATGAATATTATTCCCTAAATGCTGTAATTGAAACTCCTACTGAGGATAAGACGACTGAAGAAGCAACTGCTGCTGAAGATTCAACTTCTATTGAAGAATCATCAGAAAGCACAGAAACTACTAGTCAAGAAGTGGTCGAAAGTACTCCAACATCCGAGCAGACTGTGTCCGTTAAAGCCGTCACGAATCCATCTGTTGTTTATTCTACGCATGTGCAAGGTTACGGATGGTTGGATCCAGTTTCAAATGGAAAGATGTCAGGAACTTCTGGAGAAGCAAAACGTTTGGAAGCTATTAAGATTTCATTGGAAAATGCTCCATATTCCGGAGATATCACTTACAAGACCCATGTTCAAAGTTATGGCTGGTTAAATGCTGTATCAAATGGTGCGATTTCTGGCACATCAGGGGAAAGCAAACGATTGGAAGCCATTCAAATAAGCTTAACTGGTGAAATGGCAACACACTACGATGTCTACTACCGTGTTCACGCTCAAAGCTATGGCTGGTTGGACTGGGCGAAAAACGGACAATCTGCTGGTACACTTGCGCTTTCAAAAAGGTTGGAAGCAATAGAAATCGTATTAGTAGCAAAGGGTGGAGCTGCACCTGGTTCTACCAATAAACCTTTTGTCATTAATCCATCTGTTTCTTATTCCACCCATGTCCAAAGTTATGGCTGGTTAACTCCCGTTACTAATGGAGTAACGTCGGGGACATCTGGAGAAGCAAAAAGGTTGGAAGCTATTAAGATTTCTTTACAAAACACTCCTTATTCTGGATCTATCACTTACAAAACCTATGTCCAAAGCTATGGCTGGTTAAGTAATGTGTCCAATGGTGCTTTATCTGGTACATCAGGTGAAGGTAAGCGAATGGAAGCGATCCAAATAAGCTTAACAGGTGAAATGGCGGAACAGTATGATATTTACTATCGTGTTCATGCGCAAAGCTATGGTTGGTTAGACTGGGCCAAAAACGGTCAATCCGCTGGTACTCAAGGTCTTTCTAAGCGCTTAGAAGCTATTCAAATTGTGTTAGTTGTAAAAGGTGGGGCTGCTCCAGGGGCTACCAACAAACCATTGGTAGTTGATCCATCTGTTAGTTATTCAACTCATGTGCAAGGGATTGGTTGGTTAGCGCCAGTTTCTGATGGAAAAACGTCTGGAACGTTAGGGCAATCAAGACGCTTGGAAGCGATTAAGATATCCCTTCAAAATAAACCTTACACCGGAGATATTATTTATAAAACCCAAGTCCAAAGCTATGGCTGGTTAAATTATGTATCTAATGGTGCGATATCTGGTACATCTGGAGAAGGTAAGCGACTAGAAGCCATTCAAATTAACCTAACAGGTGAAATGGCTCAACATTACGATATTTATTATCGTGTTCATGCGCAAACCTATGGTTGGTTGGACTGGGCAAAAAATGGACAATCAGCAGGTACCGAAGCATTATCAAAACGTTTAGAAGCAGTAGAAATTGTTTTAGTGAACAAAGGTGGAGCTGCACCTGGTCCAACAAACAAACCTTTTGTGAAACCTAGCGTGATTACTACCTATAATTACTATGATCTTACATTAAGTGATGCTTTAAACATGCAAATGAAAGTTTCGCCACAGACAGATAAATATAGAACTCTGCCTGCTTATGTTAGCAGTCAGTATCTTCAAATGTCAGCTGGAGGTTCAATAACTGGTACTAGTGTGAATTTAAGAACATTGCCAAATACGACGAGTAGTATCGGTGCAACTGTTGGAAAAGATACACTCTTCATACTGTTAGACGGTAATATTATAGGTGAGAGTGTCTCTGGAAATACAAGATGGTATAAAATTGAATATAAAGGTCAAGTCTTGTATGTTCATAGCAGTCTGGCAAGTAATAATTTGCGGGTTGGTAAAGTAACTTCTACTACTCTAAATATTCGTGCAGAAAAGAATAGTACTAGTCATATTTATGGATCTGTGGGTAATGGTAGTTTGCTATTGGTTACAGTGGAAGATAATACTAGCGGCTGGTACACAGTAAGCATTGGAAATTGGCGCAATGCAACATCTTCTGACGTGCAGCAATATTTAGATCCAACAGGATATATCAATGATGAAAAACAAAGACTCCAATTCATGAACCTTAGTAAGCCTAGTGACGTGTCAGTAGGAACATTAAATACGTACCTTACAGGAAAAGGAATTTTAGCAAATCAAGGGCAAGCATTTATCGATGCTGGCAAGAAATATGGTATTAATGAAGTATATTTAATGGCTCATACCCTACTCGAAACAGGAAACGGGACTTCTACTCTTGCAAAAGGTGTAGAATATAATGGGGAAATTGTTTATAACATGTATGGTATAGGTGCATATGATTCTTGTCCACTAGAGTGTGGAGTGAAAAGGGCCTATGATGAGGGTTGGTTTACTCCGTATACAGCAATTGTAGGTGGTGCAGCCTTTATAAGTGATAAATATCTAGGTGGTAATAACCCATACAATATTGTTCAAAATACTATATATGAGATGCGTTGGAATCCTGAGCTAATGTCTACTAAGCTGGCAGCAGGTAACCAGTATGCTACAGATATTGGATGGGCTTATAAACAAGTAAACACTATGTATGAAGTCTATAAGATCCAACCATACAGTATTTATCTTGAAATTCCTAAATATAAGTAATTTTGAATAGAGACTAAGGAGTACAACCATCTTCGGTTGTACTCTTTTTTTGTGTAGTCATAACAGTCCACTTCAGATACTCTAAACCATTACATTAAAAGAGTGTGACCTAGACCTATTTCCCATGAAGGGAGGAAAACTAGTCAAGCGGAAACTGAAAGAGCAGTTGAGTACCCATGAAGGGAGGAAAACTAGTCAAGCGGAAACTGAAAGGGCAGTTGAGTACCCATGAAGGCAGAAAAACTAGGTTAGCGGAAACTGAAAGGGCAGTTGAGTACCCATGATGGCAGAAAAACTAGGTTAGCGGAAACTGAAAGGGCAGTTAGGTTCCCATGAAGGGAGGAAACCGAGTCTAGCGGAAACTGAAAGAGCAGTTGAGTACCCATGAAGGCAGAAAAACTAGCTTAGCGGTAACCAAAAGAGCAGTTAGGTTCCCATGAAGACAATAAAACTAAACTTGTGGTAACTAAAAGGGTTGCTAAGTGCCCATGAAGCGGAATATTTATATTTGATAGTAATCAAGATTTTAAAAAAAATTAATTCCCGCATCCGGTCAGGTCAATATTTTCCACCCTACTCGTCAATGTAAGCAGTTTCATATAATCTGTGATTCTCTAAAATAGGGAGTAAGATAATGTAAAAGGAGTGGTTTGACGTGGTGAAGGTAACAGTATGGAATGAGAATCGACATGAGCAGAAGAATCCAGTGGTAAGGGATATTTATCCGGAGGGTATTCACGGGGCGATTGCGTCGTTTTTAACTTCAGCAGGTTACGAAGCGAAGACAGCGACTCTTGATGAGCCGGAGCATGGGTTAACAGATGAAGTGTTAGCGAATACGGATGTACTTGTTTGGTGGGGGCATCTTGCTCATAACGAAGTGTCAGACACCGTCGTGCAAAAGGTGCAGCAGCGCGTTCTTGATGGAATGGGCTTAATTGTGCTTCATTCTGGCCATTTTTCGAAAATCTTTAAAACATTAATGGGAACGAGCTGTGATCTGAAGTGGCGTGAAGCAGATGAGAAAGAGCGTCTATGGGTTGTGAGCCCGAGTCACCCGATCGCAGAGGGAATTGGTGAATATATCGAGTTACCACAGGAAGAAATGTACGGCGAGCATTTTGATATTCCACAGCCAGACGAGCTTGTTTTTACCAGCTGGTTTGAGGGTGGCGAAGTGTTCCGTAGCGGCTGTACATATACGCGCGGAAACGGAAAAGTGTTCTACTTCCGACCAGGACATGAAACGTACCCGACTTACCATAACGAACAAATTCAAAAGGTAATCACAAACGCAGTCAAATGGGCACAACCAGTGAAGAGAGAGCGTCCTGTATACGGAAACGCGAAACCATTAGAAACGATCAAAGGGGGAAACTAGCATGAAAAAATTACGAGTAGGTGTGATTGGCTGCGGAAGTATCGCACGCCATCGCCATTTACCAGAATATGCAGCAAATCCGAATGTGGAGCTTGTGGCAGTTTGCGACAATAACGCAGAGAGAGCACTAGAAATCGGAGAAAAGTACGGAGTTCCATCGTACACAAGCTTTGTAGAACTTTTAAGAAACGCGGAAGTGGATGCAGTGAGCGTGTGTACGCCGAACTATCTTCATGCACCGATTTCCAATGCAGCACTGCTAGCAGGTGTTCATGTACTTTGTGAAAAGCCAATGGCGACTTCAGAAGAGGAAGCAAAATCAATGATCGAGACAGCGAAAAATAGCGGCAAAAAGCTGATGATCGCGCACAACCAACGTTTTGTGGCGTCCCATCAAAAAGCGCGTCAACTGATTCAAAGTGGAGAAGTTGGAAAGATATATAGCTTCCGTACCGCTTTCGGACACGGTGGACCAGAGGGCTGGAGCGTGGAAGGCAAGGAAGGCTGGTTTTTCCAAAAAGACAAAGCATTCGTTGGTGCGATGGGCGATTTAGGTGTTCATAAAACAGACCTTCTTAGATATATATTAGGAGAAGAAATCGTTGAAGTGGGTGCATTTGTTGAGACGAGTGCGAAGGAATTTGCTACAGTCGATGACACAGCGGTTTGTGTGTTGAAAACGGAAAGCGGTATCATTGGAACGCTTGCGGCGAGCTGGTCGTATGTGAGCAAGGAAGACAATTCAACGATTATTTATGGAGAGAATGCAATTCTTCGTTTAGAGGACGACCCAACCAATTCGTTAGTTGTTCAATACAAGAATGGTGACGTCGTGAATTACCAGCTTGGAAAAATTCAGTCGAATGACGAGGGTGGCCAGTCGAGCTCGCATGTGATTGATCTGTTTGTGGATGCTGTGCTAAATGATAGAGAAGTGGCTGTGAGCGGGGAAGAGGGAATGAAATCTCTTGGAGTAATCTTGGCAGCTCTTGAGTCCAGTGAAACGAAACAGATTGTGAGAGTAAAAGAATAATGGAAAAGCTACGAATCGGGATTATCGGGGTTGGCGGGATTGCACAGGCCCGCCATATCCCGGCTTTTCTTGCTTTAGGCGATAAATGCAAGATTACGGCTGTTAGTGACGTGAATGGTGATCGCGCTCGTGAGGCAGCGGAAAAGTTTAACATCCCACATGTGTTCCAGGACTATAAAGAACTTTTTCAAGAGGTAGATGCGGTTTGCATTTGTACTCCGAATAAATTCCATGCAGAAATTACGATTGCTGCGTTTGAAGCAGGCGTACATGTGCTTTGCGAAAAACCGATGGCGTTAAGTGCGGCAGAGTGTGAGGCCATGATTGAGGCTTCGAAAAAGGCAAACAAGATACTTGCGATCGCGTATCACTACCGTTTTATGAAGGAAGCAATTGCTGCGAAAAAGTCGATGGAAGATGTCGGGGAGGCACTTGTTGTCCGGGTTCAAGCATTGCGACGTCGAAAGGTTCCTGGCTGGGGTGTTTTTACAAACAAAGATCTTCAAGGTGGCGGAAGCTTAATCGATTTTGGCTGTCATCTTCTTGATTTGGCTCTTTGGCTAATGGGCAATCCGAAGCAAACAAGCGTAACGGGTCGCACGTACAACACATTAAGTAAGGTTCCGGGTCAAGTGAACCAATGGGGAGAATTTGACCATCAGACGTTTGAAGTGGATGATCATGTAACGGCTTACATGACGTTTGAGAACGGAGCATCAATGCTATTCGAAACGTCTTGGGCTGCGAATATAAAGGAAGATGTTGCGAACGTGAGCATTTCTGGCGTTGAAGGTGGAATAAACGTATTCCCATTTGAACTATACACAACGAAAAATGGCATGCTTTTTAACACGCAAGCAGATTGGATTCCAGGGGAAGAGGAACCAGATGTACCACAGGCAAGGAATTTTGTCGCGGCTTGTTTGGGTGAGGCGGAGCTTGTGGTAAAACCAGAGCAAGCGCTGCAAGTATCACAGATTATTGACAAGATATATGAGAGCAGTGAAAGGGAGGAAATGTCACGATGAAACTAGGTGTATTTACAGTACTTTTTGCAGAAAAGTCATTTGAGGAAATGCTTGATACGGTGAAAAATGCAGGCTTACACGCAGTCGAAATAGGTACGGGGTGCTATCCAGGGAATAACCATTGTGACCTGGACGGTCTTTTGGCAAGTGAAGAAGCAAGAGCAGAGTATCTTCGCAAAGTGGAAGAGCGCGGCTTGATTATAAGTGCATTTAGCTGTCACGGCAATCCGATTTCCCCGGATAAGGTATTTGCTGAACAGTCCAATGATACATTGTTGAAGACGATCAAGTTGGCGTCACTTTTAAACGTACCAGTGGTGAATTGTTTCTCGGGAACAGCTGGTGATCACGAGGAAGCGAAACAGCCAAACTGGCCGGTGGCACCATGGCCGAATGAGTATGGCGATGTGCTGAAGTGGCAGTGGGAAGAGAAGTTGATTCCTTATTGGCGTGAGGTTGGGCAATTCGCGGAAGATCATAATGTAAAAATTGGCCTTGAGCTACATGGCGGATTTTTGGTTCACACGCCATATACTTTGTTAAAGCTTCGTGAGGAAACTTGTGACGCGATTGGGGCGAATTTGGATCCAAGCCATTTATGGTGGCAGGGAATTGATCCGGTTGCTGCGATTAAAATTTTAGGAAAAGAAAATGCGATTCATCATTTCCATGCGAAGGATACGTATATTGACCAAGACAATGTCAATATGTATGGATTAACCGATATGCAGCCGTACGGTGAGATCAGAACTCGTGCGTGGAATTTCCGCAGTGTGGGTTGTGGACACAGCTTGAAGGAATGGTCCGATATGATGAGCGCGTTACGAACTTACGGCTACGATTATGTCGTGAGCATTGAGCATGAAGATCCGATAATGTCGATTGAAGAAGGCTTCACTCGCGCGGTTGTGAATTTAAAGTCAGTGTTAATTGAAGAGCCTGTTTCACAAATGTGGTGGGTGTAAGCAGAAATAGAGGTGCGAACGTGAACAAGAAGTGGTGGAAGGAAAGCGTCGCTTATCAGGTGTATCCAAGAAGCTTCATGGATAGCAATGGAGACGGGATTGGCGATTTAAAGGGATTAACCTCGAAGCTAGATTATTTAAAGGATTTGGGCATTGATGTGATTTGGCTTTCGCCGATGTATAAATCGCCGAATGACGATAACGGCTATGATATTTCCGATTATCATGACATCATGGCTGAGTTTGGTACGATGGCTGATTTTGATGAGCTATTGGCTGGCGTTCATGAGCGTGGGATGAGGATTATTTTGGACTTGGTGATCAACCATACGAGCGATGAGCATCCGTGGTTTATTGAGTCTCGTTCGAGCAAGGATAATCCGAAGCGCGATTGGTATATTTGGGCCGACGGGAAGGATGGCAAGGAGCCGAATAACTGGGAGTCCATTTTTAGCGGTCCGGCTTGGAAGTATGACGAGGCGACCGACCAGTATTTCATGCATATCTTCTCGACGCGTCAGCCTGATTTAAACTGGGAAAATCCAGAGGTGCGTGAGTCATTGGAGAATATGGTGAACTGGTGGCTCGATAAGGGGATTGACGGGTTCCGCGTGGATGCCATTTCTCATATTAAAAAGAAGCCAGGTTTCCCGGATATGCCGAATCCAGAAGGGCTCGATGTGGTTCCTTGCTTTCCTTACATGATGAATGTGGAGGGAATCGATGAGTGGCTGGCTGACTTTTCACAAAGGACCTTTAAAAAGTACGATGTGATGACGGTCGGGGAAGCAAACGGGGTTCGGATTGCTGACGCGGATCGCTGGGTTGGAGAAGAGAGCGGCTATTTTAATATGATTTTTCAGTTTGAGTTTTTGGACCTTTGGGATAAGAACTCGGATGATAGTCGTGTGGATGTTCGCGCGTTGAAAAAGGCGCTAACGAAGTGGCAGACGGGATTGGAAGGAAGAGGCTGGAATGCGCTCTTCATCGAAAATCACGACCAGCCGCGCCGTGTGTCGAGCTGGGGAAATGACAAGGAGTACTGGAAGGAAAGCGCGAAAATGCTAGCTGCGCTGTACTTCCTGATGAAAGGAACTCCGTTCATTTACCAAGGCCAAGAAATTGGTATGACAAACGTGCAATTCCCGTCGATTGAGGATTACAACGATGTGGGTATGGTGAATTATTACCGTGTGGAACGTGAGAAGGGACGCTCGCATGAGGAGCTTATGAAGCTCATCTGGAAGCAATGCCGAGACAACTCGCGCACGCCGATGCAATGGAATGCTTCATCAGAAACGGCTGGATTCACGAGCGGAGATTTAACATGGCTTGGGGTGAACCCGAATTATGTGGATATCAATGTCGAGGCACAGCTGGGAGATCCGGATTCGATCTTGAGCTTTTATAAGCAGTTGATCCGGTTGAGAAAGGACCAGCCTGTGTTCGTGTACGGTACGTATGAGTTAATGCTGGCGAATCATCCGAAACTGTTTGCGTATACACGCAAATGGGGGAAAAAGGTGGCGCTTGTGGTGAATAACTTTAGCGAAGTCGTGACGAGATTCAGAGTGCCGGGAAGTTCTGTAGTTAGTGTGGGTGGAAAACTAGGAGACTTTGAGCTTGTGTTGGCAAACTATGAAGTGCTAGATGTGAAGCTCCGCAAAGAATTCACCCTCCAACCATACGAAACAAGAGTCTACTTACGGTGACAGACACCCTCGGTGGACAAATAAGGCCAATCTGTCTTTTTAGGGTGTCTGTCACCCTTCGTGGACAGATTTGGCCTTTTTGTGTTTCTGGGGTGGACAGTGAGGTTACCATGCTTATTATGATTTGTATGAGGTAAACTGCTGACTCTATTTATTCGTGGCTGAGAGAGTAGTATAATACAAGAAACCCCACCTTCCCCGTTTTGCAAAAGCTACAAATCTCTTTCTCAACAAACTCAACACTTCATTAAAATTCTAATTAAAGGAGGCTCACGCATGGCAAGACGTGCACGTACTTGGTTTCCGGGTGCGAAGTATCATCTCACAAGTAGAGGAATCAGGAAGGAACCCTTGTTTTATGATGTTCCAGATCGAAGGAAATACTTAAATATAATGTTAGAAGCGAAGGAAAGATATGAATTCAAAATTCACGCATACTGCCTTATGTCCAATCATATTCATCTTCAGATTGAAACCTCGAAAACCCCGCCTGGTCCTATCATCAAGTACCTTCACAGCAAATATGCCAGATACTTTAACCTCAAATATGACTTCTCCGGGCATGTATTCGAAAAGAGATATTTCCACGACATAATCGATTCCCCTGAACATGAACTAGACCTTAGCCGTTATATTCACAGAAATCCCTTAACTGCAGGACTTGTGAAATCCCTAGAAACCTACCCATGGAGCAGTTACCGCGCTTACATGTTCAATGAACCCAATCCCCTTTTAACAAAAGAACAAATCCTCTCTTATTTTCCCGAACCAAAGCAAGAACACTATCTTCAGTTTTTAATGCAAAAAGAGAATTATGGTTCAAAAGAAATGGAGCGGTTGTATGGCCTCGATTGTTTATAGTTTTGCGTGGCTGGGGATTGATGGGCAGGTGGTTGAGTAAAAATTAGTTAAAGTAAATTAATAATGACATGCAAAAAGGATTGGCTACTTGATAGCCAATCCTTTTTTATTGGAAGTGTCCACTCTACGCGTACAAAATGGGTGAAACTGTCCACAAAGGGTGACAGACACCGCTCGTGGACAAAATAAGCCAATTTGTCTTTTTAGGGTGTCTGTCACCACAACACCCCCCAGCAAACTACATATTCACGGTGTTATCTGTAGATGAAGTATTCGTAGCAGCACCTTTCTCTTCTGCAAGCTTCTGCGTGTCCCACATTTTAAAGAATGGGAAGTAGATGAAGAATGACACAACGATGATAGCCAATTGAAGAATGGCACCTGAGATACTGCCTGTGATGATATAACCGTTTAGGATAGGAGGCATGGTAAATGGAGTTACGACACCGATTGGTTTTGCTACCAATCCTAAATCCATAGAAACAAACGTCATAATAACCGCAGCAACAGGAGCTAAGATAAATGGAATCATCATAATTGGATTCAGAACGATTGGCATACCAAAGGTAACAGGTTCATTAATATTAAAGATTCCTGGCCCAATTCCAAGGCGCCCTAACTGCTTCATCTGCTGGCTTCTGGCGAAAAAGACCATGGCCAGTACTAAAGAGAGAGTTGTACCGGATCCACCGATAAAGACAATATCATTAAACTCGTTTGTAACAATATTTTTTACAGGTTCGCCAGCTTCAAATGACATCGCATTTTCTTGTGTCAAAGTTAACCAAACCGGTAAGATAACTGCGTTAACGATGTTTGCTCCGTGTAAACCTAAGCACCATAACATTTGAATGAGTATAAATACAATAATTGTTCCAACCAAGCTTGTGCCAAGGCTGGTTAGTGGCTGCTGCAAGAGGACGGATACAACATTGTGTATACTGCCAAAGTCACCGATGTTTTCTACAAGCAAGCGTAATCCCCATGCTACAACAACGGCTACAAACGCTGGTATTAATGCAGAGAAGGATCTTGAAACAGCAGGAGGTACTCCATCTGGTAACTTAATGACAATATTCATTTGAGTGATTTTTCGATATATTTCGGTTGATAGGATAGCAATGATCATTCCAACGAATAAGCCTTTACTTGTAAAAAGTCCGGTATTATAAGCATTTTCCAAGATGTCTGCACCAGTATTAGGATCCTGCCCAATCACATAGCTAGTAAAAGGGGATACAACAAAGTAAGCAGCAAGTGAAATGGCCGCCCCAGCTAGGGCATCGAGCTTATAGCTTTCAGATAAACGGTATGCCACTCCAAATGTAGCGACGAGCCCCATGATCTCGAAGGTCCCGCGGTATGGATATAAGAGGCTAGTTTTAATGGTAGGGTGTTCTGCTAGATAGTTAGTCCATGCGGTAATCGGGAAGTTGGCAATGATTAAGAAAAGAGAACCAATAATAATCAGTGGCATGGCTAGGATAATCCCGTCTCGTAGTGCACCAAGATGTCGCTGGGCAGCCAATTTACCTGCTACAGGCATTACTTTTGTTTCTAAGAAGCTATTAAATTTACTCATCCTCTTTCCCCCTATGTTCGTCTTTAACTCACGTCCTAAGATCGATCTAAAAATATTTAATAGGTGAAAACTCTTCTGTTTTTCTGGATGCGAAAAATAATTACCTCATATGTTCGAATTGTATGTCCCCGGATAGCTAAATAACTGAAGATTCAGAAATTCAGGTATGTAGGTGTTGGTGAAAGCTGACAAGTACTTGTAAGCAATATTGTAATCGCTTACACAAAGGCGGTAAATAAACAAAGTATATCTAGAGATTTTTACCATCCGTTGTAATTTATTCCTTCCCCGAAACACTGTGTATTTTTTTGTTTTCCTTGATGAATACCGTAGTTAAGGTGTCAAAATGCACTGTCCACTCCACGCGGACAAAATCACCAAAACTGTCCACGAAGGGTGACAGACACCGCTCGTGGACAAATTGTACGATTTTGTCTTTTTGTGGTGACAGACACCCTAGGGGGGTGATATTATTAGGGTAGTAGTTTGTGAAAGCGCTTGCGCAACTTGTTGCACAGGGATTCAACTAAACTATTTTCTCTTTTTTCACCATTTGTGCAATCGATTGCGCAAATTCCAGCACCCCCAGGCAACAAGAAGCTACATAAAGTACCAAGTTAGTACCACATTTTTCAACAAACATCACCAAGGTTCACAGCTAGTCAGCACCACCCGTAAACAGAATAGGAGGAGAAGCGATTGAGTAGGAAGAACATGAGGGCGTTCTCGATAGTGATGGTTATTGCTCTTCTACTTCAGCTAGTTTCAGGAAGTGGATTGTATACAAGAGCAAATGCCGAAACCACTCCAGCGAGCCCGATCATCCATGAAGACAACAGCGTTACCTTTAACTATGTAAGCAAAGGGGAAACAGCTGCCTATGTCATTGGTACCCACAACAACTGGACGCTAGATACAGCGACCCCAATGACACTCGAAAACGGTGTGTTTACCGCAACACTACCAACCCTAGCGGAAGGAAACTATGAATATAAGTTTCTACTAAACAACAAAAGCTGGGATCAAAGTACAGCGGATCCATTGAACACAAACCCGAAAGCGGGGGATAATTCGACATTCCGTATCGGTCCGCCACCAGCGACAGCAACAAGCCCGGTCATCAACGATGATGGCACGGTCACTTTCCAGTACTTAGGTGAGGCTGACCGCGTGCGTGTGGCAGGCAGCTTTACGAGCTGGGCTGATGGCGCAAAAGAAATGACGAAAAACGCTGAAGGTGTGTGGCAACTCACTACAGAGCTAGCTCCAGGAACATACGAGTACAAATTTATTCTAGGTGAAAGTAACTGGATTACCGACCCAAGCAACCCGACCCAAGCGAACGGAAACTCCGTCGTTCATGCACCAGGCCTAATTATCAACGCTCCAGCCACAACGAAAAAAGGTCAAACGGTCACTCTCTCTGCGAAAGCACTTAACGAAAAGGGAGAACAGTCTGATGTGACTCCACAATGGATCCTGAAGGATGGTAGAGACGGAATCACGTTATCTAACAACAGCTTAACGATCGCTGACACGTACTCCGTTCAACCGAACGACAGCATTACCGTCCAAGCATCACTCGACGGAAAAACGGCAGAAAAAACAATTCAAATCCTAAGCACTACTTATTCTTATACCATCAATTACTACCGTTTTGACGGTGCCCAAAATAATTGGGATATGTGGATTTGGGAGGATGGCAAAGACGGAGCGGCATATCCATTCACCACAACACAAGACGGATTTGCTCAAGCAACATACGAATTCTCCTCAAGCTCCATCAACATCATCACCCGACCAGGAAACTGGACGACACAGGATGTTACCCGAAAAATCGAAATCAAAGAGGGTGACTCTGTTGAAGTTTGGCTCACTCAAGACCAAACCGAAGTGAGCTACACCAAGCCAGACTTAACGGCGGCTGTTCAAGCGGCATTAATGGATGCAAAAAACAGCATCACCGTTTCTGTTAACAAAAAGCTGGCCGACGACACAACGTTCACACTAACAGATGTTGAAGCCAACAAAGAAATTCCAACCACCACAACAAAGCTTAGCGACACAAAAGTGAAGGTAACGATCACAGACCCTTCACAAATTGACGTGCGAAAGCTTTACCAAGTGAACGCAACCGGTTACCAACCAGCAAAAGTAACAATGCGTAACGTCCTTAACGATGACCAATTTTATTATGATGGAAAAGATCTAGGGTACACGTACTCACCATCACAAACAACGTTCAAACTTTGGGCACCAACGGCTCAAAAAGTAAGCGTTGCCATCTACGGTGACCAAGGCACTTACGAAGGGGCGTTCGTCACCGATAACACAAACGGCACCGAAATGGCCATGACTCGTGCTGCAAACGGCGTGTGGTCCCTCACCCTAAACGGTGATCAAAACGGAAAATATTATATGTACAAAGTCGAGTTTGCTGACGGAATGACCAACTATGCGGTTGACCCGTATGCCCGATCCACTTCGCCGAACGGTCAACGGACAGCGATTATCAACTTGGATGATACGAATCCAACCGGTTTTAATCCTGAAGCAAAACCAGCGTTTGTGTCGCCAACCGATGCGATTCTATACGAGCTGCACGTGCGCGATTTTTCCATAGATGAAAATTCAGGTATGACCAATAAAGGGAAGTACAAGGCATTCACCGAGTCGAACACCACGGGGCCAAATGGCGTCAAGACTGGCTTAGACTCACTGAAGGAATTGGGAGTGACTCACGTTCACTTGCTACCGGTCTATGACTTCGGTTCCGTGAACGAACGAACGGTCAATGATCCATCTTCAACTGATCCAAAATTCAACTGGGGTTATGACCCGATCCACTTCAACGTACCAGAAGGATCGTACGCAACCGACCCAGCCGATCCAACTTCACGCGTGACCGAGTTCAAGGAAATGGTTCAAGCGATGCACGACAAAGGCATTCGTGTCGTGATGGACGTGGTGTACAACCACACGTATATTCCTGAAGTGACCCAGCTTTCTGGCGGTTCACCGTTTGATAAAATCGTTCCGGGTTACTACTACCGTACGGACGATGCGGGGAAAATTACAAACGGATCGGGCACAGGAAACGAAGTCGCGTCCGAAAGACCGATGGTTCGTAAGTATATCAAGGACTCCGTGAAGTATTGGGCAACCGAATACGGAGTGGACGGCTTCCGCTTTGACTTGATGGGACTAATCGACCGTCAAACGATGAGCGAGTTAACGAAGGAGCTGAAAGAAGAGGTTGATCCGAGCATTCTGATTTATGGCGAGCCATGGACAGGTGGATCAACAAGCTTAGATGCGTCTCTTCAAAACTTCAAAGGAACGCAAAAAGACCAAGGCTACGCGGTATTTAACGACAATATCCGTGGCGCGATTAAGGGCGGAAGCGATGACGCATCCACTGGTTTCGCAACAGGCGCAACCGGGAAGGAAGCAGACATTGCAAAAGGTGTCATCGGTTCGATCACCGACTTTACGAACCGTCCATCTGAAAGCATCAACTACGTGACGGCTCATGACAATTTGAATCTGTGGGATAAAATGATGAAGGTCGCGCACCAGGATATCACAACGGATCCGCATGCGATCATCACAGAGGACAATGCGCTTCAAAACGAATGGGTCAAACGCAGCCTACTAGCAAACGGCATCGTGCTTACATCACAAGGGATTCCTTTTATCCATGCAGGGGAAGAAATGCTGAGAAGTAAATACGGTAACCACAATAGCTATAAGAGTCCAGACAGCATCAACCAGATTCGTTGGGAGCTGAAGGACCAATACAAGCCAGTGTTCGATTATTACCAAGGCTTGATAGAGCTGCGTAAAGCTCACCCAGCGTTTAAAATGAACACAAAAGCAGCGATTGAGCAAAATCTTCAAGTATACAAAACCGACGACAATATTGTCGCGTTCCAGTTGAAAAACTATGCGAACAATGATTCATGGAAAAACATCGTCGTCATTTACAATGCGAACAATGCAGCGAAGGAAGTTAGCCTCCCATCCAGCGCGTCATGGAATGTGGTAGTCGACGACCAAGCAGCGGGTGTAGAAACGCTTCGCACAATTACAGGTGCTCAAGCAACGGTCGCTCCATTATCAATGATGGTGCTGTACGATGAGGAGGAAGGTGAATACACACCAGCGGTCACAAGCATCGAAACGAGCACAACGAGCTTTGCGATCAACCCAGGTACAACGAAAACAATTACGGCTTACGTGAAGGACCAAAAAGGCCGCATCATGCTCGACCAGAACATCAAATGGACGTCCTCCAATCCAGAAGTAGCAACAGTGGATGGCGGGAAAGTTTCTGCTGTGAAAAATGGGTCAGCAACGATTGTTGCCGCAGTTGGTGATGTGAAGGCGGAAATTGAAGTAACGGTAGCAACGCTCGTACCAAAGACGATCACGATTTCTGGAGATAACTCCGTCTATGAAACGTACACCGCTCAGCTATCTGCACTAGTTCGTGACCAATTCAACCAAGAAATGCTTGGCTCAAAGGTCACATGGACATCATCTGATGAAAGCATTGCGATCGTGGACGGAACGGGCAAAGTATCGGGCTTAAAGCCAGGAACCGCAACGATCAAAGCAAAAGCAGGTGACGCAGAAGCCATACTTGCATTAACCGTAAAGAAAAACGTGAAACGCTATGTTCGCGTGAAATACGTAAGACCAGATAAAGACTTCACGGACTGGAATATCTGGGTATGGAATACAGGCGTGAAGAACGACCAAATCGACTTTACGGAAATCAATGGCGACACAGCGATTGCGAATATTGAAATCGCACCAACAACCGAATCCATAGGCTTCTTAATCCGAAAAGGAACGGACTGGGCAACAGCGAAAATTTCACCGGACAGTGACGACCATGTCGTGAAAATTGACCGCGATGAAGTGATTACAAAGGTAACGGTGGTCACAGGTGTGGCAGGTCAAACCGTTGTACCAGCAGTCAAAGGACCAGTGTTAGAAGATGGAAATGTGACGTTCTACTATCGTGATGAAGAGTTGTATCAAAACGACGCGATGCACACGATTGAGGGCGTGAAGGTAAAGGTGGGAGCTCAAGAATACGCGATGACGTATGACGAGAAGAATGAGTACTTCTACTACACATTACAAAATCTCGACCCAGGCACGTACGAGTACAGTTTCCTTGTCACAAAGGATGGAGAAACAAACGAGGTGACTGACCCGAAAAATACGGTTGATGGCAAATCGGTCATTGTGTATACCGTGCCAAAGGTGACCATAGAAGGTCAAGTGTCGCCAGGGAAAATTACGTATAACGAGAATGCCGTATTAAAGATCCATGTGACAACAGAAGAAGCGGTCAATTTTAAAGAAATGTACGTCGATTTGACGCCACTTGGTGGAAAATCCAAGCTCATGATTGACCCGCAGCTTCAAGCGGTCACAATCGGAGTAAAGGATTCTGTTGCCGCAGGAATCAAGAACCTGACGGTAACAGCAGTGGACGAATTTGGAAACCGACACAATCAAACGATACCGGTGGAAGTTGCACCACGCACGTACCAAGGAGATCTTGACTTTGATTGGGATGAAGCACGAATTTATTTCATGCTCACAGATCGTTTCAAGGATGGAGACACAAGCAACAATCCAATTGGATATGATCCAGGCCACAGTGAAGCGTACCATGGTGGGGACTTCCGAGGAATCATTAATAACCTCGATTACTTGGATAATCTCGGAATCAACACGATTTGGATCTCGCCAATTGTGGATAATATCGACTTTAATAAAGGTGTCGATTTTAATACGAGCCCTGGCTTAGAAGCCAAGCAATACGCGTACCATGGCTACTGGGCGAAGGACTTCACGTCTTTAGATGAAAGCCTTGGAGACATGGAAACGTTCAAAGAGCTTATTGAAAAAGCTCATGACAAAGGCATCAAAATCATGGTCGATGTTGTATTGAACCATGCGGGTTACGGAATGGACGGGATTGAACCGAACTGGCAGGGCGAAGCAGGCATACCAACGGCTGAAGAGCAAGCGGTGTTAAAGGATATGCTTCGTACCGACATGGAAGACCCAACCGTTCGCGGTGAGCTAGACGGACTTCCGGACCTCAGAACCGAAGACCCTGCCGTTCGTGCAAAAATCATTGAATGGCAAACCGCTTGGTTAGAAAAAGCAAGAACGGATAGCGGAGAAACGATTGACTACTTCCGTGTGGATACTGTGAAGCACGTGGAAGAAACGACGTGGATGGCGTTCAAAAACGCACTAACCGAAGTCAGCCCGAGCTTCAAAATGATCGGTGAGTATTGGGGAGCAAACGTCACCAATGACGGTGGCTATCTGCGTTCCGGTCAAATGGACTCGTTGCTTGACTTTGATTTTAAAGAAAAAGCGAAGAACTTTGTGAATGGTGATATTAGCGGGGTGGAGTCATATTTAGTAGAACGCGACGCTCGCATCGATAACACAGCAACGCTCGGACAATTCTTAAGCTCACATGACCAGGATGGATTCTTGTCCGAGTATGTGGGAGGCGATGTTGGTAAGCTGATGGTGGCTGCCGCCCTTCAAATTACGTCCAAAGGTCAGCCAGTGATTTACTACGGAGAAGAGCTAGGCAACTCAGGCAAATCAAGCTGGGAATCTAGCAATGGTGTCGTATCAGCGTTCGGCCAAAACCGTGATTCTATGCCATGGGAAAAGCTTGAAAGCGGAGACGAAACCACAGTGAAGCTACACGACCACTATGCGAAGCTATTAAACATTCGTGGCGATTACTCGAAGATTTTCTCGAAGGGTACACGTATGATGGTGGATGGTGGAAATGAAGAGAAGTACTCCATTACGAAGCGTGAGTACCTTGGAAAGAAAGTGTATGTTGGATTAAACACAGCCACAGAGGCGCAGAAGGTTACGTTTGCGGTGGACTTTGAGCCAGGCTCGGTGCTTGTGGATGAGTATAGTGGTGTGAGCTACACAGTTAATGGTAAGAAGAAGGTGACTGTGAAACTTGCATCTCGCAATAACGGTGGAACGTTTATTTTAGCTAAGTCAACATCGACGGGTAGACCGGAGAATCCTGGGAAACCAGAGAAACCGGGGAAATCTGATAAATAAAATGTAAAATAGGAATCTCTCGTTGAGAGATTCCTATTTTATTAGATAAAAAGTAAAAGGTCAGTCTTTAAAAACATCCAACCTTTTATGTATTTGCTTAAATAGGGTTTAGGTTTATATAAGAAAACAAATTTATTTTTATTTAATTATTACAAAGGAAGTTCCCGTGAAAACAGATCCACCGTTGTAATCAAAGTCAACAGTTTCAATGGCACCGATTTTACCAGAAACTGTAACATTGTAGTAGTCTTTATACGTGGCTCTTGCAAGCTGTAGATATTCATCGAATCCTATCTCAATGTTTTTATCAACCGTTTTATGGTAGGAATAATCTCCAGAGTTAAATGACCATGTAAGATTGATAGATTCATCACCTACAGGAGTTTCAACTGGGTATTCAGCTTTAGTTTTCTTATCATATACCCATTCCACTTTATTTAGAGTTACTGTATTGCTTACCGAAACTGTACCTTTTTTAGTGTCAAAAACAACACTGGATTTTGGAATTATAGCTTGACCATAATAATATTCATCTGTTTGAAAATTGTATTTTTCCAAATATAAAATATATTGGTCCTTGTTTTCATAGTCAGTAGCAAGATTTACGAAGGTGTCGGTTGTCCCATCTCCACCGTAAAACATTGCACCGTTAATTGAAGCCTTTTGTACAGGAGAATTACTTTGAGCCATTGCTGGTACAGCTATTAACATGAATAAAATTGTAAATAGTAAGACTTTAAACTTTTTCAATGAGTGCACCTCCAGATTTTGGAAACCTAAACCTGTATTCAATTGTACTTTATTTGGGACAAGATGTACGTAATAAAGGTTCGACAATTTTCTGCAAAAACTATAGTCATATTAATAGATAGGTAAATAAGGCCTTTCAACAACGCCAGTCTCTGCATTAATATAAATCCAATTTTCTTTCCCTTCAAATACATAGACAAGAACGTAATCGGCAGTTACGGCCGAATATATGATGCCTTTTTCCATCTGTTTTCCTTTTTTACCTGAAATCTGTTCAGCCTTGTTTTCAATATCTTCTTGAGAAAGCTTTTCCTCATAACTCTTTGTGAAAAATTCTTTCGTCAATAAGGATGTCTTTGCTGATAACATGAAAAATTGACCTGTCTCTGCATCAAATTCAATCACAAATGGATTTGATATGGGAAAATACATTTTATATTCTCCTGCAATAGGAGTGAACCAAAATTGGTTATTAGGTGACTGACCGTCATTTACAGGCTTTATATCAAAATTGGAAGTTTCCCCATATATAGACTTAAGCATTTTATTAGCCTTTTCTATTAATTCTTCGGTACTCTTTGGCTTTTGATCAATTAATTGATTTGTGTTATTTGTTGCAAAAGAAATAGCCCCTGAATATCCGTTAATTACTCCACTTATTTCAGTCTTTCCATCCTCTAGGTTAAAATTATAATCACTTTCATTCTCATTTAGATTTCTCTCCAACTTAATTTTGCTATCGTGGGCATTGAATGCTGATGTTATGATCTCCTTTAGTTCTTTCTCATTTAACAGCTCCATCTCAGAAGGAAGCTTGTGGTATTTATTATAAAAATAAGCTAGTTCTTCTATCTGGCTAATTGGGGTAGCAATTCCTTCAACATCCAATATTTCAAAATAGGAACTATAGCCATGGTGAAAATCCGTATATTCCTCTTGGACATGTTCAAAAAGAGTATTTGTATACTTTTGTAAGAGTTCAACTGCACCACGGTCTGTTTCATCCTCTAGTCCCTGGTTTTTTCGCTCCCTAAGGTTTGCGGCCATTTCATCTAACGCCTGAGTATTCACAATAAAATGGTAGGAACTATCCGAAAATCGGATGCGTTCTAACCAACCCAATTCGTTACCTAAATCAATGATATCGTCCATTTGATAAGAAAGAAGCTCTCTGTTCGTGTCGATCTCGTATGGATTTTTAGCGATTATATTTAGTGATTCACTGTATACATACATCCCGTTCATTAATGTAGCTATTTTCTCTCGGTTAGCAGCATACTGGTTAATACCAGTCACAATAATGACCGCTGCAAGAAGACCGGCAACTAATTTCATTCGTCGTAATCGAAAACTTAACCGAATGCGGTCATCCAAATCCTTACTTGGTGTTTCTTCATTTTCTTCGTAGAAAGGAGATAACTCAGAAAACCCCATTCCTTCTTGATACAAGTTATTGCAGTTACTGCAATAACTTAAATGTTCTTCTATTGCACGACGGTTCTCCTGCTTTAACTCATTTACTTCATATAACGGATACAAATCCTCTACAAGACTACAATCAAATTTCATCGTCATTCCTCCTCGCCTTCCAGATAATATTCCTTGAACTTCTTTTTCGCACGATAGATTCCTACCTTGATGTTCCCTTCAGTTTGATTTAAGATATCAGCCATTTCACTTATGAAAAAACCTTGTTCTCTAAGAGCCAATAGAGATCGTTCTTTTTCAGTAAGTCTCTGAAATGTTTGCCTAACGATTATTCCTACGTCCATATTATGAGTTGTACCACTTGCTTGAGGTTCACACTCTGAATAGGGCATCTCATTCTGTCTTGATAATTTCATAGCTTCATTTATATATGTATTTCTAGCAATCTTAAAAAGCCATGTTTTAAGGGAGGACTCACCACGAAACCGTCCATATCCCTTGAAAGCCTTAATGAATGTATCGTGTGTTAGTTCTTCAGCAATGGAGCGACTCCGACACATATTGTGAAGGTAGCGGAAAATGGGTTCTTTGTATGCTTGATACATCTCTTCAAGCGGATCTGTCATGGTTCTCTCTCCTCCCAATGGTAATGACAAACGAAAAAGGAAAAGGTTACAAAAAATTTAATAATCTTTCTTTTATTTCGGATACAATTAGAAATAAGTTAGTTTTAAAAATTTAAATATAAAAAAGAACCACACAAAAGTGTGGTTGCAAGCAATTTGTTACATTGTAATATTACATGATTTTAATTATTAATATACTTCTCAAACACATCACCAAAGTCTTTTTCATGGTACTGCTCACGAATAGACGTTAGCCAGTTGAATCCAAACTCAGTTAGTTCTTTATATTGTTCAGAGAGCTTTAATTCCTCTGTGCGAGAGTTTTGAAGAATAGCAACAGCTTTCTCCAGGCTTTCGTTCGCCAGACTAGTCACAACTGAATTTTCATAAGTAGTCTCAGAGATTCGTAGCAAGGCCTTATACAGATCCTTCAGCTTCTCAATTTGATCCTTTTGAACATCAATATCAAATTGAACATCCCCCAAACGGAATTTAATCTCCACATCCATGTCAAGCTTTCCGGCCGTTTCCAATGTTACATTTGAAATCTTATGCTGTGAATATGGATAACGATACAGAGTACGTTTAGAGGACGCAGCACTTTGTCCATCCACATGAATCAATGCCAAATTCGTAAAGCAATATTCATCTGCCTTTGTTTTAATTAAAAAGTAAATTTTTTCATTGTCTTCATGCATCACATAATCGTCAGCGTCAGTCTTATCAAAGTCTCGTGGTTCAATAATTTTCCCAATATCCGATAACCCTAAAGCATCAGCAGCAATTTTTTTAAACAACTCCATCATCCTCCTGAAAATTATGTACTATTCCATTTTAATTCCAAATGGAGGAATTATGAATACTTTTTAATGAAATTATCAATAGTAAAGCCAGACTCTAAGAGTCTGGCTTAATAATTAATATTTCTTTTTCCCAGCCAGGAACATAAGGCCATGATAGATAAGAGCTAAAGCAAAAATGAGGACAGTTAAAACTCCAATGCCATCGATTAGTGGATTAAGTGGCGATAAGAAACCGCTTACAGGAACGCGTAATAGTCCAAAACCAGCAAGCATAGCAGCTAAGAATAATAAAGGATAACTATTCAACATAAATCCCTCCTTTCAATATTATGTATATTCATGTAGTGGGACATATGTTAAAGAAGTTCACAAAATTTTGCTGAAAAGGTGGAATATATACAGGCTAACTGGCATAGTGGGTCAATCCTAAAGGGTTCATTATTCTGAGGTATGACTTGAAGACATTGCTTGTGACCGAAAGCTAATGGCTTTTAAAATAAAGATCTTGTCTTGAGCAGTGAGCATCTTCCAGCTTTTGACCTTAATCTTCACAAGACCACTCCTTTGTATTTGTCACTTCAACCTAGGTTTCAAGTACTGTTTATTTACCACCCGCGAATTCTAAATAAACAACCAAAACTTCTACAAAGTTTGACAATTGGCAAAAAAACAAGCATCAGTCAGTAAAAGACCGATACTTGTTTAGGCACTATTCACAAATCTCAAATGTCTTCAAAACAGCTTCTCCTAGTTCAGTATCAGTTGCTTTTACGTCTAATCGTATAGATTTGGGGATGGCAGTATATCCACGACCATCCTTGCTCCTAGTTTTTGCTTCAAATTCATACCCATTTTCTTTATTAAAGAAGACCCGTTGAAAGGAATGATTAGTAATAATTTTTCTCACCGGTTACAAGTTCAGTAACGATCACATACATATCTTCAGTTGTATATTGATTGTTCACTGTAATGTTAAAACACTGTCTTAATTTTTCGCCAATAGTGCTGTATCGTAGGGCTCAGTTAACACCACGGGTTTATTAATGTTACAGCGAATCCCATGCTCATTAAAACCATTAGGTACTAAAATATGGGTGTTTTCGTTGATATTTTTGTAGAGCCCCACACTGTAGTCCATATTTTTCCTCCATTATTAATCGATTATACTAAACTAGTATAATATAATTTTTGGTATATTATACCTATAAATGGTATAGAAACTTTGGACTAAGAGGAGGATTTTAATGTCAGTTAATTTTTTTCAGATTCATATTCAGACAAATGAGCTTGAGGAAGTGAAGAATTTTCTACCCAAAATTGGTTAACCAATATTAGTGGTAAAGTAGCACTAGTTGAAGAAAATTCTCAGGGTGAATTTCTATCTTTTTTTAATAGCAAAATTCCCACCTCATTTGCAGTTAGTTCCATACATGAAAACTGGATAACGATATTACATGATTCCTATGAACCTCCTTTAGACTTGTGTAATGAGTTATCAAAAGAATGTAACAGTATGGTCATACAGGCTATGGGACAAAGTACGGTGGATACTTATTATTTGAGTGCCCATAAGGAAGGAAAAATAGTTAGAAAAATTAATTGTGGGGAAGACACTTTAGGAGTAATACAAGAAGGGGTACCATTCCATTTCGAAAAGGAGCTAGATCAAGATTTGTTTGATTACGATGATATGGATGAGTTCTGCATGGGTTTTGGAATTGATTTATTTGAAATAGAAGAAAGGTCAATAATTATAAAGATCCATTAGATTTATTAAGTGATGGAATTGAAAAGCACTTACATGGCGTTTTTTTTGTTGTGCGACGGGGTCATTTTGCAGTAAAACTGCACTAATTGGTTATACAAGCTATCAATGGCTTTGATATATGAAAAAAGACTAGAAACCTTTTGTTTCTAGTCCAGACACATGAATATTTATATACTTAGTATATTCTAAAATACTCAACTACTCCATCAGAGATAGCCTTTGCTAATTTTTGTTGATAAGAACTTGTCACTAATTTTTGACGTTCGTTTGTATTGTTAATGAATCCAAGTTCAATCAACGTGGCTGGCATAGCGGCTTCACGAATAACTGAGAACGCACTGCCATCTGTTCCACGATCATTTGCACCGGTATATTGAATCATATTATCTTGAATCAAATTAGTAAGAGTCACACTCTTTTTAATCCTGTCACTGTTATTATGCATATCCTCATTAATCTTTGAAGGATAATCAGAATTGTATTCATAAAAGTAAGATTCAATACCATTAGCAGTTGTAGTTCCAGATCCAGTAGAGTTTACATGAATACTAATAAATAGATCTGCTTTCAGATCATTTGCCATTTGTGAGCGATCTAATAAAGATACATAAGTATCGTCAGAACGTGACATGTAAACTTTATATCCTTGAGCAACTAGTAAAGCTTTAGCTTTTTTTGCAACAGCTAGATTTATGTCTGCTTCATGATATCCACCAGCTACTGCACCAGGGTCATTGCCACCGTGTCCAGGGTCTAAAAATACCTTCAATGGTTCTTTAAACGCTTGTGTAGTAGATACTGGAACACCTTGACCTTTAGGTACCAATTTAATTTCAATTGCTTCTAATCTTTTTGCAAGACCTTCTGTTCCAGCTTTCATTCCATTTTTAGCCCAGCCTAACCAACCGAAAGTCTGGGAGTGGACACGATAATAAACATCATAATACTTTGCTATATCGCCTGTTAAATTAATCTTAATAGCTTCCAATCGCTTTGCTTGCCCAGAGGTTCCAGAAACTTGACCATTAGACACTTCACTTACCCATCCATAAGATTGTACATGGGTTGAATAAGTAATACCGCCACTGTAAGGGAGATTTTCTAATTTAATTTTTATGGCTTCAAGTCGTTTAGCCTGTCCTGACGTTCCACTCATTGCTCCATCTTTGACAGGTTGTAACCATCCGTATGTTTGAACATGGGTAGTATAAACTACTGAAGTTGGTGTTATATATCGTTTTTCGGAGGTACCAGGTGCTTGCTCTCCCTTTTTAACTAGCACGATTTCTATGGCTTCTAGTCGCTTAGCAAGGCCAGAGGTACCTGATGATTCCCCATTTTTAGCCCAACCTAACCAACCAAAGGTTTGTGCATGAACACGATAATACACATCATAATGGATTGCCATTTCTCCTGTTAATTTTATTTGAATAGCCTCAACCCGTTTGCCTTCTCCAGTTGTGCCACTAATACTACCTGCAGGTACATTAGACATCCAACCATACTTTTGTACATGGGTTCTGTAGGTTAGTCCTCCAGGATAAGGTGTATTTTCTAAGGAAATTCTAATTGCTTCTAACCGTTTTGCTTCGCCTTCAGTACCAGAAAGAGCACCATCTCTTACAGCTTCTTGCCACCCAATTTTTTGTATATGGGTTGAATATTTTATAGATGGTACTTTGTTTGCTACAGCTGTGGAAGTAGTCGAGGTACTAGATGTACTAAATCTTGTAAGTGGCTGAACTTCCTTTATAGTAGTTGTGGTTGAAGTAGCTTCTTCCTCACTAACTGCATTAGATTCTATAGTTGTTGGATCTTTAGCAGCATTTAAAGAATCATATTTTTCCTTTGTAATAACAAGCTTTTCACCACTTTGGCCGGTTGAGTAATAGATAAGACCTTTATTCTCAATGACAGTATCATATTCATCAACCGTTTTAACTTCTTCGATGGAAGTTCCGTTGTTGTTTTGTACGACGGTAGTGGCTGAGTCCGTTAATTCTTTAGCGGTTACTATCTCGGATTTAAATACATCAGCAACAGTTATTCGATAGTTGATAATCTCTGTCTCATTTAAAGCCAACTCATTAAGTTCTTCGTTTACTTTCAGTGTGATGTCTTCTGTGGAATTTGAAGAATCAGCATAGGAAATTTCCCCATTAGCTGTTGTCTTAGAATCATCTGCCCAACCAGTCAATTTCAAGGTAATATTCCCATTTACTAATACTTCTTTTTCTTCTCCATTATATTGAATGAAAAAGTAACTCGAATCCTTTTGATAATTACCTGTATTGGAACTTTCAAGAGCATAAACAAGGGTTCCATTTGTGGAGAATATGAAACCTATTAAAAGTGTCCAAAATAAAAATAAAGCTTTTCCCTTCATATCCATCTCCCCGGCAGAATTTTAACAGTTTAACTATGTTAGTCTAGCATAAAAAGAGAGAAAAAAGACTAATATTTCGCTATATTTATACAAAAAATAACAAATTCCGCAGAATTACATGTCTACTATTGAATAGCTAAGAGAATCCTACAAAGAAGTGTCCACCCCACAAGGACAAAACCCATAGATTTGTCCACGAGCGGTGACAGACACCCTAAAAAGACAAAATACCGAAAAGTGTCCACGGAAGGTGTCTGTCACCCATCCCTCTCAGTCTTGAGACCTAGATGCAAATACAAAGGAAGTCCATTTTGAACCTGGTCAATTTCGGGTATATTGGTTATAAAGAACCTACACCTAGATTCACCTAAACATGAAACCTTTTTAACAATTACTTCGTATTACTTAACATAGAAATCCCGAGAGGTCAGGAGTCGATTACAATGAACTTCTTTATTGCGTTGCTTATCCTATTATTTATTTCTATACCTGCTACCGTGTTAACATGGCTGATTAGCTTTTTTACATTTAACAATGGATTCCTAACAGCTTCTGGAATCTCCATTGCAGCAGGTGTCGTAGCTTATTTGATCGTCAACGGCATCGTAAAGGTGAGAACATTCAAAAAATACAACATCTCCCGTAAAGAGTATGTATACATTCGTAAAAATTTAAAGGAAGCAAAACCAAAGCTTCAGCGGTTAAGAAAGGCCTTTTTCCAAGTGAGGGACGTGGCAGCCTTTAAACAACAGTTAGATACAATCCGTGTAGCTAATAAAATCTATTCCATCACAAAAAAGGAACCAAAGCGTTTCTACCAGGCTGAGTCTTTTTACTATTCACATTTAGATTCAATCGTCGAGCTAGCAGAAAAATACGCATTCTTATCTAGCCAGCCGAAGAAAAATTCAGAATTACTCATATCACTTCAGGACACAAAAGATGCTCTTCGCGACCTTTCTCGCGTCATTGAAGAGGATTTAAACCAAGTGCTATCGAATGATATAGATAAGCTGAACTTCGAGCTTGATGTGGTAAAGAAGATTACCCTCAAACCGAAGAATCTAGACCCGAACGAAGAAAGTAGGAGAATTAAATGACAGATCGTAATACAGAGCCACAATTGCAACGAGCATCATCAAGTAGTGACATGTTAGACGATTTGCTCGTAAATCCATTTGCTGATCCGATATCAGTTCAAGACCAACCAATCCTATCTACTCAACAAACAGATAAGCAAGTTAAATTAATTGATGTGATCCCACCAGAAAATAGGGAAAAGGCATATCAATTGGCACAACAAATCGACCCGAAAAATCACCAAGCCATCATCACGTACGGAACCCAAGCACAATCCAAGCTGATGAATTTTTCGAATTCCATGATTGAGCATGTGAAAAAAGAGGACATTGGGGAAGTAGGGGAGATTCTTTCTGACCTCATGAAAAAATTCAATGAGGTCAATCCAGACGAGCTAAAGCCTGAAAAACGCTCGATGTTCTCTAGAATGTTTGGGAAAATCCAAAACTCGGTCCAGGAAGTCATGTCTAAATATCAAAAAACAGGGGTACAAATTGAGCGAATTAGCGTAAAGCTGGAACGCTCGAAAAATACGCTTATGAGTGATGTGGTCTTCCTTGAAAAGCTGTACGAACATAATAAAGAGTACTTTCATGCGCTAAATGTGTATATTGCAGCAGGGGAGTTAAAGCTCGAGGAACTGAACCAATCGATTATTCCCAAGCTCAAGCAGAAAGCGGAGCAATCTCAAGATCAAATGGCGTTCCAGGAAGTAAACGACATGATGCAGTTTGCCGATCGTTTAGACAAACGTATTTATGACCTGAAGCTGAGCCGTGAAATCACCGTTCAAAGTGCACCACAAA
Organism: Robertmurraya mesotrionivorans; assembly: GCF_050971805.1. Classification (NCBI taxonomy): domain Bacteria; kingdom Bacillati; phylum Bacillota; class Bacilli; order Caryophanales; family Bacillaceae; genus Robertmurraya; species Robertmurraya mesotrionivorans. The sequence continues at coordinate 20,676 of NZ_JBPCCH010000008.1, read as the reverse complement.
TTCGCTTAATTCAAAATACAAACCAAGCTCTAATTGAAAAAATTCAATCTTCTATTATGACAGCTATTCCTCTATGGAAAAACCAAGTGGCAATAGCTCTAACGCTCATCCGTCAACGAAATGCGGTAGAAGCACAAAAACAAGTATCAAAAACAACAAACGAACTGTTACTGAAAAACGCAGAAATGCTAAAAACAAACACGATCGAATCAGCAAAAGAAAACGAGCGAGGTATAGTCGATATTGAGACGCTCAAGAAAACACAAGAAAACCTTATCCAAACACTTGAGGAAACGATTCGCATCCAACAGGAAGGCCGTATGAAACGCCGCCAAGCCGAGCACGAACTCGCTCAAATGGAGGATGAACTAAAACAAAAGCTCCTCGATTGGGGAACCAACCCACGATAATCGGTGACAGACACCCGAAAAAGACAAGACTGCCCAATCTGTCCATGAAGGGTGTCTGTCACCCTCCGTGGACAAAAATATTGTATTTGTCCGTGTGGAGTGGACACTAAGGAGCAAAACACAAATAATACCCAGGGGAAGGTGTCTGACACCTTCCCCTGGGTATTCGACCTTTACTTCCTCACACTCAACCCATCAATCTTCTTCTCTATAAACGTTAAGAATCGTTTATCCCCCTGCAGATCAAAAACCAAGCATGCTTTCTTCATGTAATGCAACGCTTGCTTCAAATCGCCTCCAAGCTCGGCGTTATACCCAAACTGGTAATGCAGTTCCCCAAGTAAGTACAAGCTTGCCTTATCGATACACCAATCAATTCCTTCAGTACAATAATCCTTCGATTGTTCCAACCGACCCATGCAAGTCAATGCACGCGCCACATTATAGTACAACCGAGTCTGAATCGTAATATCATTCAAAGACGGCAGTTGTTTAATATACTTTAATGCCTGCTCATATACAACGAGAGCGTTCTCAAAATTATCCTCTTCAAAATACACGACACCTATGCTCAGCATTAGCTCCAACTCGCGCTCCGAGTAAAACTTCTCAGTGGACTGGGTCAATGCAATAGCCTCCTGCAAAATCGAAATCGCCTTCTCCGAATTCTTGTTCATCGCCTGCTCATAAATTCCTTTATGCCAGAGCAGCAGCTGATAATTCCGCTTGTTTTGAGAAAACAAAGGGTTTTTCACCTCAGTATCAACAATCTGCTTCATCTCCGAATAATTCATTGACCTCCGAGCCTGCTTTAACTGCTTCACCACCTCTAAAACATAGTCTAGCCGGGGTGTACTTCCTATATCAAAAAAGTAATTCACATCGACCCCAAGTCGCTCTGAGATTAAATACAACGTCGATGCGAAAGGATACACATCACCTTTTTCAATCTTACTAATCTGAGCCTGCGTACAAATCCCGTTTGCTAGCTCCCCCTGTGACATACCCACCTGTTTTCTAAGCTCGCGAATTTTCTTCCCCACTGCAGAAAAATCCAACCTGCTCACCTCTATTAAAATATGCATAGAGTTATATTTTTTTGGAAAAATAAGAGAATTCGACTAAATCCTCTTTAAAATCTCTATGTAACCGTCTCTTACCGCGAATCTACCAAATATAAACCTATGTTTTAATAGATTTATCACATTCTATGATTTACTCTACCATAAAAATTCGACAGGAGGGAAATGCAATGAAAAGACGTTTTGTCCTCTTCGTAGTAGCTGCACTTGTGATCGTGGCAAACCTTAGCCCGATTGTGGCAAAAGGTCAAGAGAAGGATGTTGTAGCAACTCAGCTTCCTTCAGAGTACTAAGTCATAGTAGTTTCCAACAACTTAACTGGCCCGTACCCCTCGGACCAATTTATTCTGCAGTTAAGCATCATCCTAATACTCAAACAACACCCAACTTTAAGACACCGACTAGTCATCGGTGTCTCTTTTTTCATACGCCCAAACCATTAATGAACGCCTTAGAAATATAAATAAAAAAGGAGAACCCCACCAAGGGTCCTCCATTTCTTACTTTCTATGCAGATGATATTGGTTACGGAAGTTTCCAAGCTACATTATAGTCATCGTATCCACCATAGTACTGCCAAATTTCTGCTTTTTCGTTTGTCCCAGGGAAATTGAGCCAATCTGGATTGCTTGTTGTCAAATCTGTTGGGATTTCACTTGGGTAATAAGCAACCCAATAAGCCCCTGGAGTGCTTGGTGAAAAGTCACCCATCGTACGTTCCCAGTTTCCTGGTGACGAATAGGTGCCAGGTTTTACACCTTGACCATATTGATTTAAATAGTTCACAAATGCAGTATAAATCGATCGATTATTTGCATAGTCATAGTCTTTCATACCGGTTAAAGCCAATTCCACATCAATAAAGATGACAGGTCTAACTTTCGAACCATATACACTTTTCATAGCTTCATAGGTTTCTAGTGCTAGTTTGGCCTGATGGACTCCCCACTCACTTGGAGAAGTTCCAGTTGGTGCCTTTTGTATACCGGTTAAAAACCAATAACCGTAGACGTAAGTAGCATTCTGTGCTCTCTCACTACTGAAATAAATTCCACTACCGGAGCTTACATCAAATTGTACAGTGTTCCCATAACCTAACTTCCCTAGGTAAAAATCTTCCCCATTCGTGTTCGCTGATGTAGCAGAATCTGATCCGAATAAATATTCCGTTGCAGCATCCGTTGTATTCAATTCTGTCGATGTTGTTTCGGAAAAAATCACTGAGTTTAGAGAAGCATTCGCTTTTGCTGTTTCGCTAGCATGTACACTTCCTTGCGATTTTATCATTCTATCTTCTTTGCTTTGTTGAATCTCATCTTTTCGTTCTACCTTAGTAGGAGCAGGGACCTCCGGCTTTGTTTGACTTGAAGGAGTTCCTTTTACGCTAGCATGTAAACTTCCCTGCGACTTTACTAATTTTTCTTCTTTCTTTTGTTGTATTTCAGCTTTTAATTCTGCATTAGAATGAGTAGGTTCCTCCAGCTCGGGGGAACTTTGTGCTTGAACCATGTTATCAGGTCCCACTTTAGGTCCAGCTGCTGCAGCAAAATGGCCACCTGAAATAACACCAAAAGACAGTACAGTGGTTGCAACAAAAGATTTTACAAGTTTCATTGTTTTAAAGTAATTTTTCATTCAAATTGCTCCTTTTCATTATCGTTAATTATACGTTAAGTAAAAAGGAGCTCCTTTGGGCGGTGGTGAAGGCGGAGCATTGATCCATTGATGACGGTACTTCACTTGGCGGGAAGGATTGATGTGACCAAGGTTCGAATCAAAATATTTATCCCAGTTAAACCAATTTGTAACAAAGCTTAACAGACTGGTCCCCGCACTGAACGGCTCTTTTAATTGCCCTCTAGAAGATTGCGTTCGTGGAGAAGCGTTTTTCACCACTTCAATCTCTCTAGGATTCTTCCTATTGTTAGGCTGAGTCTTGTTTTCTTCCTCTTTATGCAACAAGGTATGAGAACTAATCTCTTTTTTTGATCCTGTGGATTCAGTATCCGGTATAGTTCTTGGACTTAAATTTGGAGAGGGACTACTAGTTTCCTCCTCAGTTTGATGTAAGGAAAGCGACTTAGATACCTCTTGCACCTTATCATTACCTACATTTGTCTTTGTTCGTCCGGATTGTTCTGTATCTTTAACTTTTGCAGTGGGTTCTTCAGACTCCCTAGTATTTTCTCTAGAAGGCAATACTTTTTGCTTTTTATCGTTCTTGTCTGGAGATTTGGAAACAGTTTTCTTTTGTACAGTAGTCTGGGTACTAGGCTCTCCGCCTTGGCTTGAATGTGCATGATCTGGTGTAACGGGGACTGATTTGTCCAAAACTAATGGTTTTTCAGTTTTTACTGAAACGGGAGTATGTACTGTAGAGTTTTGAGTTTTATCTATAGCTCCGTTTTTCTCTGCCAATGTATGATTTGGCAAAAAAGCAGTCGCCCCTGTTACTAGAACCAGTAGAATAACATTCCGGATGTACATTATTTCACCCCCTTTCAAAAAGCAGAGTATCATTACTTTCTCGAACAATATTCGACATGGTTTTTAACTATTTGTCGGTTTTGAGAAAGAAAGAGTGCTTTTAACCTAAGCTGGAACGAAAAGGTAGGTTGAATTTCCTTGATTGTGGTACTATCAATTAAATATATGCCTAGAGTTATATTACTAAAGATAAAGAGAAACGTAAGAAATAAAAGTAATCCCCGTTAAAGACAAAGAAACTTACAAAAAATTATGTTTAAATAATAAATAGTAATTTCACAATGATTATTCATTTGAGCAATGATCAAATCTTCATTTCTAGCCATTTCCACGTCGGAAGTGGTCTTTTTTTGTCGATTCCGTTTCCAAAAAATATCATATCTAGTAAAATATTTTGTAAGATTATCAAAATATGTGCCAAATAATGGAGGATATACATGATCTATCGTGTACAGTTGTTCCGCGGATTAAAAGACCCATACACCATTGGACACCAGTTGACAAAAGCTGAGAAAATCGAAGGAACCTGGAAGTATACGTTGATCCTCACCTTCACAAGCTTCCTACTGTATTCCATTAATGCATATCTAGGAATAGGAAGTGAAATACTATCAAAGCAAATCTATCAGTTAACCACCTCAGAATTTGAAGCAACCAAACTACTCTTTTCTATTGGTCAGATACTAGCAGGAGTGCTAGGAACAATCCTTTTCATCTTTTTTCCGGCACTTATTTTTTGGCTCTTTTCAGACACAGAATATATCAAATTCATAAACATCCAACTGATCATCACGACGATTATCCTCATAGAAAAGGCAGTCACTATACCATTTCATTACTATCTTGGTCTTGATCCAATATCACTACCGTACTCATTAGGAGTCATTGCGCAATACCTAACAGATTACCGATATATCATCCTATTCTTAGCCGAGATTACGTTTTTTCAAATATGGGTTATGGTCCTTCAATATACATATATAAAAAAACTAATCGATCGAAGTAAAAGCATCGTACTTGCCATCGTGATTACAACGAATGTAGTGATCTGGCTCGTACTTGCACTATTCTCATACATCGATTTCGAAAAGATACTGTAAAGGAGCTGCTAGATTAATGAACTGGAAAAAGTGGACAGTTATCCTTGTTGGTACTCTATTCATGGTCGGCAATTTTTATCTTATTTTTAAAAAGGATAGTGAAATAAAGAGAATTAGTTTTGTAGAAAAGTGGGCAGCGATTAAGGAACAAAAGCTAGTAGAATCGAAAACAGATGAAGGGTTAATTACTCCGTTAGAAGAAGAATATATCTACTATGAGGAAAATACAGGTGACTTCCATTCTTTCCTTGTAAAAGAAGGGGACGAAGTGGAAGAGAACACTCCAATTCTTGAACTCTCATCAGTAAATACAGACGCAGCCATTGCTCAAAAAGAGCTTGAGATCTCCAAGCTTGAGGATGAAATCGATGCGTTAGAGGACAATATAGACAGCTTAGATGACCTGTTGAGTGATATTGAAAGGTCGACAACCGAGGAAAATGAGTCAACCAACACCATTATGGCCAACTCTTTAGAAATTGAAATCTATGAAAAGGAACTCCAGCTTAGTAGATTGGAATCAGAGCTTGCTCAGGAGGAAGACCAATTAGATAGCATCAATGATAGCTTATCTAGCTTAACCATTAATAGTACAATCGCTGGGATTGTCAAAGAAGTTCGACAAGATTTAAATAACCCGGTAGTCACGATTGCATCCAATGAACTACAGGTGGAGGCGACGCTCTCAGAAAAGGAAGTCCCCACCCTTGAAGTGGGAATGAAGGTATTTGTCACATCTCACCTTCAAAAAGATGAGATTGAAGGCACTATATCAAGCATCTCAATCCTGCCAAAGACTGAACCAAAGGAAAAAAAGGAAACACAATATACCTACAAGATTCAACTTAACGACCAACCCAATTCCATACCTATTGGTTCACATGTCAATTTAAAAATCATTACGAATGAAGTACAAAACGCTTTAACCGTATCAACCAATGCAATAAAGGAAAAAGGAGCTAAGACTTACATTTATGTCATGATGCCAAACGGTACGATTGAACGTCGCCAAGTAGAAACGGGGCTACATCTTAATCACGTTAAGGAAATCGTATCAAGTGCTATAAAAGATGAGAAGGTCGTCATAAGCTCGAATACTCTAAGAAATAACACAAAATTCTACACATCCCTGCAGCCGAAAAGGCTAGAAAAGAAGGCATTTCAAGAGCTTGGAAAGAAAGAGTCTCTCAAACTAGCCTTAAAAGGTTTTGTAACACAATAAAAGGCAAACCGAATTTGGTTTGCCTTTTTCCTACTCTTTCGAAACAAGTGAAGCCACAAGAATATATCGTTGGGGAGCATCCCCAATATAATCAAATGGGTAACAAGTAGAAACGGTTAAGGTCGCTTTTGGTTTGGGGACAATGACTGTTCGGTCGTCAGCATCGACAATTCGCACTCGATTGACTCGATATGTAAATTCACCTGCTGAGGTAGTGACGACAAGTAAGTCTCCTTTACCGACTTCACCAAGTCTCCGAAATACCGTATCACGATGGCCGGAAAGAACAGAGTTATCCGATTCACCAGGAAGGACACTTCCAGCGAAATGTCCAACCCCTTTTTCCAGCTCATCTTCTGCAGTACCATGAAAAATTGGGAGTGTTGCTTCAATTTTTGGAATAACCAATTCTCCGATATTCTCACCAATTTCCGGTTGCTTAGAGTAAAGGGAACTTTTTTGAACAGAAGAGGCTTCCACCTTTTCCACAGTTGATTCCGTTTTTTTCTCTGCTATTTCTAGCTGACCCACTTTATAAAGTAGGTAACCCTTCAAAAACTTATAGCTATTTGTTCCACTAAAAAAGATACCGAAAGAAATAAGTAAAATAGAAAGGACTAGAAGAAGGGGTGTTTTTCTCTTCTTCTTTCTATTTTTTTCTTTCCTACTGATCATCATCTAACCATTTCCCTTTTTCTATGGCGTAAAAACAGAAATGCACCAACTAATACAAACCCAAATCCTATCAAAGTGTTATCCACATAATTGGAGTCAGTGTTAGGCAGTTTTCCACCTTTAACGGTTTTAGCAACCGTTTTAGCAGCAACTGTTTTATTATTTGTGATGATTTCTTCCGCTTTTTGAATATCTTTTCCTGTCTCAGCAATAACCTCTGATCCCAACATGTCGGCCGTGAATAATACATCTAGTAGGAAATCACCGTTAGTACTATAAATCTCTATTAACAAATCGTATCCCTCTGAAGAGGTCATCTTCATGAGAGACTCCATTGAAATATCCGTTTTTACTCCATCCTTAACGAGGTAGTATTTCGTTTGGATTTGAAAAATGTTTTGTAAATCATTAAAAATATCTAGAAGCTCAGCAATTTGTTCCGCTGTTAGCTCTTCCACATTTTCAAACTCTTCTAATCCAATCATTCTTTCGCTTAGTTCAAGAAGGGCAGCTTCGTCAAAATCGATCGCTTCAATGTGAAGGAAGAGCTTTTCGATTTCTTCTTCTGTTAGTCCGATCGAATCAAATAGCTCCTGAATTTCCTCTAATGCCTCATCATCGGTTTGATAGATATCTAATGCAATCTCTAAATCTTCAATGTACTCATAGTTCTCAATCGAATCATCAAACGTATTTAAGTACGCTTCTAATTCTTCCTTAGAACCAAATCCGTACGCTTCTAAAAGATCATGAAGATTATTTTCGTCAATCGGGGTTCCTACCCACTCATTTAGATAATAGTCTACATATTCACTTAGTTCTTCATTAAAAATTAGATAAGTGCCATCAAGAACATCCTGACCTTCTTCAATGTCTCCATATTCTACGAGTAACTCATTTAATTCCTCACGAGTTAAGTCAAAATCTACAAGTACTTGTTGAATCCCCTCTTCTGAAAGTGGAGTACCTAACTCATCAACAGAATCAAAGTATTCTAAACCCCATTCCTTGCTCTCAAGGTAATCAATGTAATCTTGCTTTTCCCAGCCGATTTCCTCTAGAAACACATCTAATTCAGGGTCGTCTGGCTCAAGGGCAAAAGCCTTACTTGGGATGAAGCTAAAACCAATTACTAGAATAGAAAGTACCGCTAAAAAGTGCCTCATAATTTCCTCCTATATGGAAAAAGTATAGTACTAGAATAGTATAGTTTGAAAACGGTTATTTTGCTATCAGATTTTATCAATATTTGTAAAAAAGTATAGAAACAAATCGAAACGTGTATGCAACGAAAAGATGTAAGCTCATAATTTAAATATGGTAAAATAAAGGAAGAAAGATGCGAGGAGGAGAAGCATGAAAAAGTTCGTATGGCTCCTAATGTTTAGCATTTTATTTATCCTAACAAGCTGTAACAAGGAGCCGGTACCTGAGGAGCAATTTTCAACGTACGTAAATCTTTGGAATGATCAAAAGTTTGAAGAAATGTACGACTATCTTTCTAAAGAAGCAAAGGAAAGTATTAAAAAGGAAGAGTTTGTCGAACGCTACAAAAAAATATACAGTGATCTCGGAATCACCGATCTTAAAGTCTCTTACGAAAAACCAAAGGAAGAAAAGGAACGAGATAAAAAAGTCACAGAGGTTAGTCTACCTTTTTCCGTTAGTATGAACAGTATTGCGGGTGAAATTACTTTTGAACAGGATGCACGGTTAACGAAGGAAGAACGTGAAGAAAGTACAAACTGGTATCTAAATTGGAACACTACATATATTTTCCCTGAGTTAAAAGAAGGAGACAAGGTGGGGATCAACACGGTCAGGCCAACGCGTGGAGATATTTTAGATCGCAATGGATTAGAGCTTGCCACTACTGGAACCGCTCTAGAAATGGGGTTAGTTCCAAAGGACATTGAAGGAAAGGAAGCGGCAGTCATTGAACAGCTTTCCACTGTCTTAGGAATGACGAAAGAAAGTATTGAAAAAGCCTTGAATGCTAGCTGGGTTCAACCGGACTATTTTGTCCCAATTAAGACCATCTCCGAATCCGATTCAGAGCTTCGAGCAAAGCTAGCTCAAATCCCAGGTGTACAAAGAAAAACAGTGGAAGCCCGAGTATATCCATTTGGGGAGGCAGCCGCTCACTTAATCGGTTATGTAGGAGCCATTACAGCAGAGGAGTTAGAAGAGCAAGAGCCTGGAACCTACTCCGCTAATGATGTAATCGGAAAAAGGGGACTCGAGCAGGTTCTTGAAAAACGTCTAAAGGGAGAACAAGGAGTGCAAATCCTTATTCAAAAAGAGGACGGAACAGAAACGGTGCTGGTAGAAAAGCCAGTGAAGAATGGAGAGAATATTAAGCTTACAATTGATGGAGCGGTCCAAAAGGACATGTACACTCAAATACAAGGCGAGGCAGGAACCGGTGCGGCTATCCATCCAACAACGGGAGAAACTCTTGCACTTGTAAGCAGCCCAAGCTTTGATCCTAATAAGCTGACTCTTGGAGCAACAGCCGCTGATTGGAAAGTTCTAGAGGACGATCCAAAACAGCCACTTTTAAATCGCTTCAAGGCAAACTTTTCTCCAGGCTCGGTGATCAAGCCAGTAACAGCTGCGATTGCTCTTCAAGCAGAAACGACGGACTGGCAGCAAACGATACAGTTGAGCGGGAAGAAGTGGCAAAAGGATTCCTCATGGGGGAGCTATTATGTAACAAGAGTAACGGACCTGAATATGCCTGTTGCCATGGATGATGCTCTCCTTTACTCAGATAATGTCTACTTCGCACAAACCGCACTAGATCTTGGAAGAGAGAAGTTTGAACTAGGTCTCAAGAACTTTGGGTTCGAGGAGGAATTCGACTTCCTATTTCCTTTAGAAACGTCTACTTATGGAAATATGAATTCAGACATTCTCGTGGCTGATTCGGGTTATGGTCAAGGTCAGCTGGAAATGAATGTCCTTCACCTAGCAAGCACCTATACGATGCTCGTGAATAATGGAAACATGCTTAAACCCACACTTCTCTTAGATGATGAGAAAAGCCAGGTATGGAAATCCTCCTTATTAAGTGAGGAACACATCACCAAGCTAAACCAAGCCTTAACACAAGTAGTTGAAAACCCGAGGGGTACTGCTCATGCAGCAAAAATAGAAGGCTACCCATTAGCGGGAAAAACGGGAACAGCTGAATTTAAGGAAAAGCAAACCGAAACTGGAAAAGAAAATGGTTGGTTTGTTGCCTACAACACGAATAATCCAAGTCTCCTTATCGCCATGATGATTGAACATGTCGAGGGGAGAGGTGGATCGAAGGTTGTTGTTGAAAAGGTAAAGAAAGTGTTCAAACCAGAATAATAAAGAACCCCTCCTACCATGGAGGGGTTTATAAATGAAGGGGAGATTGGTAATGAAACTAAACAAGATTCATCATATCGCAATTATTTGCTCGAACTATGAGGTATCAAAGAAGTTCTATGTGGACACTCTCGGTTTAACACCAAAAGCAGAAATATATAGAAAAGAAAGAGATTCGTATAAGCTAGACCTTGAAGTAAATGGTCAGTATCAAATCGAATTGTTTTCTTTCCCAAATCCACCGAAAAGACCTAGTTATCCGGAAGCTTCAGGGTTAAGACATCTTGCCTTTGAGGTAGAGGAATTAGAGGAAGCGGTTGCGGTGTTAAAGGATAAAGGAATTGAGATTGAACCCATTCGTATAGATGAGTTTACCGATAAAAAGTTTACTTTCTTCTCTGATCCAGATGGGTTGCCAATTGAATTGTATGAGAGATAAAAGCTCTTTAGGATACTTTTAAAAATTAAAAAAGCTTGTAGAGAAAACCTAATCTCTACAAGCTGAGTAATCTACCGATTGATAAATGGTGCTGATGTGGACCCAGGGGCTTTGCCACCCTTTGAGACCAGGATGATTTCAATAGCTTCCAACCGTTTGGATAACCCTGCAGTCCCTGAAACTTGTCCGTTTCTTGCCCATCCTAACCAGCCATAGCTTTGAGCATGGACACGATAGTATACATCATAGTTTTTAGCCATTTCACCAGTTAGTTGGATTTTAATGGCTTCCATTCGCTTGCCTTGCCCTAATGTACCGGATATGGTTCCATTGGAGACATTATTTAGCCACCCTATACCTTGAACATGAGTCGAATAGATAATAGAACCACTATAAGGGGTATTTTGCAAATGAACCTTTATGGCTTCTAATCGTTTGGATTGTCCCACCGTTCCACTCAATGCTCCATTTTTAACATTCTCAAGCCAGCCGTAAGTCTGGACATGTGTGGTGTAACTTATTATAGGTTTAGTCACAAAAGCTCTATCAGTGGACCCAGGTGCTTGTCCACCTTTTTTAACTAATACAATCTCAATGGCTTCCAATCGCTTGGATAACCCTTCAGTCCCTGCGGCTTGGCCATTTTTCGCCCATCCTAACCAACCGAAGCTTTGTGCATGAACACGATAGTACACGTCATAATAATTGGCAATCTCACCAGATAGCTGAAGTTTGATGGCTTCCATTCGTTTGCTTTGGCCTAATGTACCAGACATCGCTCCATTAGAAACATTACTTAACCAGCCAATGCCTTGAATATGAGTGGAATAGGTAATAGAACCACTAAAAGGATTGTCCTTTGGTAAGCTAACTTTGATGGCTTCCATTCGTTTCGCTTGACCTATTGTTCCGCTTAATTCACCATTAGAAACGAAATCCATCCAGCCATAAGTCTGAACATGTGTAGAATAGCTAACAGCTGGGCTTGTTACTGGGCTTAAATTTGATTGATAATATATCATTCCATAACCATAATAAGGGTCTTTTCCTGTAACACCTAAATCTTTGGTATGATTCCTAAGTAACGTTTTTAATTCACTATTTGTTACAGTAGGGTATTTCTCCTTTAAAAGGGCCAACATTCCTGTAACGTGGGGCGTTGCTTGTGATGTACCACTTTCAATTGTATAATCGCCATCTTTATAAGTACTAATAATATTTTCACCAGGGGCTGAGAACTCTACTTCGTTACCAGTGGAAGAGAAGTTGCTTATATTTAATGATTGATTGACGGATGAAACTCCAATGGTATTAGTAAATTTTGCAGGATAATTTACTGAATTCTGTAACCCATCATTCCCGCTAGCTGCTACAATAATAATCCCGCTATTATATGCTTTGTTAATCATTTGTTCAAATAGTTGACTATATTCAGAAGTACCTATACTCAGATTTACAATATCCATTCCATTTGAAATAGACCAGTCCAGCCCCTCCAAAATATCTTGGAGGTTTCCGGCACCCGCTTTATCCAATACTTTAACAGCAAAAAGGTTAACATCTGGTGCGACCCCAGTAATATCTAACCCATTTACACTCGCTATATTAGGCTGGGCTGCAATAATACCTGAAACATGTGTCCCGTGTCCATTGTCATCTTGCCATGAATTTGTGTAATCCACTGTAGAAACTCCTCCAGCAATAGCTAACTCGTTATGGCTGGCGATCCCTGTATCGAGGACGGCCACGTTGACTCCATCGCCCGTATAACCTTCATTCCAGGATAATTGAGCATTGGTTTGGTGTATATTCCATTGAGTTCCACCTGTAGATGAAGCCATCGCTGATTGTAGTACTCTTATCGATTCAGTTTCTGTAATGCTAAATAAGATGTTTTCTTCTATATAATCAATATTAGGGTTAGATTCTAACTTCTGTATTTCATCTTCTGTTACAGATACTGATATTGCTGGAACTGTTTGAAACTCGTAGTCTACTTTTTCAGTTTCTTCTATTATGTCTTCTTTCCCGTCTTCATTTTTATAAACAATAATAACTTCTTTTTCCTTGTTTTCAATTTCATCTGCCTTTACTAAGGAAGGGGTATAGCCAGAAAAAAACGTGATGAGAAAGGAAAGGAAAGTTAGTAGATATGGTTTAAGTGTTTTCAATTACAATTTCCCTCCATTACATATTAAATTTCTAGAAATAAGTCTAAATTCTATTAATAAAATGATCTTCAAGGTGAAAAACTAAGTACAAAGAATAGAATATAGGCATTAAAAAAGCCTGTAAAGAAATAAAAATTTCCTCTACAAGCTGAATGAACAAAAAAGCCAGTTTATTAAAGCATAACAATTGGAGGATCAATTCCTAATACAGGTTCTCCATTAATGGTTAACCAAATATAATAGTGATCGATCTCAGTCTTTAGAATGGTCTCTAACTTTGCAATGAATGCTTCTTGTATTTCAAAAGACATTTGGGCAGTTTCTTCACCAAGTGGAATATTCTTCAATCCAAGTAAATCTGCAGCCGCACGAGCTTGCTCAGGGGTTACTTCAATGTATCTATCATACTCTGATAAATAAGCTGCTTTTGCAGGTGCAACGGAAATGCTTATTGCAAAGATTAAAACTGCTACGAAAGATAATACTACTTTTTTCACTGTTCTTTCACTCCTAATATAGTATCTTTTAATTCTATAAACTTATCAACAACGTCGGGGTGGTACATGGTTCCACGACATCGTAATAACTCATTAAACGCATAATCTGGTGATCTTCTATCTTGATATACTCGATCTGTCGTCATGGCATCATATGAATCTACAACAGAAATAATAGAAGCTTCTATAGTGATCTCGTCACCTGCTAATCCCTTCGGATAACCTTTTCCATCATATCGTTCATGATGCTGTTCAACAACAATCCCTGCCGATCCAACAATAGGTATAGAGGATTCCTCTAGTAACTTTCGTCCGTAGGTAGGATGTTTTTTCATGATTTCCCATTCTTCAGGCGTTAGCTTTCCAGGTTTCTTAAGAATTTCATCAGGTATCTTAATCTTACCAATATCATGAAAAAAAGATCCTAGATTTAATCTTAGTATCTGCTCTGGCTCAAGGTCAAAAGATTCTCCAAGAATCATGGAGAGCTTCGTAATCCTCGTACAGTGATTCATGGTATACCCATCTTTAGCCTCAATTGCTCGAACCATCTCATGTAATTCCGTCACAGTTCTACTATATTGATAGAAAATAGGTTGTGAGGAAACATATAAAAACTCTGTGGTACCGACAGCTTGAAAGGTATAGTGAGCCTTAACTGGATATCTATGAAAGGAATCGCCAGGTTTTAGAGATTTTAAGCCACTATCTTCAGGAAAAGTCTTCAATTCCCCGTTAAGGACAATAAAATACTCCAATGCATTCCAGCCTTCTTCAGGCCCTAGTGCCCAGTTAGCTCCATGCTCTAGCTTGTGATGTATAATTTCTGTTGTATTGCTAGAGGCTACCAATGATACCTGCAATCCTTTTAGTTGGACTGTCTCTATAAAATCCTTTTCATTTATATTAATCACTGAGAATCCTCATTTCTAGTAAAAAATAAGTATGCTTATTACATCGGAGAAGATTCCTGTTTTTTAAGTAAAACTTTAAAAAAATTCCAATCTACTAGGAAAAAACAATCATAAATCCATTATATAGAAAATGTCTAATAGAAGAAAGTAGAAAAGTATTTCCTGTTTGATTAATTTGTGAATATTCATATAATTTTTTGTATAAAAAACACCTCCAAGTAAATTGGAGGTAGATGGTTAACTAATAAAATCTTTTAAACCCGTCAAATCGCTCTTTATAATACGAGTTATTTAAGTTAGTAATAATAACCCCTTTGGCATCAGCATGAATAAACTCATTATTACCTAAATAGATTCCCATATGAGAGATTCCCGCTTTATATGTATTTTCAAAGAATAGTAGGTCTCCAACTTGTGGTTGGTCCACATAATAGGAGCGGCTATAGTATCCTTCTGCAGAGTAACGGCCTATTTTTGTTCCAGCTTGGTTAAAGACATAATGAATGAAACCACTACAGTCAAATCCCGCAGGAGTGTTTCCTCCCCATACATACGGAATTCCAAGAAGTGTTTTCGCAGTCTCTACGACAGGTACGACATTTGTAGTCGGGCTAGTTGCTGTTGTAGGAGGAGTTGCCGTTTTACTAACTTTTAACTTTTGTCCTACATAGATCATATCTGATTGTAATCCGTTTAACGTTTTTAACTCCTGCACACTAAGTTTGTACTGAGTAGCAATCTTTCCAAGATAGTCTCCACTTTTAACAACATACTCGGTGACCGTATTTTCCGTAACCGGAGTACTAGGTGCTGATGTAGACGGGGCAGGTGTTACAACTACAGGTGCACTTGATGAATTACTAGGATCTGAAACAATAAATTTCTGTCCTGGATAAATTAGATCACTATTTTGATTGTTCCATTTTCGAAGATCGATCAAAGAAATTTTATACGTGCTTGCAATTTTACTAAGGCTATCTCCAGAAGCAACTGTGTGAGTCTTCACCTGAGTAACTGTTGGAGCTTGTACAGGTTGAGTTAGTGTGGTACTTTGATCCACCTTAAGAACTTGATTGATATAAATCATATTGGAGGATAGATTATTTAAAGATTTAATAGCAGGGACAGTTGTTTTGTATTTAGTAGCAATACGAGTAAGAGTGTCGCCTTTTTGTACGGTATATGTACTAGCTAGTGCATTGGTAGCGAAAGTAGAGGTTAATAGAACGGCAGAAGTAAGAGATACGACTTTTTTCTTCATTTTTTGACAAATCCTCCTAAATCTCCTAAGTGATATACTCCTATACTACCATAAGAATGATTAGAAAAAGCTTTTTAATATAAAAAAGAGGAAATATTTCCTATGAAAAAATATTTACGAATTTAATAGGAGGGATCAAAAATATTATCCTAATATATACAGTTGAGCAGGGGGATTTCATTTTTTTGCAAAAAAAATCCTGCAAAAAACTACTTTGCAGGATCGATCGATATATTATTTGCTAATGAATTGAGAAAGAAGGAAGTCTGCCCACACACGATGTCCTTCTTTCTCATCTTTGATTAAATAGTCAAGAATCTCCTCTGAATGAGGTATCAGGCCAATTAGACCAATGGTCAAGATAGTGTATTTGATTTTCCTCCGATAATTCCTTTAGTGCCTGAACTTGTACAGAATAATATCTCGGTTGATAAAAAGGATTCGGTGGTTGTAGCAGGGCACCGTATTTCAAAATAAATCTGTCAATCTTTCAAATTCTTCAAATGGATTTTGGGATTCAGAGTGAATCCTTGAGAATTCGGGTTTAGCCTCTTCAATGGCTTGAGCCAGGCTAGGGTCGAACTGTGTTCCTATCCCATTTTCTAATCTTTGAAAAGCCTCTTCGATAGAAAGTTCATTTCGATAGGATCTCGTAGATGTCATGGCATCGAAAGCGTCAGCAATAGCTAATATACGAGCTTCTAATGGAATCTCTTTTCCCTTTGCTCCAGTCGGATATCCTGTTCCATCCCATCTTTCATGATGATATAATACACCATTTTTTAGTCCTTCTAATCCTTCTACTTTTTCAACCATTTTTGATCCAAAAGTAGTATGCGTTTTAATAATTTCATATTCTTTTTCAGTTAAAGAGGTCGGCTTCGTTAAAATATGTTCAGGAATATTGATTTTACCAATATCGTGAAGCAGTCCGCTTAACCGTAAATGTTTGAGTTTTTGTTCATCTTGATATTCTGGAAGTTTTTTAGCTAATGCAACCGCATACTGACTGACTCTGTCACTGTGCCCAAAAGTGTATTGATCTTTTGCTTCAACAGCAACAATAAAGCTTTTGACAACTTGTTCAATTGTTGCTTCCATTGAATGAATGACATTATTGACTTGCCTATCGTAAAGTGCATACAGCTTTGTTAATAACAAGTAGCTGAATGTGGCAACGATCATATATAGTAAAATACGGTTTGAAATATCGATAGAGTCTATGTCATCAATAGGAAAATAAATACTAACAGCACCTAAACCGAATATCCCTAAAATGGAATACAAAATTGATACCAATCGTTTGCCATATAAGCTATTAACAATGGGTATAAGTAGGAAGTAACCCCATGCCTCTGTATAGCCTGAACCAAAATACAAACAAATGATTACAAATAATACAAATAATAAGACCAAATGTTTCATTAGGCGGTAGGGGATTTTAGTGAATTGGTAGAATAGGAAGAGAATTAAGCATAAGGATAAGCAGAGTAATAATATGTTTAGGTTTGCTCTAGAAAATGGGAGATTAAACCGTTGGAAGATATAATTCCAAATGATACTCATCAAAAAATAGATGAAGCAGATGGTTAAGATTTGATTATTTAAATTTTGACTATGCTCTTTAAGTAGTTTATCTAGTAATTTTTCCTTTTCATTTACTCTAGCATTCATGTTGTTTAATCATCCTATCTGCTAAATTCACTAAAATTTTATCACTTTTCTGTCAAACTAACTAGAGTTTTATCAGATATTGTCAGAAAACGCTTTTCATTCTCCTTAGACTTACCTTTAATAGAAAATGTAGGATAATTTTACTAAGGAGAGTGTTAAAATGAAAGAATATTTTTTTGGAAGTGTAGATGGGATTCTTCGTAAAGAGGCAATTGCATTACACCACCAGCGCTACCAGGAAGTAGGTTTTTTTAAAGAAAATGAGGACGATCCATATGAAGGATCTTCTACTTATTTTGTCGCACAAACAGCTGAGTTAAAGGAAATCGTAGGCGTTACTCGACTTATTTTCATGAAAATAGATGACCTTCCTACCATCAGACACTTCAATATATATGATATTGAAAAGTTGAAGTTATCCCGGCTTGAAAAAAATAAATACGCTGAAATTAGTGCATTTACAAAGATGCCCAAACATGATGTGGGACTAGGATTAATAAAGTCAGTTTTGCAATATTCAGTAGGAAATGGTATTTCACATTGGGTTTGTTGTATTGATGAAAGAGTTTATAAGTATATGCACCGTATGTTTAAATTTCCTTTTGAAGTAATAGGTGAACCTAATGTTTATCTCGGGTCAAAAACGATTCCATGTGCATTGGATTTAACTGAATGCTTAGAAACATTAAAAGAAAAACGAGGCAAATTATACGAATATTTTATAGAAAATGAAGAAAATGTAATGGAGGTAGTGAAATGATTAAGGAACAATTTATTCGAAATATAGGAATTATGTCAGAAGACGAGGTTCAAAAACTTCATGATACAACAATTGCTATAGCTGGCTGTGGTTGCATTGGTGGGTTTTCGGCTGAATTACTTACTCGAATGGGAATTGGTAAATTAATTTTGGCAGATCCTGATGTGTTTGATGTGTCAAATATTAATAGACAATGTGCAGCCACACATCACACGGTTGGACAGCGGAAAGTAGAAGCGTTAAAAAATCATTTACTTTCGATAAATCCCGAGCTTATCGTTGAGTGTTATACGGAAGGGGTGACTGAAGAAAATGCACCATCTATTGTGGATGGAGTAGATTATGTAATAGATGCAATTGATTATTTTGCATTCGCTGAGTCCGTTGCTCTCCATCGAGCAGCACGTAAGAAAAGCTTATTTGTTACTACTTCAGTTGCTCTTGGGTTTGGTACGTCTGTTTTAACATTTTCTCCATTTGGAATGAAGCTTGAAGAGTATATTGGTATTCCAGAAGATATTTCAATTACTAAACTACAAGGTCAAACCTTCCCTCCATCTGGTTACAGTCAAGCCCTTCCTGACTATGCAACAGAAGAAAAGATACATTCATGGATTAGAAATCGTACGATACCAACGATAAGTGTTGGTCAAGCACTAGGGCCAGGTGCACTTGTTTCCCAACTAGTTTTACATCTGTTGGATCGAAAAGAACCGCCAATTGTTCCAGAAAGTTTTCAGTTACATTTTGAATAGAAGGGGAAAGCACGGGGACGGTTCCTGTGCTTCTCTTTGTTTTCCTCTTAGTACAGGGGATGGCATTGGATTAGGAGAAGGAGCCTGACAGCGACTACTGACAATTGCCATAAAAGATTCACGTTTTTATTGAATAGAACTAACCTTTTTCTTCATTCATCTATATATGAACTATGATAGGGGATTTTTATAGATGAAAGGATGAGGTTTACTTGTCAAAATACAGAACGGTGCGTGTTGATTTTTGGAACCATCCGAATGTACTTAAGAAGATGACTCCGGAGGATAAGTATTTCTATTTATATCTTCTTACTAATCCACAAACTACTCAGATTGGAATCTATAAAATTACGAAAAAACAAATGGCTTTTGATTTGGGCTATTCGATTGAAAGTGTTCATTCATTAATGGATCGATTCACGGATCATCACAAGCTAGTACGATACAATCCTGAAACGAGAGAACTAGCCATTAAAAGCTGGTGGGAATTTAACCTTCACAAAGGTGGAAAAACAGTGATGGACTGTGTTCTTACCGAATTACTAGAGGTGCAGGATTACTCTCTGATTCACTATGTGGCAGTGTCTATTAAAAAACAGGAAATACTAAGTTTATATGAGTCTTTTTATAATTAGGTAGGGGACAGGTCCCCTGTCCCCATGAACTCGCATATGTTATAATTTTACAAAAGAGTGGGGGTTCTGACGAAATCTATTCTAATTACCCCAAGAACAGGAATGACATGTATGATAGGTAATGAATTATTCCATCGTCGAAACATAATATTATTCACCTTAATGGTTGCATTTTTCTCAATACAAGTAACAATTAATATTGTTATTGAAGGGATAGCCAATGTATTTCCACTAGGTTTTTTATTCATCACTGTGGGGATTCTTTTGTTAATGATGAACCTTAAGAAAGTAAACCCAAGATTGATCATGTATGTAATGATCACCTGTACATATATCTATTTTTACTTTCTCTTGACTGATTCTCCGTACCTAGTCAATTACTTATTTATGTGGTTGGGGCTTCCTCTAAGTGCTATCTATCAAAGCTATCGAGTGGTGTTTCTAGCTCTTACCGGCTCGATGATATTAAACTATTACTCTTTCTTTTACTTACATGAGGAAATATTTCCGAATGTCGTAAAGGGGGATTTTGTATATCTCGTTTTGTTTGGGGTATTTTCTACGGCTTTTCTTTTAACGTACATTCATATGACTCTCCGCCAATGGAAGGAAACAAAAGAGGCGAATGAGAAACTTCAGGTAATTGCCTATCATGATCCATTGACTGGGGCAGCTAATCGACTATTGCTTAAGAAGAAGTTTGACCAACTAAAGGAGTCAAAAGTCGATTCTATTGCGCTATTATTCATGGATATGAATAAGTTTAAATACATAAATGACACATATGGTCATGATGTAGGGGATCAATTACTCGCGAAGGTTGTATCAAGGGTAAGAGGAGAGCTGAAGGAGTTGGATTTACTCTGTCGATTGGGTGGAGATGAGTTTGTGATCTTATTATCTAATATAAAATACAAAGAGTTAGTAGGGCTATCGACACGGATTCGATCCTCAATGGAGCAACCGCTGAGTATCAATAATCATACGATACAAGTTTCTGCAAGTATTGGATTGTCCTACACAACAGAAGTTTCCCATGTCGATCTAGATACTCTGATTAAAGAAGCGGATGGAAATATGTACATGGAAAAGAGGAAGGGGACGCGGGGACAGGCACTGTGACCCAATCAGTTTAGAGAGGAGGGACAGTGTACCTGTGAACTATAACCCGAATAATGGACACCTTTTAAAAAGGGACGTTATTCGGGTTTTTCTATGTCTTATAAAAAGAGAC
>NZ_JBPCCH010000007.1:0-216116 GCF_050971805.1 Robertmurraya mesotrionivorans | reverse complement strand
TGAACTAACAAGGGAACTCCTAAATACTGGAGTCCCCTCGTTTATATTAAAAATCAACATTATTGTTT
The DNA here is from genome assembly GCF_050971805.1 of Robertmurraya mesotrionivorans. Classification (NCBI taxonomy): domain Bacteria; kingdom Bacillati; phylum Bacillota; class Bacilli; order Caryophanales; family Bacillaceae; genus Robertmurraya; species Robertmurraya mesotrionivorans. The sequence continues at coordinate 216,048 of NZ_JBPCCH010000007.1, read as the reverse complement.
AACATAGCTAAAATTTAAAAAAGCGCAGTCTTCATATTAGTGAAGTCTGCGCTTTTTATAAGCATTAAAAGAAATCAGGAAAAAATGGACGTAATCTTGGAATTTTCCTTTCTAGCTTCTTTATATCATCTAAGCTTCCTGTAATTTCGCCAAGGTGATACAACTCTTCAGCAGTTTTGTATCCTAACAAAAGCGTAGACAATGTTCCTATGCCCATTTGCAACCCTACCTTAGGTGGATGAGCACAGACACTTCCTTCTTTCTCCTTGTAAGCAGTTATAGAATCATCGCCAAGTAAATACGAACCAACATTCCATGTACAGTATTCATCATTCACATGAATAAATACCTTTTCACCAGTTGACTGAAAAGAGTAGGATTTTAGGAACTCTTCTACATTAACAATTCTAGCCATAAAATATGGGTGGACATCAGTCTTTTGTTTTGGTTGTTTTAGATAGTACGGGAATAAGTCATGAGTCGAAGTGGTTACTACTACCTTATCTAGCATGGAGTCATGTTGACAGATAAAATTCCACAGACCAATCGCTGCCTGATGAGTACCAGTAATGATTTCAATGACTTCCAACTCTTTATTTTTCACTGAATATACGAGGTAACCTTCGTACTCACCATTGTCATTCACATATGCAGCCATATGATCCTCGCTGTATACATGGTCGTTCCACCATTCTTGTGTACGAACAAGCATACCACTATGAGATGATGCAAAGGACTCATATACTTTTTCAATTTGTCCTCTTTCATGCTCAGGAATGTCCCTTAAAACTTTCCCTTGGCAGGAAGGCAACATAACCAAATCTTTTTTCTCAATCGTTACTTTTTTGTTATCTGTAAAAATACCCCAACCAAATCTACGGTAAAAGTGAACATCAAAAGGGTGGAGAAAGGAGATGTATTGCTGTTTCTGATTCATATGTTTTAATGCGTCAGTAATGAGTTGTTTCACATAGCCGTGTCGACGGTATTCTGGATACGTTGAAACTCCAGCAATGCCTCCCATTTGAAACTTTTGATCATTTATATAAATATAAAATGGGATTATATGTAATTTTGCAACAAGCTTTTGTTCATCTTTGACTGCAAGAATATCGTGTGATTTTAACATTTGTTTTCTTTTAGGTATATCTTCCTCGTTTACCTTGTATTGAAAAGCATACATTGACAATTTCATGGCTTCTTCATAATCTTTTTCTGTTAACACAACAAATTCCATCATTCCCACCCCTTATCACAACTTCTGTATAACTTATTCAAAAAAAAGCGCCACAATTACTTGTAGCGCTTTTTTGCTTCATTAGATCCCTAGGATTGCTTTGATGACTGAAGTAGTTTCTCCTCCATGGTAAAAAACGTATAATAGCAGGTAAACCACTACTCCTGTAATAGCTGTAAAAAACCACACAATGCTTGTGATTGGTCCAAGTTTTCTATGCTTTTCTAGTTGCTTTTTATAGCCTGTATACAACGAAATGATCCCTAATACTGCTCCAACAGTCGCCAACGTAATATGGAAGATCAAAAAGATTGTATAGTAAATTTTAATATCATCTGGTCCACCAAACGCTGTGTTACCAATAAAAATAGTTCGGCTAGCATAGATGATAAAGAAGATAATAGCAAATATAGCTGCTAAAAACATCGTTTTTTGATGGGCCTGTATTTTACGTTGCTTGATTTGCCACCATCCAATGGCAACAGTTAAACCACTTAGCACAATAAAAGTTGTACTAATAGTAGGTAAAATAGGTAATGTGAACTCCATTTGTTTCTCCTCTTAATAACTTATTTTATTTAGTAGGTTCTGGTTGAAAGCTGGTTTGACTTGTAGGTAACTCATCAATCGTTTGTTCCTTTTTGAACCAAGCAAAGAACACCTGTGCTAAGATCACTCCGTACACAACCTCTTGGATTACTTTCATTAACACTCCGCCCGTTTGTTGATCCTCAAGAAGTGACATCGAATTAAACATCTCTGGCCCACTTAAATTTAAAGAAGCTAGTGTCGTTGATGGAACGCATAATTCAAGTGCGCTTGCCCATGCGTTGGGATCAGAAAAAGTAGAATACATCGGTGTATCTGCAAAGATAATTAATGCACATGCTGGAGTTAACAAAATTCCATCAGCAAAAATATAACCTACCTTTTTTAACCCGTTTAATGTTTCATACTCTTCTAACTCGTTCACTAGTGGCCACCACATACAAATCGCTAATAAAAATAATACCGAAGTATAGATAGCGTGCAACCACATATCTGTTTTTACAATATCAAAAATATTAGGAACGTGGTAAAAAGAGAACACTCCATTAAAAAGAATAAGTGCAATTAGAGGTTTTGTGAAAAATGCAAACAATGGTTTAATGATTGGTCTAGATAGTACAGATCTCCAAATCCATGGAGGAATTCCATAAATAAATAGAATAGGAATCACTAAGTATAGAATTGCCATCTGGATCATATGAACATAAAACATTATATGCCCCAGCAAATCAATGGGAGAACCCTTCACCACATACAAGAGTATCATAGCTGAAGCAAAGCTGATCCATTGTTTTCTCGTTAATGCTTCAGATTGTTGAAAAAGAGTTCGGTACTTCGTAGTTAAGAGAAAATAGCTAGCTAAAATCACAAGTAAAAGGATAAGGAAAAATGGACTCCATAATGCCCTAAAACCAAATATATCAAGCGACAATGACGATCACCTCGTTATTTTTAAGTCAGTTATATTATACCTGATTTGTAATGAATACTACAATGAATGAGGTTTTCCTTTATTTAGTGCAAAAAAGAAAATCGGCTCAAGAGGCCGATTTTCTTTCACTCAATTACCACCAAATAATGGTCATAAAAGCTAATATTGTTATTAACCCAACTAATAAACCTGAATATAGGAAAAGCGCTGGTGCTTCATGTCCCTTATGACTCATATGCATGAAGTAATATAATTGAAAGACTACTTGCACGACAGCTAGCAAAAGAATGAAAGGAACGATAAACCATGTCGAAAAATCACCATAGCCTACAGCAATAAATGCTACAAAAGTCAAAAAGATCATCATAGAAAATGATACGATTTGATAGCGCATTTCCTCTGCACTTTTCTTTTTACGATATTCAATGTCTACTCTAGGGTTACCTGAATGTGTTTGTTCACTTCCCATCAGTTTATCCCACCATTCCCATTAAATATACTACCGTGAAGATAAATACCCACACTACGTCAATAAAGTGCCAGTAAAGACTTGCAACATAAAACTTTGGAGCATTGTACAAATCTAACCCACGCTTTGCATTTCTCACCATTAAAGTGACAATCCATAGAAGACCGAAAGCAACGTGACCTCCGTGGAATCCAACAAGCGTATAAAAAGCAGATCCAAATGCACTACTTGTAAATGTATGATGAAACTCATGTACATAGTGATTGAACTCGTAAATTTCAAGAAGCAAGAATGCAAGTCCTAGCAGCACTGTTAAACCTAACCATAGCTGCATCTTTTTGAAATTGAAGTTTTTCATATGGTACATTGCATATACACTTGTTAACGAACTAGTTAAAAGTAACATCGTTGCCACAAATACGAGTGGCAATTCAAAAAGATCCTTTGCTAGTGCGTGTTCAGCATTCGGAACCTTATCCTTTAATGCTAAGTAAGTTGCAAAAAGTGATGCAAAGAGAACAGTCTCTCCGCCTAGAAATAACCAAAAACCTAAAAATTTATTTTTTCCTTCAAGGGTTTGCTTTTCAGGTGCGGCAGGCCATGTTTCAGCAGTAAACTTATCTTCTACATGCATTATGCCTTCCCCCCCTTATCATCATCATTTAATAGATCTTCCTTGTGAATATGGAAGCCATGGTCATCCTTAACAGAACGCACGAACATTGATAATAACGTAATGCCCATTCCTGCGATAAGAACCATTACACCCCAATTATAATCTTCACGGTAAAGTGCACCAAACGCGGCTACAAATAATCCAAGTGAAATCATAAATGGGTTAAATGAATTGTTTGGCATATGGATGTCACCAAGCGGCTCAGCAGGTGTCATACCCTTTTTGCCTTCCATTTTTTCAATCCATAGTGGATCTAATCCACGAACAAGCGGAAGCTGTTTAAAGTTATAGAAAGGTGGTGGTGATGGAATTGCCCACTCAAGTGTACGTCCATCTTCCCATGGATCATTTCCAACCTTTTGATTTTTCACGCTTGTGATCACAATGTTAATTAACAGAATTAATGTAGCAATCGCCATAAAGAATGCACCAATCGTACTGATTAAGTTCCCAGCATCCAAACCTTGGTTAGGTAAGAATGTGAAGATACGTCTTGGCATCCCCATTAATCCTAGGAAATGCTGAATAAAGAATGTTAAGTGGAATCCAATTAAGAATAACCAGAAAGTGATCTTCCCTAATGTTTCGTTTAACATTGTTCCAAACATTTTTGGCCAATAGAAATGAGTCGCTGCTAAAAGGCCAAATACAACTCCACCAACGATAACATAGTGGAAATGGGCAACTACGAAATAAGAATCATGGTATTGGTAGTCAGCTGCTGCTGAAGCAAGCATAACCCCTGTTACCCCTCCACCTACGAAAGATGGAATAAATGCTACTGCATAAAGCATAGGTGTTGTGAACTTGATGCTTCCTCCCCACATCGTGAAGAGCCAGTTAAAGATTTTAATACCCGTTGGAACAGCAATTGCCATTGTTGCAACGGCAAAGATTGCATTAGCAATTGGACCTAATCCAGTTGTGAACATATGGTGAGCCCAAACCATGAATCCTAAAAATCCAATTAGAACTGTAGCGAACACCATAGATGAGTATCCGAATAGACGTTTTCTCGAAAAAGTAGCAAAAATTTCCGAGAAAATACCGAAAGCCGGTAATACTAAAATATAAACCTCTGGATGTCCGAAGATCCAGAATAAATGCTCCCAAATGACGGTATTTCCTCCATTTGCAACATCAAAGAAGTTTGAACCGAACATACGGTCAAAAATCAGCAAGAACAGTCCCACGGTAAGTGGAGGAAAAGCAAATAGGATAAGTGCTGATGCCACGAATGTAGACCATGTAAACAATGGCATTCTCATATAAGTCATCCCAGGTGCACGCATATTGATAATCGTAACAAGGAAGTTAATCCCCCCCATTAACGTACCCGCACCAGAGATCTGTAATCCTAATGCATAAAAATCAATCCCGTGCCCTTCAGATGCCATCGATAGAGATGCATATGAAGTCCAACCAGCATCTGGTGCACCACCTAAGAACCAAGATAGGTTTAAGAAGATACCACCAAAAAAGAATAACCAGAAGCCAAGTGCATTTACAAATGGAAACGCAACGTCACGTGCTCCGATTTGTAGTGGCATGATGGCATTCATAAAACCAAATAACAGTGGCATGGCTGCTAAGAAAATCATTGTTGTTCCATGCATTGTTAAAATCTCGTTATATAATCCAGCGCTTACAAAATCATTGTTTGGTACTGCAAGCTGGATACGAATAAACATTGCTTCTAGACCACCTAAAACGAAGAAAAGTCCACCAGCAATTAAGTAAAGGATAGCGATCTTTTTATGGTCTACTGTAGTTAAGTAATCCCAAACAGTCGCTCCGAACCCCTTTTTCTGAGCATAGGTACTCACAATTCTACCTCCCTTTTAACAAAGTCCCCTATTAATCCTGTACCTTTAAGTTCATTAAGTATTCTGCTACAGCATCTAATTCTTCTGGAGTTAATTTGTTGTATGCATTTGTCATTTTGTTCCCTGGCTTATACGCCTCAGGATCAGAAATCCAGTTTTTAAGTTCCTCTTCTGAATGGTCTAATACCCCTGCAATACGAGATCTTTCACCAAAGTTTGTTAAATTTGGTCCTAGACGTGCAGCTTCTGGAGCACCGGTTGCTGGTGTCACAGCATGACAGCCAATACAGCTGTTATTAAAGACTTCTTGACCTTGTTGTGCTAGAGGCGTTTCAGCCGATTCAGGTTCCTTGACAGATTGCATATCAGCAACCCATTGGTCAAACTCATCTGGTGAAATCGCTTTAACTTTAAAGTCCATTAGAGCGTGAGAAGGTCCGCAAAGCTCCGCACATTTCCCGTAAAATAAATCTCCAGCCTCGTTTGCTTTTTGTTCATCGAATTGCAAATAAAATCTGTTCACGTTGTCAGTGTTTGTATCCATTTTCCCACCAACAGCAGGAATCCAGAAAGAGTGCTTTACATCAGATGCCTTTAAGTTAAAGTACACCTTTTGTCCTGTAGGAACAACTAGGTCCTGACTTGTAATAATTTCTTCGTTTGGATACTCAAATTCCCACCAATAAAGGTTAGCGCGGACATTAATTACTAGTGCATCCGTTTTACCCTCTTCATTTTTCTTATCCATCTCTGATACATCCGCAAACTTAAATGTAGAAGCTACTGTTGGAACAGCAAGAATAAGAAGTAGAATAATTGGGATAACAGTCCAAATGATTTCTAGCTTATGACTACCTTCCACCTGTTTTGGAATGTTATTATCCCTGCGGCGGAATTTTACAACCACGATCGCGAAGATCAAGGTTACGACGATAATTACCCCTACCATTATCGCCACGGATAACATCATTAAATCAAATTGCTCTTTAGCAACCTCACCGGCTGGCTGTAGCGTTGACAAGAACGGTTCACCACATCCGGAAAGCAGTAGCGTTATGATTGCAAATATTGAAATCATTCGCCATTTCGCAAGCCTTTTCATAGCTTAATCAAACCCCTCTTTCGTAAAATATTTCTTCCCTGAAATGTTTGATCAGTAAAAAAATTTATAGACAACCTTTCCCTCAGACAGGAGGGAAAGGTTTTTCTAACAAACATATTTTATATTAGTGTGACAATTACCATAGCTACAAAAAGAATAGTTAGATATTGTAGTGAATAGACAAACATGATCTTTGCCCATTTCATATCGTCCTTTTTCTTATAGCCATATAAACCAGTAACTAACCATCCAACATTTAATGCTGACGCTAAAATTAGGAATGGTATCCCTAAGCTAGTCAGTAAGAATGGAAGCGGCAACAACGCAACAATCCATAAAATGATATGCTTTTTTGTTGTTTCGAATCCTTTTACAACTGGTAACATAGGAATGCTAGCAGCTCTATATTCTTCTACCCTTCTCATCGCTAGTGCATAAAAATGAGGTGGTTGCCATGCAAACATAATTAAGAATAAACTCCATGCCATGATACTCAAATCTCCATCAACCGCTGACCAACCAATCAGTGGTGGTACGGCACCCGATATACTTCCTATGATGGTATTTGAAACAAGTTGGCGTTTAGACCACATCGTATAAAGTACAACATAGCTAAACACTCCTACAAGTCCAATAACAACAGCTGTTATTGTTGTTAACGCAAGAAAAATAGTACCTATTGTAATAAGGGTTAACCCCATTATAATTACTTTTCGTGGCTGAATGTTTCCCGTTACTGTTGGTCTATCCTTTGTGCGTTCCATTAGAGGATCAATATCTCTATCAATGTAGTTATTTATGGCACAGGATCCTGCTATAATGAGCGAAGATCCAATTAACGTATAAAAAACAATATCTAGATTTGATAAGAAGCTTTTCTCTCCAAAGTGAAGCGCTAACCAAAGTCCAGTAAAGGTAGTAATTAAGTTGGAGTTTACGATACCAATTTTAATCAAAGCAAGGAAATCCTTCCATGCATTTGTCTTTGGTATCTCAATGCCGTTATCATCACCGTTTATCGTTGCTTCACTTATTGATCTTGAACCCGCCATTTCCTCTCCTCCTTTCCCTGTACACAAATCTGGTCTCACGACACTACAATAACTATAGTACATTATTAGCTTTAACGCTATATTGTAATGAAAAACGGCTATCACTGATTTTAGTCAATATTCTGCCAATAGTTTTCATTATCTTAATAGTGGAAATAATGTTAAATATTTGTGTAGAAAAATAACATTTCCTCAATCTATTAAATCATACTTCGCTCCATTTTTGTGAACTTTTTTTGAATTATTTTTGAATTATTTGTGTCCTGTTTTGTTTCGTAAAACAGGACATTTACTTTGTTAAAATAACATTTTCGCAGTTGATCGATTGCATAATTCCTTTAAAACAAACTCTAATATGTATTCCTACCATCCGTAGAATTATATTTTAAAAACAACCTATTAGTTTCCAATTCACTCATAGTGTTAAATACACAATATATATTGTAAAAACTCGGTAGATTGTGTAGTATCAAAAATGCAGTATTTCTCATATTAACTTCTATTTTTTTTACTACTAATTCGTTATGATAAAGATATATTAAAATGTGGTTATTATTATACTGTTCATTATACATGTCAATAGAAACTTATGACAAATTTATGAACTTGGATGAGAAGGTGATTTTTTTGAACAGAGCCTTGAAATGGTTTTCTGTCCTTACAACGATTGGTATGTTATTCATCCTATTAGGAGGAGCTCTTGTTACAAAAACAGAGTCTGGAATGGGTTGTGGTCGTTCTTGGCCTTTATGTAATGGTCAACTTATCCCAACTGACATATCACTTGAGTTAATTATTGAACTTGCTCACCGTGTTGTTTCTGGCGTTGTCGGCTTAATGGTATTGGTATTATCCATATGGTCTTGGAAAACGATTGGTCATATCCGTGAGACAAAATTTTTATCAGCATTATCTTTTTTCTTCCTCGTATTACAAGGATTAATCGGTGCTGCCGCTGTTGTTTGGGGACAATCAGATTTTGTACTAGCTTTACATTTTGGTATCTCTTTGATTTCATTCGCTGCTGTCTTACTTTTAACACTCCTTATTTTTGAGATAGACAAGCGTTTTGAAGCTCATAAATTAATCATTGATTCACGTTTGCGTAAGCACATTATCGGAGTTAGCGTATACAGTTATGTAGTCGTTTACACTGGCGCTCTAGTGAGGCATGTGAATGCTAGCCTAGTATGTAGAGACTGGCCATTCTGTTTGAATAACACAATAGGCTTACCCACTAATTTTTATGAATGGGTACAGATGGGGCACAGATTTGCAGCTGGGTTAATTTTTCTTTGGATTGGCTACATTACTCTATTAGCTTATAAACATTACAAACATGAGAAGGTTATTGTTTGGGGTTGGACGATAGCGTTTATTCTAGTTTCACTCCAAGTAATGACTGGAGCCTTAATCGTTTTTACTCGACTTAACTTAACGGTCGCCTTAGCTCACGCATTTTTTATCTCTTGCTTATTCGGGGTATTAAGCTATTTTATCCTTCTCGTTACTCGAAGTAAAAAGAATCAGATTGCTCTTAACAAAAAAAATGATCACGCACTATAAAAAAAGGTGTTGCACTGATGTGCAACACCTTTTTTCTGTTTATTTCTGTAACTCGATTAGTAGGTCACCTGTTTGAATTGCTTCACCATTTGATACATAAATATCTTTAACAAAGCCTGAGAACGGAGCTTGAACCGTCGTTTCCATTTTCATAGCTTCTGTAATCATCAAGTGATCACCTTTTTCGACCTTTTCGTCTTTAGAAACTAACACTTTAATCACTGTTCCTGGCATTGAAGCACCGATATGAGTTTCTTTCTTCGGATCAGCTTTAATCTTAGTGGCAACAGTGGACTTAATACTTTCGTCCTTAATGACAACCTCTCTCGGCTGTCCATTTAACTCAAAGTAAACGATACGAGTACCATCAGCTTGAGGCTGACCAATAGAGATAAGCTTCACGATTAATGTTTTACCTGTTTCAATTTCGACTTCTATTTCCTCTCCTAGTCTCATCCCGTATAGGAAAGTAGGTGTATCTAACACCGAAATATCGCCAAACTGCTCAACCATAGCCGTATAGTCTTTAAATACCTTTGGATATAATGCATAAGCAATGGCATCAAAGCTCGTTACAGGTCTTCCTAATTCTTTGAATAACTTTTCTTTTAAAGCTGTAAAATCAACATCCTCTAACAGTTCTCCAGGTCTTACCGTGATTGGCTCTCGACCCTTTAAGATCACTTTTTGAAGTTCTTCTGGGAAGCCTCCAACAGGCTGTCCTAAGTATCCTTCAAATAATTCTACAACCGAATTAGGGAAATCGAGACTATCTCCTTTAGAAAGGACATCCTCTTCCGTTAGGTCGTTTTGAACCATATACAACGCCATATCACCTACGACTTTTGAAGACGGAGTAACTTTAACGATATCACCAAACATATGATTTACTCGCGCATACATTTCCTTCACATCTTCCCACTGGTCAGCAAGGCCAACTGCCTTAGCTTGTTGTTGAAGATTGCTATATTGACCACCTGGCATTTCGTGCTGATACACTTCTGTATGAGGTGACATCATTCCACTTTCGAAATCGTGGTAATACTTTCTCACATCTTCCCAGTAGTAAGAAAGCTGTTCTAACGCTTTAATATCTACCTTCGGCTTACGATCATTGCCTTCAAGTGCATAGTACAATGTATTTGCACTTGGCTGTGATGTTAATCCTGCCATTGTACTTAATGCTGTATCTACAATATCTACACCAGCCTCAATGGCTTTTGCATACGTAAATATTCCATTTCCACTTGTGTCATGAGTGTGTAGGTGAATCGGAATATCAATGGTTTCTTTTAATTCAGAAATTAATTGATATGCAGCTTGTGGCTTTAATAACCCTGCCATATCCTTAATAGCTAAAATATGCGCACCTTGATTTTGGAGTTCTTTAGCCAAATCCTTATAGTAGTTTAAGTTATACTTCGGTCTTGATGTATCAAGGATATCTCCTGTATAACAAATGGCTGCTTCAGCTATTTTCCCCGTATCTCTTACGGCTTGAATAGCTACTTCCATTCCTTTAACCCAGTTCAGACTATCAAAAATACGGAATACGTCGATACCTGCATAAGCAGATTTCTCCACAAACTCTCGAATCACATTATCTGGATAATTTTTATAACCAACAGCATTTGAAGCTCTTAGTAGCATTTGGAATAATACATTTGGAATCTGCTTTCTTAAAGTTAAAAGTCTATCCCATGGATCTTCCTTTAAGAAATTGTACGCAACATCAAACGTTGCTCCACCCCACATCTCCAAAGAAAACATATCAGGTAGTAATAACGATGTCGGCTCTGCGATATGCTTTAAATCTGTCGTACGAACACGAGTAGCAAGTAACGATTGATGAGCATCTCTGAACGTAGTGTCTGTTAAAAGAACCTCTGGTTGCTCCTTTATCCACTTTACTAAGCCTTCTGCTCCTCTTTCATCAAGTATTTGCTTTGTTCCACTTTGAACACTTAATGAATCTGTTACTGGGATTCTTGGCTTATCAAAAACAGGCTTTTTCTTTTTCTCAATTCCTGGGAATCCGTTAATGGTTACATTCCCAATGTAAGAGAGCATTTTTGTACCTCTGTCTTTACGGACCGGGAACATAAATAACTCAGGCGAAGAATCAATAAATGACGTGTCATAGTTTCCACTACGGAAGTTTTTATGTTTTACTACATTCTCCAAGAATGGAATATTTGTTTTGATCCCACGAATACGGAATTCTTGTAGGTTTCTTACCATTTTCGAACAAGCCTGTTCATACGTTAGAGCATGAGTCGAAAGTTTAACAAGTAAGGAGTCATAATATGGTGTAATGATTGCTCCTTGGAATCCGTTCCCTGCATCCAATCTGACACCAAAGCCACCACCTGAACGGTAAGTCATTAATCTTCCTGTATCAGGCATGAAATTATTCAACGGATCTTCCGTCGTGACACGAGATTGAATTGCATATCCCATAATACGAATATCTTCTTGCTTAGGGATACCTATCGTTTCATCATGTAGCTCATGTCCTTCTGCAACCATTATTTGTGTTTGAACAATATCAACACCTGTGATCATCTCAGTAATGGTATGCTCAACTTGTACGCGCGGGTTTACTTCAATAAAGTAAAATTCGTCTCCTGAAACAAGGAATTCTACTGTTCCAGCATTTAAATAATCTACATTTTTCATTAAATCAACAGCTGCTAAACAGATTCTATCTCTAAGATCTTCTGAAATAGAGATACATGGTGCAACCTCTACTACCTTTTGATGACGACGTTGTACCGAGCAATCTCTTTCAAATAGATGGATAATATTACCAAACTCATCCCCAATAATTTGAACCTCAATATGCTTTGGCTTTTCAATATACTTTTCTACGTATACCTCATCATTCCCGAATGCCGCTTTTGCTTCAGACTTTGCTCTCTCGTAAGCTTCCTTTACTTCTTCTAGGTGCCTAACGATACGCATACCTCTTCCACCACCACCAAGTGATGCTTTAATGATGATTGGATAGTGATACTCTTTTCCAAAAGCAATAACTTCCTCTAAGCTATTTACTGGACCATCGCTACCAGGAATAACAGGAATCTTTGCTGCTTGGGCTTGCGTTCTAGCTTTTACTTTGTCTCCAAACATGTCAAGATGCCTTGATTTTGGGCCAATAAAGATAATCCCTTCTTCTTCACATCTTCTAGCAAAATGAATGTTTTCTGAAAGAAATCCATAACCAGGGTGAATAGCATCCACATCGCTATGTTTGGCAATGCTAATGATCCCTTCAATGTCTAAATAAGCATCAATCGGTTTTTTACCCTCTCCGACGAGATATGCTTCATCGGCTTTATAACGATGATATGCACCAGAATCTTCTTTTGAATATATAGCAACTGTTCGTATATTAAGCTCTGTACAAGCTCTAAACACACGTATAGCTATTTCTCCTCGGTTTGCAACTAATACCTTATTAATCTTTCTTTGCAAGTAAAACACCCCATTCTGTATATTTATACTATATTGTATTTATAAAAAGCGCTTGGTCAAGTAACCAAGAGCGCTTATTTTTTTATTTGAACGCCTTCAAAACGGTTATTAGGAGGAATCGTTTCTACTTTCTTATCATTTGTTTCCTTAAACTTTTTCTCATAATTAACGAACATAGAAACATTCACTAAGATGCCCATAGCAATGGAGAGTTGCAGAATAGATGAGCCTCCATAACTAATAAACGGCAATGGAACTCCTGTTAACGGAATGACTCCCGAAACACCTGCTAAGTTTACAAATGATTGTATACCTACCATCCCGGAGATACCGATTGCTAGCAAACTACCAAAAGCATCCTTTCCTTTTAAACCAATGTAAATTCCTTTTAGGACGATAAAACCTAAGCCGAATAATACAAATGCAACTCCAAATATTCCAAGTTCCTCGGATATTACAGCCATTATAAAATCCGTATGAGGCTCAGGTAAATACCCTAATTTTTGGACACTTTGTCCCAATCCTAGACCTTTAATGCCACCAGCACCTAAAGCAAGGAACGAATTAACCATATGATAGCCTTCCTTTTGGGCTATCTCTTCTGCAAAAGGATTAATAAACGCTTCAAACCTTCCGACACGTACAGAGGAAAATATTTTATCCTTAAATAAAATTAGCAGTGGGATAGATGGAATCGCACCCAACATAATTAATTTGCCTATATTTTTTAAATTCATTCCAGACGAAAGGATGATCACACCTGAAATAGCTACTATTAGTGCAGCTGTTCCAAAGTCAGGCTGAAGTGCAATTAAAAAACAAGCAATGATGATAAAAGCAAGAGGTGGCAGTACACCATGATTAAACTGATTGATATATGATTGTTTCTTTGCATACACTGCTGATAAGTAAACAATAGCACTTACCTTTACAAATTCAGAGGGTTGTAGGCTTAGTGGACCTATCTTATACCAACTCTGAGCATTTCCCGCGGAATGACCGAATGGAAATATAAAAATAAGTAATGCAAAAGAAAATAACACAACTGGAATTAAAAAGCGATTGCTAAGCATAATTTTGTAAGGAAATACAGAAAAGAAAAGAAATAAAACAGCGCCAACAATTAAAAATAGTTTTTGACGATCATAATAATGATCACTTTCATATCCATACCTTTGAATAGCTGTAACCATACTTGAGCTATATATCATAACTAGTCCAAATATCGATAACAATACCACAACTAGGATCAACGAATAATCATATGATTTTAATATTTTTTTAAACATGTAACCCTCTTCCCCATCTTCTAAGTCGTAATATGTATTATATTATAACATTGAATTTCCTGCATTTGATGTGAAGAAAAGTACAACTGAAAATTTGTTATTATCATAATAATAACAAATTTTCAGAAAAAATACTTTATAAAAAAACTCAAACAGTCTCTCTCGAGAAAGTTTGAGCTTTCGAAAGTACGTTATTTTCTTTGCGATGCTTCATGAAGGGCTGATAGTTCTCTTTCTAATTCTCCTAAAATCGCCTTACCTTCTTTTTCTTCAATCAAGCCAAGGCGAACAGCAAAATCTATTTCACGAGATAGACCAAACATTTGTGTATCCAAAACCTCTTCATATAACGGACACTGAGGCATCGTTAAGTTATCCATTTGTACTTTAATTAACTTTAGAATTTTATCAGCGTCAGCCTTTAATAAGGCATTTGCTCTTTCTTTATGATCTAAAACCATGTCAGACGCCAACTTAGTCCCCCCGTTTCCGAGCGTTTATCCTATCTATAAATTTTATACGTTTAAGAGGAAAATTGCAAGGATAATCAGGAGAACCCGTAGAAAGATTCAGGAAATTTTGAATATCCTCCAAAAATGACTTTTAATCTCTTTAAGTCTATACTAAAGATACAAAGGGGGAACTGTTATGGAAAATATTATACCAATCCAAGGGAAAGTAAATTTTACAATCACCTTAGACCCTGGAGTATGGATCTTTGACGATCGTCGAGTAGATTTAACTACCTATTTTGAAGGAAGTCAAAAAGAAGTAGATGATTTAGAAGAATATAAAAAAAGCATGTCCAAGCATTGGGACCGTGAAATAATGGAGGGAGCTGTTTTTCCTCCCACTTTAAAGACGGAGAAAAAATTTGAAAAAGAAAAAGTTCTAACGGGGACATTTGGGATGCCGCTGAAGCCATTTTTAAAAAATGCAGAGATTAATGATAATGCAAAAAACTTAACACTCGTGACCACAGATGGCGAGGTATCTATGCCACTAGAAGTAGGACAAGAATTAATTTTGGGTTTTTCAAAGGAAGGTAAGCCATTAACAGAAGATGGACCCGTCTATGCCTTTTACGGAGATGGCTCTAATAAGCATCAGCCAATAAAAAATATCCGTGCGGTAGCTATCGAATAAAAGAAGGGCCAACCTTCTTTTATTCGATAGCTTGTTAATGCTTGTGCCATTTAAGGGTAAAAAAAATCACTTTACTTATAAAAGATCAGCTGCTAATTGTGCAAGACCAGATCTCTCTCCCTTAAATAACTTCACATGGCCGGATATCGATTGGTCCTTAAACCTCTCGACTACATATGTAAGGCCATTGTTATACGCATCAAGATACGGATGGTCAATTTGCTCAGGGTCACCCATCAGCACAATTTTACTTTTTTCTCCAACTCTCGTAAGAATGGTCTTTACTTCATGTTTTGTTAAATTTTGAGCTTCATCAATAATAATGAACTGTTCAGGTATACTTCTTCCCCTTATATAAGTAAGAGCCTCTACTTCAATCGACCCCATGCCCGCCAGGATTGCATCAAGCTCCCCAGGCTTTTTCACATTAAATAGATATTCTAAATTGTCATAGATTGGCTGCATCCACGGCCGTAGCTTTTCTTCCTTTTCACCAGGTAAAAATCCAAGATCCTTCCCTACAGGAACAATTGGTCTAGCCACTAATAACTTCTTATATTCCCCGAAATCTTCCGTTTGCATTAACCCTGCAGCAAGAGCCAGAAGTGTCTTCCCTGTTCCCGCCTTACCGATTAAAGTCACAAGCGGAAGGTCTTTTCTTAAAAGCAACTCAATCGCCATAGTCTGCTGAACATTTCTTGAGCGAATTCCCCATATATGATCGTGATCGAACACTAACTTTTTAATCTTTTGTCTCTTTGAATCGACCATACCAAGTGCGGATTGAGAAGATCCCATTGCATCCTTAAGCACTAAGAACTGATTTGGATAAAAAGAATACGTAGAAAATAATGATATTGGAATTTCTCCCTTTTCGTAAAACTGATTTAAAACATCAACGGCTACAAATAACTCTGCATAGCCAGTATAAATGGCATCATTTTCTATGACTCGATCACTTAAAAAATCCTCTGAATTCAAACCGATTGCATCAGCCTTCACTCGAACTAATGCATCTTTACTTACCAAGATCACTAAGCGGCCGTTTTCTTTTGTTTCTTCTTCTAAAGATAGATTTTTGGCTACAGCAAGTATTCTGTTATCATTTGTTTTCTCAACAAAAATATCCTGGAGCTGATGAAAGGATCGATGATTCAACTCAATTCTCATCACTCCACCATTTTCAAGTGGAATTTTTTCATGTAATTTTCCAGTTTGTCTTAAATTATCAATGAGCCTTGATACTTGTCTTGCGTTTCTTCCAATTTCATCCATATATCTTTTTTTCGAATCCACTTCCTCTAGTACTACGGCTGGTATTACCACCTCATTGTCCTCAAAGGAAAAGATGGAATATGGGTCTTGTAACAAGACATTGGTATCTAATACGTAAATTTTACTCAAACTGATGCCTCCTGCTCCTCTTAATTCTATAGTAATTTGAATTAACCACATGTCCTTGCCAAAATTTCTGCTTAAGAAAAGAGCTTTGGTAAACTATATGTTTTCTTGTATAAAGATAGAAGAATTTTTGCACAATAAACGGTAACCAAACATTATTCGGAGGTGGACTTTATGAAGAAAACCCTTGCTATACTAGCATGCTGCTTGTTTCTTTCCGCGTGCGGAAGTCAGGATAATACGACATCTAAAGCAAACCAGAACGAAGAACCGCGTACCATAAATGTCAAAAATAGTACCATACCTAATATTGACCGTGAAACTGGTCAAGAGGTTTCAAAACACCTGGTTGATCTTGCGACTTCCATTCCAAGTGTGAATGATGCGACTGCTGTTGTTTTAGGAAGATATGCGATTATTGGTATTGATGTGAATGAAGACATTGACAGATCTCAAGTAGGATCGATTAAATATACAGTTGCTGAAAGTTTGAAGAATGATCCACATGGTGCAAGAGCAGTGGTTATCGCGGATCCAGATATGACTGCGCGATTAAGAGAGATTCAAGAAGACATACAAAGTGGTGAGCCTATTCAAGGCATTGTAAATGAATTAGCTGATATATCCGGACGTTTAATGCCAGAGGTTCCAGCAGATATTGTCGATCCAAATGCTAATAAAGCAACCGAAAAATCAAAACGCAAGCTGAATGAAGAAGAAACAAAAGAGTTAGATAAAGCACAAGAGAAAGAGTCACAAGGTTATAAGGATTAAAAAATAACAAAAGCTTAGCCCAAGGCTAAGCTTTTCTCATTGCATCCATTACTTGATTATCAAGACGTGTTGCTGCCGCTTTATCATATGTTTTATCGTATTCTGGCTCAACAGTTATCTTTGAACCATAGAACATAACGTCACGCACTTCTTTAATGGAAATTTCTATTAAAGCAAGCTTTAGTGGTACATCATTTATTTTTTCCATCTTAACACTTGCTTCTCCACTAATTGAATAGGTTGATTCATTCACAATTAAGTTTACAACGACCTGATTGTTTTTTTGAATGTTTTGCACAATTCTCGAGCGATTATCAACAGCAAAATAGATTTTTTCATCTGTCTTTGCTAAAATCCAAGAGATGGCACTTACATTCGGACCCCCTGTTTCAAAGTCTACTGTTGAAAGAGTTACAAAACGCTCTTTTTGCAAGGCATCAAACAGCGGCTGAATTAATTTTTGTTCAACTTGGTTAGGCATACCATTCCCTCCTTATATTTCTATCTTATAACTACTTAATGGTAGTTTCAACCTTGAAACCTATTTTGTACCGCTGGTCCTATCCATATAGAAAATTTTACTATACAATACAGAAAGAAGATAAATATTTTGAGGTGTACGATTATGAGAGTAAAATGTGTAATTTGCGATAAAATTGAATCTTTACCAGGTGACTCCTTTCAAGCAAAACGACTTCGAAATCGTCCGATACATACCTTCATGTGTAAAGAATGTGAAGAAAGAATTGCTACTCGCACAAAAGAAAGAATTGCAACCGGAAACTTTAGGCTATATAAACCGAAGGATGAAGAGGATGACTGGTAAACGAAAAACTGGACATCACGAAAAAATCCGCCCCGTTTTTAGTAACGGAGCGGATTTTTTATTCTGGATAATTTGCGTATCTTTCTGGTGACTCATTGATCTGGTTTAGCATGACTTCAATGAGCTCTCTTGGGAAGCGGTTTGACTTTCTCTCCCCATCTATATCGTAATGAACGTAATACATAACTGCATCAGTGGTAACCTCAATATTTTGTATACCTTGATCTTCAACAAGCATATCATAAAACATTTTCTCTGTATCCGCTGCAGCAGTATCGTCCGGACGTTCATCAACTACGACTTTAATC
Organism: Robertmurraya mesotrionivorans; assembly: GCF_050971805.1. Lineage (NCBI taxonomy): Bacteria > Bacillati > Bacillota > Bacilli > Caryophanales > Bacillaceae > Robertmurraya > Robertmurraya mesotrionivorans. Next base: position 197,419 of record NZ_JBPCCH010000007.1, on the reverse strand, counting down.
GTTAGCCAGTTATAGAGTGTATCTTGTAATGATTTCATTTGATTACTCCTCTACATCCACTTGAGTATGCTTCTTCTCTTGATGAAGGCGGATTTTATATATGATGAGAATGAGCGCCGCTACAGCTAATCCCTCCACAATTGGAAGGCCGTAGGAGAAAATCAACAAAACAAAGCAGCCTAAAACTAAACAAGTGTAAATGACAACATTTTTTAAAATGGACAGCTTCTTTGCAAAACCTAATTTGTAAACAATTACTGTCAAAATAATTAATGTCACAAACTGAAGCCATGTACCCGTTTTTACATCGGTTAGTTCGATAAAAAATCTAAGACTAGGTGAAAACCCTTGTAGTCCTTCCACGCTACCCCTCTCCTTTAATAGCTTAGCTCATTTCCGCCATTTTTTTCTTTTTAGCGATTCTTTCTCTCTCGTTCTTATCAAGAATCTTTTTGCGGAGACGAATTGATTCAGGAGTTACTTCACAATACTCGTCTTCATTTAGGTATTCAAGTGATTCCTCAAGTGTCATAATTCTTGGCTTTTTCATTGTTGTTGTTTGATCTTTATTAGCAGAACGAATATTTGTCGCTTGCTTTACCTTCGTGATATTAACCGTAATGTCATTTTCACGAGTATGCTCGCCAACAATCATTCCTTCATAAATTTCAGTACCTGGCTCAACAAAAATTGTTCCACGGTCTTCAACGCCCATAATACCATAAGAAGAAGCTTTACCTGATTCCATTGAAACAAGTACCCCTTGGCGTCTTCCACCGACTTGACCTTGTGCCATCGGTTGGTAGCTGTCAAAGCTGTGATTGATGATACCGTAACCACGAGTTAATGTTAAGAATTCAGTTGTATAACCGATTAATCCTCTAGCAGGAACCATGAATATTAAACGCACTTGTCCACTACCATTATTAACCATATCAACCATTTCACCTTTACGAGCACCCATTGATTCCATAATCGCACCAGTATGCTCCTCAGGTACGTCAATTTGAACACGTTCTACAGGCTCACAACGGACTCCATCAATGTCTCTTACGATAACCTCAGGCTTTGATACTTGAAGCTCATAGCCTTCACGACGCATGTTCTCGATAAGAATAGAAAGGTGAAGCTCCCCACGTCCAGAAACAACCCATGCATCAGGTGAATCTGTGTTGTCTACACGTAAGCTCACGTCTGTTTGAAGTTGAGCACGAAGTCTTTCTTCAATTTTACGAGCAGTTACGAATTTCCCTTCTTTTCCAGCAAATGGACTATTATTAACAAGGAAAGTCATTTGAAGTGTTGGCTCGTCAATTCGTAACACAGGAAGTGGCTCTTGGTGCTCTACTGGACATACCGTTTCCCCAACGTTTATATCTTCCATACCAGAAACAGCGATCAGGTCTCCTGCGAAAGCTTCTTGGATTTCCTGACGCTTTAGTCCGAAGAAACCAAAGATTTTTGTTACGCGGAATTGCTTTACTGAACCATCAAGCTTCATAAGGGCTACCTGTTGTCCAACCTTCATCGTCCCACGGAACACACGGCCGATACCAATTCTTCCAACATAGTCATTGTAATCTAATAGTGCTACCTGGAATTGAAGAGGTTCCTCACGGTTGTCAACTGGAGCAGGAATATTTTCAACAATTGCCTCATATAAAGATTCCATGTTCTCATCCTGCTTATCAGGAGTCACACTTGCTGTTCCATTAATTGCTGAAGCGTAAATAACAGGGAATTCTAATTGTTCTTCTGAAGCTTCTAATTCAATAAATAAATCAATTACTTCGTCAATAACTTCAGCTGGTCGAGCGAAATCACGGTCAATCTTGTTAACAACTACAATTGGTGTAAGATTTTGCTCTAATGCTTTTTTCAATACAAAGCGTGTTTGTGGCATACAGCCTTCGTAAGCATCAACGACAAGTAGTACACCATCAACCATTTTCATGATACGTTCTACTTCTCCACCAAAGTCAGCGTGTCCTGGTGTATCAAGGATATTGATTCGAGTATCTTTATATTGGATTGCTGTATTTTTAGCAAGGATCGTAATACCACGTTCTCTTTCTAAATCATTCGAATCCATCGCACGCTCTTCCACGTGCTCATTTGTACGGAACGTTCCTGATTGTTTTAATAATTGGTCAACCAGTGTTGTTTTCCCATGGTCAACGTGGGCAATAATCGCAATATTTCTAATGTCTGTTCTTAAGTTCAACATGTTCACTCCTACTTTTTATATAAACTTTTATTTAGCTTTTTTAGTCATAACTGAAACATTATATCATATTCGAAGTGGAAACCTAGTAATATTTTGTGTAAAATAATGAATGGAGCGTATACATTTTATTTTTCACAAAACAAATACATTCTAATACCTCGCTCAAGGAGGTTTTATCTTGAAATCGATTAAGTGGCCATTATTATTTTTTGCTTTTGCTTCAGCAGCCTGTATGATGGGAACAGGAATAGCTATTAGTTATCGTAGTATAGGGGGTATCCTTGCTTCGTTAGCTGCACTTGTGATCGTAATGGGATTTGGATTTACGACTAAGAAAAAAATGCGAGAACAAGGAAAACTTTAAAAGGGTTGGCATTTGCCAACCCTTTTTTATTGCAACGGAGAAACCATGATTAAAAACATTTGATTTTGTTCATCTTTTTCAACCTTAAACTGTTCAAAATAACAGTCTGATAAAAATCGAATCCACATATCAGTTTCAACTGGTACTCCAGCAAAAATCGCCTTATGTCCTTTTTCTCGCAATTCCTCTTTTAAATGTTGTATTACCCTTATACCTAAACCTTGCCTTCGCACGTTTGGGTTTATTATTACCGTACCAATCCAAGGCTTATTGTTAGATGGCGCAAACTCCAAATGATAAGTGATCGCCACATCTCTTTCATCTTTCTGCCACACTCTCCATTCTCCATAAAGATATTTGTTCATATATTCTTTAGCTGTCAAATGTTCCATTTCAATCGATTTCCATAGGGAATCAAACTTTGTAAAAGCGTGTAATAATGCACCATCCGATTCAAGCATTTTTCGGTAATGAATGTTACCAGTTTCCATTTTGTAAAAAATCCTTTAGCACTGCTTCATGAAAACTGGCATTCGCAATAAACACAGAATTTTCTCCGAGCAAATTAAGCTTCTCTCCCTTTAAAGTTGTACACTTTCCTCCAACCTCTTCCACTAATATAATTCCTGCTGCAAAATCCCATGGAGATAACCGAAGAGTTATATATGAATCCAGTCTCCCAGCAGCCACATAAGCCATCTCTAGCGCTGCTGAACCGTATGATCTCGTTCCTCTCACCGCTTTGAGAAGTGGAGACAGAATACTGCTATCAATTCTTCGGTTCTGAGTGACCCACGTACTATTTATCCCGATGACTGCCTCCTCTACCTTCACAGGTGAAAGGGGAGAAAGTGGTTTATCATTTATGTACACACCTTCCCCCTTCTTAGCATGATACAATTCGTCATGGACAACATCATAAATGAGGCCGATCATACCAACACCATCTTCATAAATACCAACCGATATAGCAAAGTTTCTTTGTTGATGAATAAAATTCATCGTACCATCAATAGGATCAATGATCCAAACTACTCCAGACAGTTCTTTAGGATTACTCCCTACTCCCTCTTCTCCTAATACGCGATGGTCTGGAAAATGGCTTTTTAGCTTATGTATGAAATATTCTTCAATCTCCTTATCCATATTCGTAACGAGATCATTGGCATGTGATTTGGTTTCAATGTTTAATACTTTAGAGAACGATTTTTTAATGAGTTCACCAGCTTCTTTAACCAATTGTTTTGCAAATATGTCCACTGCATTAATATCCATATATATCATCTCTTTCCTATGTAAATATCTTTATTCTTATAGAGTAAAACAATTACAATCAACAAACAACTGATACGAATGTGGGAAATAAAATAGGCGATCATAAGTATGCACTTAATGTTCGCCTTTATGATTCCCTTTGTATTTTTTTAAAATCCATCCATCTATACCGTCCTTACAAAATTACAATGCCTTTAACTTTACCAGTTCCATTCTGATTCTTTCTAGTTTTTCTTTCACTTGTGTTTTCTTCTTTTCATTTTTCTCCGTCATAGCTTCAAATAATGTAGCAAGTTCATAATCCATTTCCAAACGTAGAACAGCCGTTCTTTCTCTTTCTGCGTTATTCTTTTTCGCTGAGCCAATCAGCTGTTTCATAGTAATACACCCCTTTTTATAATGATAATTTTCAGATAATTTTTACTATTATAATATGAACAAAATCCTTTTGATGCAACTAATTTGCGCTTTTGCCTAACAATTTTTATTTTTCATACAAAAGTCAACATATTTCTCGTTCTTTCTACCATATGCTACAATTATCTACAGAGAGATTTATTTATGGGAGGAAAAACAATGCAATTTACTGGATTTACTGAAGAGGACTTTGAAGTTTTTACAATAGATGGTTTGGATGCAAGAATGGATGCTTTAAAAACAACAATTAGACCAAAACTTGAAGCACTTGGAGAACATTTTTCTCCTACTTTATCGGCTTTAACTGCAAATGAAATGTTCCCTCATGTAGCAAAGCATGCAAGGAGAACGATTAATCCTCCTAAAGATACGTGGGTAGCCTTTTCAAGTAGTTCAAGAGGATATAAAATGCTTCCACATTTTCAAATTGGTCTTTGGGAATCTCATGTTTTTGTTTGGTTTGCCATGATTTATGAAGCGCCACATAAAGCTGATTTCGGAAAGACATTAGAGAAAAAACTATCTTCCATTTACAAAAATACACCAAAGCATTTCGTTTGGTCTGAGGACCATATGAAGCCAGGTGCTACAACACATCAGCAACTTAAAAAAGAAGACCTCCGACTTATGTTCGAGCGATTACAAACGGTAAAAAAGGCAGAAATATTATGTGGTATCCATATAGAGAAAAAAGATGCGATTAACATGTCTGCTAACGATTTCCTAAAAGAAGTTGAAGATGTCTTTAAGACATTATTACCCCTGTATAAATTAGCGTAAACAGTTTTCAGAAAAAATGGGCAAGTTTTATTAAAAAGGGAGCCACGAATGAGATGATCTCTTCCCGATGGCTCCCTTTGCTTATTTCATTTTTATTTTTTCTAAATTACCTTCTTTTGCTTTTTTTACAGTTAAGTACGTGGAATATCCACTGGACTCGGCAAATTCATCACATATCTTTTTTTCTTCTGATTTACTCGGAACAATTTCCTTGAATCTACGGTACGATTTCATAAATTCGTCACGACTTACTCCTTTTTCATAAGCAGCCTCAACGAACTCAAAAAACTTAATGACATCGATAATTTCATCAGTTGACCATGTATGGTCAATCGGGTATTGATATTCCAAAATACATTCACTCCGTTACATTTAATTTCTCTTAAAGTGTACCCTAAAAATAAGTTACATAGCAATCTGACATAATAATGAAATAGGAATAGGTTTTTCTATGCAACGAAAGTGAATAATGCTATAATTTCACTTGTTTTATGGGTGATATAACCTAACTATTAATTAAAGAGGTGTGGAAATACGTTGTCTCAATACGAAACACCGTTATTTAGCGGACTTATAGAGCATGCAAAAAAGGATCCAGTTCAATTCCATATTCCTGGTCATAAAAAAGGAACAGGGATTGATCCGGAATTTAGAAATTTTATAGGTGATAATGCGTTGTCAATTGACCTGATTAATATTGGTCCACTAGACGACCTTCATCAACCAAAAGGAATGATTAAGCAAGCACAGGACCTCGCTGCTGAGGCTTTTGATGCGGATCAAACATTCTTCTCCGTTCAAGGTACAAGCGGAGCTATTATGACAATGGTCATGACGGTTTGTGGACCTGGAGATAAAATTATTGTACCTAGAAACGTTCATAAATCAGTTATGTCAGCGATTGTTTTCTCTGGTGCAACACCAATTTTTATCCATCCAGCCATTGATGAGAAGTTAGGGATCTCACATGGTATTACGACAGATTCGGTTGCACGTGCACTAGAACAGCATCCCGATGCTAAAGGTGTTTTGGTTATTAACCCAACATACTTTGGAATGTCTGCAGATCTAAGGAAAATTGTTGAAATTGCTCATTCTTACAATGTACCAGTCCTAGTGGATGAAGCCCATGGGGTACATATCCACTTCCATGATGACCTTCCTTTATCAGCTATGCAGGCTGGTGCAGATATGGCTGCGACGAGTGTCCATAAGCTCGGAGGCTCCATGACACAGAGCTCAATTCTAAATATTAAAGGAAATCTTATTAATCCAAAACGCGTGCAATCCATATTAAGTATGCTGACGACCACTTCAACTTCCTACTTATTGCTAGCATCCCTAGACGTAGCACGTAAAAGACTTGCTACCGAAGGCAAAGAGTTGATCAGTCAAACAATTGAGTTGGCTCAATATATTCGTCGAGAAGTAAATACGACCCAGCATCTTCTTTGCGTTGGAGAAGAAATCCTTCAATTGGATGCGGTGTATGATTACGACCCTACAAAGCTAATTATTTCTGTTAAAGAGCTCGGGTTATCTGGATTTGATGTTGAAAAATGGCTTCGTGAAAACCACAATATAGAAGTGGAAATGTCTGACTTATACAATATTCTCTGTATCATAACACCAGGTGACACCAAAAGAGAAGCAGATTTTTTGATAAATGCATTAAGAGAGCTGGCATCTCAACCAATTAAGAATAATGATATGGTTAAAGCAGAAGTACTATTACCAGATATACCGTTATTAGCATTGACACCACGTGATGCTTTTTACGCAAAAACAGAGCTTGTGCCTTTTGATGAATCGGAAGGAAGAATTATCGCCGAATTCATCATGGTCTACCCACCTGGTATTCCGATTTTTATTCCAGGAGAGATCATAACCGAGGATAACTTAACATATATCCGAAAAAATATGGAAGTCGGTCTTCCTGTACAAGGTCCAGAAGATTTTGACCTACGATATTTACGAGTAATTAAGGAACAGAAGGCTATAAAATAAGAAAAGAGAGCGTGGGATATCCCCTCGCTCTTTATTTACAATCACATATTCATATGTGTTATTACATATAATTTACTTCTCTTCTTCCCCATGAGTTTGACAGCAATCTCTACAATGTGACTTCGCATAAAGAACGGTAACTTTTTCATCCTCAAAATGATCAATCGTTGAATTACAAGCTTGACATACGATAGTTCCCATTTTCCCATTCCCCTTTATTCGTATTTAATCACAAGTATTGAAAACGCTTTAATATCCTTATATCCATAATAATATAACACTATTAATTTATCAACCTTAAATTGTATAACACATTAAAATTTTATGTTTAATATATAAACAAAAAAAATTACAGACCTATTTGGTCTGTACAAAGTCCATTTTATTCATATTGTGTTTGAAAAGGTGTTTCTGGTAAAGCTTCTGAAAAGAATTCAACTAAATCTTTCGCTTGTTGGAGATCTTTTATTCTAAATGCTGACTGAATGTATTCGATATCATCGAGGTCTTTAGGGTCGAGGAGTGTTGAGCGGCCAGTTTGCATACAAATTACGAGAGGCTTACCAAAAAACATATCTGTGTAAACAATTCCAAAGTCATAGCGCGTTTGTTCTGTAGCAAAACCGACAAATCGAACTCTGACCTTTTCGTGCTCATCATATAGCTTGTCAAAAAAATCCATTATTGCCACCTCCTATATTTTCTTAATATTTAGAATTTTATTATATCTTACAGACCCAAAGAAAAGCAACCACAACTTAACATGATATCTTGTTGTACTTTAATTTTATACAATGCTAGAATGAAGATGAGCAAAGAAATATGTATATTTTCGTACAAATAATGGGGGGATTATGGTGGCTACTAACGCATACATAAAGCTCGTGCCAGCATCAATAAAAGAAAACGTTACCACAGATGAAATAAAGGAGCTTTTTCACTATTATAAGGACATAACTTCAAAGACGGGAAAGCAACTTGATTGGCAGTACGAGGCATCAGCCTTCCCTTATGAAATAAAGGAAGAGCCATCAGGAAAAGGAACTTGGTTTTATTTGTATTCCAATCAGGACAGGTATCATGCAATTTTATTAGGGGTAGACCAAGAAACCATTGTAGATACGGATGGAAATGAGAACAAACAAACATATATTCAAGTTACACTCCCAGAATCGTCTACTTTTGGTGATAAAGGAAAAGCAAATGAGTTTTGTAAATTTGTAGCTAAAAAGCTTCAAGCAGAACTTCATTTGTTTAATGGTCGAATCATGTACTACTACCCAAGAAAATAAGAAATATTAAAGCAAGAGGCTAACCTATTAGCCACTTGCTTCAAATTGTCGACAAAAGGAAACGACTCTCGTTGCCTTTTGTCATTTTTTATATGGTGTGGTGGAAAAAGGCTGATTTCCGCTCCAGGTGCTTGCTTTCCGGGCGTTGAGCCTCCTCGTCGCGAAAGCTCCTGCGGGGTCTCACCTGTACCTGTCCCGCTGATCCCCCAGGAGTCAAGCACCTTCCGCTCCAATCAGCAGTTTAGCTGTTATAGATTGACTAGGAAACACTTGTACAATAAGCATTACTAGTTTTTGAGAAGCAACTTGCCAAGTCCAAGTTGCCAGTTTTTTTAATTTCATAGCAGCAAAAGTAAGCATCGCCTGCATGAACATTTTTAAACCTCGTAAGGTTGTTCATCCCATATCATATTTTCCCTTCGCATAAACAAAGACACGTTCAATTGTTTATTGGCTTTTGGAATATATTAGTCTAATTTCATACGTGTTACGCAGGTGCTCTGCCTCTTAAGGCAACAAGTGGTTGTAACAGTTAAATGTCATGGGTAACTTTTACATCCGTGTAAGCATGGATCGAATACCAAAACTGTCTGCTTCTTTCAATCTTTACATAGTAGCCACTTGCAGGGTTGTTGTACTTTAAAGTGTTGTTTGTATATTTTAAAGATGTAATAAGCTAATTTTAGTTGATTGGAGTGGAGGGTGGCAACTCCTGCGGGAAAAGCGGGACAGTCGAGACCCTGGACTGAACGCAGCGAGGGAAGCGGCTCGGCCCCGCCCGCGGAAAGCGTCCATCCGCAACGGAAATCCACTAACACTGTTTAACAATACTTTGTATCTTTAATAGATAAAAAATGTCATGGTCAAATGAAAAGAACTATAAAGCATTAAGCTAATCATTGTTACAATCATTGTCTTTTTAGGTGAACGAATAATATGGTTTCCAGTTGAAATAGCTAAATAGAAAAAGACAAAAAACATTAAGATATTATAGATTAGTTGATCATGCTTTGAAAGCCATTCAGTAAGAGTGTATCCACTCCATATCATTAATTGTATGATAATTACTATATAAACCTTCATACTGTTCACCACCGACTCTATTCTTCTATCCTCACTTGTCCTATTTTATTTTATGTTTAAACTTCTAATTCTATTTTTCATTTCTGTAACAAATAGATGACATCGAATAAAATTCCCCAACTCTATGGTAAAATATGTTCGAAAATTACAAAAAGAAAATGGAGGCGATATATTGAAAGGGTTATCTACGCTTATAGTGATTATGCTCTTACTGATTATCGTCTCCTGTGATCGTTCAAAATCTAATGATGTTTTACCCTTTGATAAAGATGTCAAACAACTAATTTTTCTTTCTGATGAATCCGAGTATCAATTTGAGGCAGCCTATTATGATGCGTTAATAGAATTAAAAAAGACTTATCCCGAGGCCGTTAAAAACATGAAGACGATTAATCCAAATCGTTCTGAAGAGTATCTTGACTTTTTTACCATAAAAGAAAATCCAGCCATTATCGTAGTTTATAATAATGAAATTGTAGCTACAGTGAACGGAGAAGAATCTGTAGAAGAAATTGTCCAGCCCATAGCAAAAGTTCTGGATGAAAAATAAGACCTGCATCCAAAAGGAAGCAGGTCTATTTGTTATTTTACAATATGAATTGGATTTCCAAGTGCAACTTCAGCAGCTTCCATCGTAATCTCACCTAATGTTGGATGAGCGTGGATCGTCATTGCTAAGTCTTCTGCTGTCATTCCTGCTTCAATAGCTAGGCCTAATTCAGCAATCATATCAGATGCGCTAGGTCCAGCGATTTGTGCTCCGATAACTAATCCATCTTCCTTACGAGTTACAAGCTTTAAGAAGCCTTCTGCAGCGTCTAATGCAAGTGCACGACCGTTTGCAGCGAATGGGAATTTAGCAGCAATTATATCGATTCCTTCATCTTTTGCTTGCTTTTCAGTATAACCTACTGAAGCTAACTCAGGATCAGAGAATACCACTGCAGGAATAGCTAAATAATCAATTTCAGATGTGTGTCCAGCAATCGCCTCAGCAGCAATTTTACCTTCGTATGATGCTTTATGAGCCAATGGAGGACCCTCTACCACATCACCGATCGCATAAATATTGCTTACGTTTGTACGACATTGCTTATCGATTTTTACGATTCCTCTTTCTCCTAGTTCAACACCAGCTTGCTCTAAACCTAGCTCGTCAGTGTTAGGACGACGACCAACCATTACGAACACATAGTCCGCTTCAACAGATTGCTCTTCTCCCTTTACTTCATAAGTGACTGTTACGCCAGTTTCTGTTTCTTGTACGCCCTTTGCAAGTGCCTTTGTAATGATTTCAGCACCCTTTTTCTTCAAGTTACGTTTTACAATAGCAGACATTTGCTTTTCGAAACCGTTTAGAATTTCGTCAGAGCCTTCTAAGATTGTAACCTTTGTACCGAAGTTAGCGTATGCACCACCAAGCTCAGTTCCGATATATCCTCCACCAATAACAACGATATGGTTAGGAATTTCATCTAATGCAAGTGCTCCCGTTGAATCAAGAACACGCTTCGTATATTTGAATTGTGTTAATTCAATTGGACGTGAACCAGTAGCGATAATTGCATTTTTGAACTTATATGTTTGTGCAGAGTTCTCATCCATCACACGTACAGTTGTGTTATCAACGAAGTAAGCTTCTCCACGAACGATTTCAACTTTATTACCTTTTAAAAGTCCTTCTACACCGCCAGTTAGCTTCTTAACAACTCCAGCTTTCCAAGCTTGAACTTTTGAGAAATCAACTTTTACGTTTTCAGCTGTAATTCCAATAGCATCAGAATGCTTTGCTGTTTCATAACGGTGACCAGCAGCAATCAATGCTTTTGAAGGAATACAACCAACATTTAAACAAACTCCACCAAGAGTTCCTTTTTCTACGATTGTTACTTTTTGTCCTAATTGTGCAGCACGAATAGCAGCTACATAACCACCAGGTCCAGCACCAACGACAAGTGTATCTGTTTCAATTGGGAAATCTCCAACTACCATTTTTTTACGCCTCCATTAACAATAGTTCTGGATCGTTCAACAAGCGCTTAATATGGTTAAGTGCGTGCTGAGCTGTTGCTCCATCAATCATACGATGGTCAAAGCTTAAAGATAATGCTAATACTGGTGCAGCAACAATCTCGCCATTTACAACGATTGCCTTTTCTGCAATACGACCAATTCCTAAAATTGCTACCTCAGGATGGTTAATTACAGGAGTAAACCATTGACCACCAGCAGAACCGATGTTAGTGATTGTGCAAGAAGCACCTTTCATTTCATCAGGAGCAAGCTTACCGTCACGTGCTTTTCCTGCCAGCTCATTAATATCATTTGAAATTGTGAAGATCGACTTACGATCTGCATCTTTTACTACAGGAACTAATAATCCCTTTTCAGTATCTGCAGCGATACCAATATTGTAGTAATGCTTGTGAACAATCTCGCTAGTAGCATCATCAATGGATGTGTTTAAAGCAGGGAATTCACGTAATGCACTTGTTAATGCTTTAACTACATAAGGTAAGAATGTTAATTTAATTCCTTTATTTGCTGCCACATCTTTATACTTCTTACGGTGTGCAACAAGTTTCGCTACATCAATTTCATCCATTAATGTAACGTGTGGAGCTGTATGTTTAGAGTTAACCATAGCTTTTGCGATTGCTTTACGAATTCCACTCATCTTCTCACGAGTTTCTGGATATTGACCTTGTGGAATTGGTATTGGTGCTGGTTTAGCTGTTTCTTGAGCCGTTTCAGTAGCAACTTCAGTAGCTGCTGCTGGTGCAGTTTCTACTGAAGCTGGAGCTGCACCACCATTTAAGAATGCTTCAATATCTTCTTTTAGTACGCGACCGTTCTTACCAGAACCAGCAACTAAAGTAATATTTACACCTTTTTCACGAGCATATTTTCTAACTGAAGGCATTGCAACCACACGACGATTAGGGTCAACAGAGGCTTGAGTTTCTGCTACACCGTTGTTAGTTGTGCTAGCTTCTGCAACAGGAGCTTGCTCTTCTTGTTTTGGTGCTTCCTCTTCGTGATCGTCACCTTTAAATTTAAGGTTTTCATATCCAGGAGCATCAAATGTAATAAGAACTTGACCTACTGTTGCAACTGTTCCTTCACCTACAAGAACTTCTTCAACTGTACCAGCAACTGGTGATGGAATTTCTACAACTGCTTTATCGTTTTGCACTTCACAAAGTACATCATCTTCTTGAACTTTATCGCCAGCTTTTACAAACCACTTAACGATTTCACCTTCATGGATACCTTCACCGATGTCAGGTAATTTAAATTGGAATGACATGTATTCACCCTCCTATAGATACGAGCTTATTCAGAACTTTTCAAATAAGGAAAGGGAAAATGGTGACCCATTCCCCTCTTTTATTAATAATTTTAGAAGCTTAAAACTTTCTTCGCTGTTTCAATTACATCTTTGTAGTTAGGTAACCATACTGTTTCCGCTTGAGAGAATGGGTACACAGTATCAGGACCTGCTACACGTAATACAGGAGCTTCTAAGCTAAGAATTGCACGATCGTTAATTTCAGCAACCACTTGAGCAGCAATTCCCGCTTGCTTCTGTGCTTCCTGAACAACAATTGCACGTCCAGTTTTCTCTACAGATGCTACGATAGCGTCAATATCTAATGGTGCAAGTGTACGTAAGTCAACTACTTCAACTGAGAAACCTTCTTTTTCAAGTTCTTCAGCAGCTTTTAGTGATTCGTGTACCATTGCTCCGTAAGTAATAATAGATAAGTCTTTACCTTCACGCTTCACATCAGCTTTTCCTAACGGAATTGTGTACTCCTCTTCAGGAACCTCTTGACGGAATGAACGGTATAGCTTCATATGTTCAAGGAAAATAACTGGATCGTTATCACGAATAGCTGATAATAATAAACCTTTTGCATCATAAGGAGTAGATGGAATAACAACTTTTAATCCTGGTTGTTGTGTCATTAAACCCTCTAAACTATCAGCATGCAGTTCAGGTGTATGAACGCCACCTCCAAATGGAGAACGGATCGTAACTGGAGAATTGTAACGTCCACCTGAACGATAACGCATACGAGCCATTTGACCAGAAATTGAGTCAATAACTTCATACACGAAACCGAAGAATTGGATTTCCATTACTGGACGGAAACCTTGTAAACCAAGACCGATTGCTAAACCACCGATTCCAGATTCAGCAAGTGGTGTATCGAATACGCGCTCTTCTCCGAATTCCTTTTGAAGACCCTCAGTTGCACGGAATACTCCTCCGTTATTTCCTACGTCTTCACCGAATAGTAACACGTTCGGATCATTGCGCAATTCAATACGTAACGCATCCGTGATTGCTTGAATCAATGTCATTTGCGCCATGGCTTACTTCGACTCCTTTTCTTTATAAATAGCGTATTGTTCTTCAAGGTTCTTAGGCATTTGCTCGTACATATTTTCCATTAGGTCTGTAACCTTCTGTTTAGGTGCCTCGTCTGCCTTTTTGATTGCTTCTTTAATATCTTCTTTTGCTCTTTCGATTACTTCGTTTTCTTTTTCTTCGTTCCAGATTCCTTTTTTCTCAAGGAACTTACGGAAGCGTACTAGTGGATCCTTTTTCTCCCACTCATTATCTAAATCAGAAGTACGATATCTTGTTGGATCGTCTCCTGCCATTGTGTGTGGACCGTAACGATATGTTAGCGTTTCGATAAGTGTTGGACCTTCACCGTTAATTGCTCTTTCACGAGCTTCTTTTACTGCAGAATAAACAGCAAGAGGATCCATACCGTCTACTTGAACTCCAGGGATACCAGCTGCTACTGCCTTTTGGGCAATTGTCTTTGCTGCTGATTGCTTTTCAACTGGTGTAGAAATAGCAAAGCGGTTATTTTGAACGACGAAGATAGCTGGCGCTTTGAATGCACCTGCAAAGTTGATTCCTTCATAGAAATCACCTTGAGAAGCTCCACCGTCACCTGTGTAAGTAATCGCAACAGATTTAGCTCCACGCTTTTTCATCCCTAAAGCTACTCCAGCAGCTTGGATGATTTGTGCACCGATAATGATTTGTGGAGAAATTACATTTACACCTTCTGGAATTTGATTTCCGTGGAAGTGTCCACGTGAGAATAAGAATGCTTGATATAATGGAAGTCCGTGCCAAATCATTTGAGGAACATCACGATAACCTGGAAGGATGAAATCTTCCTTTTCTAACGCAAATTGTGAAGCAAGTTGTGATGCTTCTTGCCCTGCAGTTGGAGCATAAAATCCTAAACGACCTTGTCTATTTAAAGAAATAGAACGCTGATCAAGAATTCTTGTGTACACCATGCGGCTCATTAATTCTTGTAGCTGCTCATCAGTTAGATCTGGCATTGCAGCTTCATTAACTACTTCCCCTTCTTCGTTTAACACTTGAATAGTTTGAAACTGCTCAGAGATTTGCTCGAGTTGCTTCGTTGCATCGAACCCTTGATTCTTCGTTTTAGAAGCCATCGGAGTCACCAATCCTTTCTTTGGTAGAAAAATAATAATAAAAGCTTAAAATACGCACAAAAATTAGGATACCCAAAATCAAATCTTCTTAGAAATAATCATCATTCAGATTTGACCTGTTTTAAACAGAGAGAAGCTATTATTTATTAAGTAGTTTCCCACAAATCTCGTTTAAAAAAACAGAAATTGTAGATTCAATGCTTATGATATTCTGTATCACTAAATTTTGCAACAAAATTGATACAATAAATTGATTCGTTTCTTAGTTTACATCATTAAAAATACCTGCGTCAAATATTAAATCTGTAAGTTTTTAAATATATTCATAGTAATTATTATTTTAATCATAATCCCTTTCTGTATCAATCGATAATCTCATCTGTACTATATAACATCTCCCTATTAAACATCCTGTTATAAATCAAAAAAGCCGACCTTATTTGGTCGACTCTTCTATTTCTAGTCCTGATAGTTCATAAAAGGCATGCTTTGTATCATTATATTCCTTCGTTAGCTCATTAAATTTTTCGTTGGCTGCAATAACTTGTTCGTATATTTGATTTATTTTAACTATTTGTTCCTCAAGTTCTCCTAAAGACCTTTCCTCTGCTTTTAGCATATTATACAGATTTTTGTCCTGCTCGAGGCCTTGCGTATATGCTTTATAAAGCTCATCATGGGTACGATATCTTTCAGTCATTACGGAATATAATTCGTCTGCTTTATTTTTTACTTGCTTCTCATCAATTTTCTCAATTAAAGGTTTCACTCGTTTAAATTCTTCTTCTGAGTTCTCTAGGCTTTTTTGTTCATTTTCCATGTGAACTTGTCTTTTATCTACTATTTCTATAGCTTCATCAGACTTTTTTACAATATCATCAAGATTCTTTGTTCCAAGTGCCATTATCTCTTCATATAATTGTTGCTCGTCCTTTTCTAACTGCACTAACGGTTCCTGCTGTTCTTCAAACAAGGCTTCTTTTTCTACCACATCTTCTAATACTTCGTGAATTTGTTCGGGAGTTGATTGAAAAGGACTACAGCCTGACAAAAACATGACAAAACAAATGATACCTAATAAAAGTTGATTTTTACGCACAATTTAGCCCTCCTATAACAATTTAACTATATCTAGTAGTGGGATGAATGACAATACTATTACAATGCTTTTATTTTAAAAATTGGCTAGGCTTGTCCGTTTTGTTACATCATATTTCTAAACATACATAAATATGTATTAAATAAGCAAAATCCGGAAAGGATGATTAACTTTTGATCCAAACTTTGATAGACTATTATCGATAAACAACGGACGAGTGAAAGTCTTGTAACTTAGGAGCGTGTATTTATGATAACAACGGATGATATCATACGGGATGGACATCCAACCTTACGTAAAGTAGCCGAGGAAGTTTCCATGCCTCCCTCTCAAGAAGATATTGAACTGTTAACAAGTATGCATGAATATTTAGTAAATAGCCAAAATCCAGAAACCGCAATGAAGTATCAGTTACGAGCTGGAATTGGCATTGCAGCACCACAGATTAACGTTTCGAAAAGAATGATCGCAATTCATGCAAAAGATGAAAAAGACCAACTCCATAGCTATACATTATTTAACCCAAAAATTATTAGCCATTCCGTAGAAAAAGCCTACCTTACCTCTGGCGAGGGATGTCTCTCTGTAGATGAAGCATTCCCCGGGTTTGTGCCAAGATATTCAAAAATTACTGTTAAGGCATTTGATCTACAAGGAAAAGAAGTTAAACTTCGTTTAAAAGGGATTATGGCAATTGTTTTTCAGCATGAAATTGACCACCTTAACGGAGTGCTGTTTTATGATCATATCAACAAAAAAGACCCATATTACGTACCTGACCATTCAATTGCCGTAGAAAGATAATTATGGCTGCTGGTAAAACTACCAGCAGTTTTTTTATGAATTCACTAAAATACCAACTTTATCCACGAGAAAAATTGTTAAAACATCATATAATATAAGTAGAAGAAATGCTTCCGGGACAAATTTTCTTTACTTTGGACAAGGATCGTTTGAATATTATTTGTAAGGAGATGATCCACCATGTTAAAGAAGCTTAGAAAAAAGCTTGTTAGGCAGTGGAACGAATTATTACGTAAAAAAACAATTGCATAATTTTTTACCTTCCTGGCTTGGGGCTTCCCCAAGCCAGCTCTTATACTATATATTTTTTCTAAGAGAAAGCCCTTCTAAACTTGCGAAGGGCTACTTCTTTATTGTAAAGTTAATCATTGCTACTACATATTCTTTTGCAATAATGTAAAATAATGGTTAATTCTACATAATCCTACTATTAAACGAGAAAAAACATGAAATACATGTTATTTTTAGATATAATAGAAAAAGTTACTATCGGAATAAGGAGAGATTTTTTATGATTTTTAAAGTTTATTTTCAACAAGACAAATCACAGGTACCTGTAAGAGAAAAGACAAAAACCGTTTATGTTAAAGCGGATTCAGAACGAGAAGTCCGTACAAAATTGGCAGACCAACCATACAATATCGAGTTTGTTACACCAGTAACGGGTGCATTCTTAGAGTATGAACAACTAAATGAAGATTTTAAAGTATTGGAGATTGATTAATTTATGAAATTTGTTAAGAATGATCAAACGGCCGTGTTCGCCCTTGGCGGCCTTGGGGAAATCGGTAAGAATACGTATGCAGTTCAATTCCAAGATGAAATTATCTTGATTGATGCCGGTATTAAGTTTCCAGAGGACGAGCTACTTGGAATTGACTACGTTATTCCTGATTACACTTACCTAGTGAAAAATGTGGACAAAATTAAAGGCCTTTTTGTTACACATGGACATGAGGATCATATTGGTGGAATCCCTTATTTATTAAGAGAAGTAAATATTCCTATTTACGGCGGAAAACTTGCACTTGGCTTAATTAAAAATAAGCTTGAAGAACACGGATTACTTCGCACGGCTAAATTAATCGAGATTAAAGAAGATGACATCATCAAGTTCAGAAAAACATCGGTTACTTTCTTTCGAACTACCCATAGTATTCCGGATTCATATGGAATAGTAGTGAAAACACCTCCTGGACAAATCGTCCACACTGGAGATTTTAAATTCGATTTCACTCCAGTCGGGGAACCTGCTAATTTAACAAAAATGGCGGAAATCGGTAAAGATGGCGTGCTTTGTTTGTTGTCCGATAGTACAAACAGTGAAGTCCCTGATTTCACTATGTCAGAACGACGCGTTGGTGAAAGCATCCAGGATATTTTTAGAAAGGTAGAAGGGCGCGTTATTTTTGCTACCTTTGCATCTAATATCCACCGCCTTCAACAAGTAACAGAAGCTGCTGTAGCACACGGTAGAAAAATTGCTGTATTCGGTAGAAGTATGGAAGCAGCTATTCGCATTGGACAAGAATTAGGTTATATTCGTGCACCGAAAGATACATTTATTGAGCCACAACAAATTAATCGGATTCCAGCTAATCAATTAACGATTCTTTGTACAGGAAGTCAAGGCGAGCCTATGGCAGCTCTTTCACGAATTGCCAATGGAACTCATCGTCAAATTCAAATCAATCCTGGAGACACTGTTGTATTCTCATCTTCACCAATTCCAGGAAACACGGTTAGTGTAAGTCGTACGATCAACATGCTGTTCCGCGCGGGAGCAGATGTTATTCATGGATCATTAAATGATATTCACACTTCTGGTCACGGTGGACAACAGGAACAAAAGCTTATGCTACGACTGATTAAGCCTAAGTTCTTCATGCCTATCCACGGGGAATATCGCATGCAAAAAATGCACGCTAAACTAGCAGTGGATTGTGGAGTAGAAGAAGAAAACTGCTTTATTATGGATAATGGTGAGGTTCTGGCTTTAAGTGAAGATACTGCACAAGTTGCTGGAAAGATTCCATCTGGAAATGTTTATATCGATGGAAGCGGAATCGGCGACATCGGTAATATCGTTTTAAGAGACCGTCGTATCCTCTCTGAAGAAGGACTAGTCGTTGTTGTAGTAAGTATTAATATGAAGGACTTTAAAATTGCTGCTGGTCCTGATATCATCTCTCGCGGGTTTGTGTATATGAGAGAGTCCGGTGACCTGATTAACGATGCTCAATCGCTAATTTCTAAGCACTTAAATAAAGTGATGGAAAGAAAGACAACACAATGGTCGGAAATTAAAAATGAAATTACCGACACTTTATCTCCTTTCCTATATGAAAAAACAAAGCGTCGTCCAATGATCCTACCGATCATTATGGAGGTATAGAAAGGCGGAAGCGACCGTTTAGCAACGTATGGACTGGAGAGCTTCGACTGAGATAAAGGAAACACGGAGAGCGATAGCGATTCGATGTTGACTTATCGTAGGGAGATGATCGAAGTACACTAGTTGCTGGGCGCTGGAGCTGGACAATTTCCAAAGTACAAACTTCTTTACCTCATAAGTAAAACTTAAAGCCACTCTAAAAAAGAGTGGCTTTTCTTTGCATTATTGGATGACTTTCTTTTCAAAACGATTGATGTCTACATCTGCACCAATAACGATTAAGACGTCATTTGCTGCAATAGGTTCATTTGCTTGTGGTGATACAATGATATTATTTCCTCGCTTAATAGCAACAATGTTAATACCGTATTTCGCACGAATATCCAAATCGATAATAGTGTTCCCTACTAGACGGTCACTTGCAACAATCTCGACTATACTATGCTCATCTGAGAGCTCAAGATAATCTAACACACTGTTTGATATGATATTATGAGCAATTCTTTTCCCCATGTCTCTCTCAGGATGAACCACATGGTCTGCACCAATTTTTCTAAGTACCTTCTCGTGATAATCATTTTGTGCTTTTACCGTAATATTGTTTACACCAAGCTCTTTTAAAATAAGCGTAGTTAAAATACTCGCTTGTATATCATCCCCAATGGCAACGATCACGTGGTCAAAATTACGTATACCAAGACTTTTTAGAACTGACTCATCAGTCGAATCTCCTACTACGGCATGAGAAGCAATCATCGAAAACTCATTCACTCGATCTTCACTATTATCAATAGCCATAACCTCCATACCCTCTTCAGCAAGCGCACGGCAAATACTTCCTCCAAAACGACCGAGTCCAATGACAGCAAATTCTTTTTTCATAAAAAGGTTCCTCCGAATACTGTTGAAGTATTTTACTATTTTAGCACAAAGGACTAAAAGGAAAAAGCCCCCATCTTAGGTTGGGGGACAACTCCATTAACTCGCTGTGTTCATGGTAAATTGTGCTTTTACTAGAGAATAGTATTCTCCTTGATAACTCATTAATTGTTCATGATTACCCTGTTCAATTATTTCACCATGATCTAAAACAAAGATTTGATCTGCTTCACGTATCGTAGATAAACGGTGAGCGATAATAACAGCTGTACGGTTTTTTAATAAAGTCTTTAAGGCATTTTGAATCTTTTGTTCAGACTCTGTATCTATACTTGCCGTTGCTTCGTCTAAAATAAGAATTTTGGGGTCCGCAAGCAAGGCTCTAGCAAAGGAAATTAACTGTCTCTCCCCTACGGAAAGAACATTTCCTCTCTCTTCTACCTCTGTTTCATACCCATTAGGAAGTCTTTCAATAAACCCATTAGCACCAACTGCCCTTGCGGCTTCTTTTGCCTCTTCCTCCGAAGCCTCGGGGTTTCCAAATAATATATTTTCCATAATCGTACCGGAAAATATGAATGTATCCTGCAGTACCACACCAATTTGTTTTCTTAAGCTTTTTAACGAAACATCCTTTAAATCAGTACCATCGATAGTTACTGTACCACTAGTCGGATCGTAAAACCGGCTAATTAAGTTTGCAATTGTTGTTTTCCCTGAACCAGTATGCCCTACAAGGGCAACGGTTTGACCGGCTCTCATCTCCAAAGATATGCTTTTTAGCGCTTTACGATTTGAATCGTAGGCAAACTCAACTTTATCAAACTCGATTTGTCCCTGAATATTTTCGAGTTCAATGGCTGCGTCCTTCTGAGACACAATCGGCTTTTCGTCCAAGAATTCAAAAATACGCTCAGAAGATGCCATCCCCATTAACAATTGATTATATACTTGGCCAAGCCTTGAAATGGGCTCCCAAAACATCCCTAAATAAAAGGCAAAGGACACAAACTCACCGATCGTTATCGATTCGTTTTGAATCAGACTAGCTCCAAACCAGATGAGAACAGCTGTCCCGACCGCATTCGTTAATTCGACCATTGGGCGGAACATTGCATTTTTTTGAGAGGCCTCTCTCCAGCTTTGAAAATTCTCAGTATTCACACCATCAAAAAACGCCATGTTCTCCTGTTCCTGTGTAAAGGACTGAGTAACTCTTATACCTTGTATACTTTCATTCAGATGAGAGTTTAGTTTTGACTGCTTGAGACGTACAACCTGCCATGATTTTCTAATATTCCTTCTAAGACTTGTAGAAATAAAGAACATGATTGGTAAGATAACCATAATTGCTAATGTTAATTCGGGACTTAATGTAGCCAATATAACCATTACACCTATCAGAAGAATAACATCCATTAATAGGTTAATAACTCCATTCGTAAATAACTCCTGAAGAGAATTGATATCATTCATAATTCTTACAAGAATGGAACCTGCTGATCTTTGGTCAAAGAATCGATGCGAAAGGTTTTGTACATGTGTAAAGAGGTGCTTCCTTAAGTCATATATGACATTTTGGCCAAGCTGATTCATCCATTTTATCCGGAAGAAATTCGCTATGTAAGAAGCCACATATAAACCAGAAATTATAACTACAAGTGTAGTTAGGAGTTTCACATCCTTATTTACAATTGCTCTGTCTAACGTGTACACCCCTATCAATAGCGGGATAATAAGTCGTACAGCTGTGTTGATCAGTACCATAATCATTGAGAAGGGAAGTAAATTGTTCCGATATGGTTTCATATAACTGAACAATCGTAGCATCTGCTTCCAGTTAAACGGTTTATCAATTATCTGGTCTTGTGAATACTCAAATCTTTTTATTGCATTCTCACTAACACGTGGTTGTTTCTTACTCATATGATCCCCCCTATCCGATATGCGATTGCATAATTTGCTTTTGATCTTGGTATTGAATATCATAAACACGTTGATAAAGTCCGTTTTGGTTTACTAGTTGTTCATGGACACCTCGTTCTGCAATTTTCCCTCTATCTAGAACCAGAATTTCATCAGCATGCTTAAGCGATGAAATTCTATGGGCAATGATAAATGTTGTTCGCCCTTTCATAACCTCTTGAAGTGCTTGCTGTATTTTATATTCGGTTTCCATATCAACAGCACTTGTAGCATCGTCTAAGATAAGTATACTTGGGTTCACACAAATCGCCCTTGCGATTGCAATTCGCTGTTTTTGACCTCCTGATAATCCCATTCCACGTTCCCCAAGCATTGTGTCGTATCCATCGGGTAGCTCCATAATAAAATCATGTGCTTGAGCCCTTTTCGCTGCTTCAACGATCTCTTCCATTGTCGCCTCTGGTCTTCCATAAGAGATATTTGCTTTAATGGAAGACGAAAACAGAAAGGATTCCTGTAACACAAACCCAATATTGCTTCTTAGAGATTTAAGTGCGTAATTGTTTACCCTCTCACCGTCAATTAATACTTCTCCTTCAGTAACGTCGTAAAATCTAGTGATGAGCTGTGTAATGGTGGTTTTACCTGACCCAGTAGCGCCTAGTAGCCCAATTTTCTTTCCAGGCTCAGCAACAAAAGAAACATCATATAAGGCCTTAGAATCATCCTCAGTGTATTTAAAGGTAACGTTCTTAAACTCTACCTTTCCTAGCAATCTATCGACAGTTAATTGTCCATCATTCTCCTCAATCTCTCCCTCTGCTTCAAGAATTTCCAAAAGCCTTTCTCCAGAAGCTTTCGATTGAGAAAATAAATTAATAACAAATCCTAAGTTCATAATCGGCCACATAATGTACCAAACCAAACTGTAAAAGGCCACTAACTCTCCAGGTTTCAGCTCTTCTTGGATGACGAGGTATCCCCCGTAAGATAACAATAAAACGACGCTAATATTACCTAGCAACTCCATTAGTGGAAAATACTTTGCCCAAATATTGGAGGTAAAAATATATTTATCTTTATAGTCACCATTTGAATGGTTAAACTTTCCGATTTCAAAGTCCTCTCTTGATAATGACTTCACCGTGTTGATACCACTAATATTTTCTTGCACTTTTGTATTTAATTTCCCAAAGGATTTTCGAATTCCTCTAAATGCAGGATGAACAGCTTGATCGAATTTATAAACAACGACCGCTAAAAACGGAAGTGTGATCAAAGTAACAATGGTTAGTGGAACAGAGTAGTAGAACATAACACCAAAAGTGATACCAATTAAGACGATAAAGCGTATCAACTCTGAAAACCCAAATGAGAGAAAAAAACGAAACCCTTCAACATCTGCCGTTAACCTCGACATAAGATCTCCCGTTTTGGCATTATCGTAATAGCGGAACGGTAAATACTGCAGCTTTTCATAAAGGCGATTTCTCAGCTTATAAACGGAGGTTATTCCGAACAAGTCTCCTGTATATTGGTGAATATACGTTCCAATCCCCTTGATAACCATAACACCCACAAAACCTAAGCTAACGATTGGAATCCATTCGTACCTCCCCCCCAGCACAATGTCGTCAATCGTTATTTGAAGAATAATTGGGTATATTACAGTGATTCCTGTAATAAGTAATAGAAATGACATTGACCATAAGAAATAGCTTTTATAAGGCCAGTAAAATTCTTTCAGCTTTTTAAAAACCTCCATGAAAATCCCCCTTCATTTGTCAGAATTTCTAAAAAATTCATGAACATAGTAATAAATATATCGGTTTTCGAAATAAATTTCCACCCTTTTACAACATTTTTTCATATAAAAAAAAGACTAGGGATCCTAGTCTTTTAAAAATTTTACTCTGCTTTTTCCATTTCATCTAAAACACGATTTACGCGTTTTTCTAGCATTTTCATTCCGCTTCCACCAGCTTGGAAATGACGAAGATTTCCATCTTTATCAAACACATAGTAGGCAGGTACGTACTGATTTTCAAATGCTTCCGTTAATTTATGTTCGCTGTCAACAAAGATTGGTTGTGTAATTCCGTGTTCGTCAGCTGTTTTCTTGATTGCTTCAAGATCTAGATCTTCTTCGCTTCTTGGCATATGAACAGCGATAACATTTAATTTATCTTTATAATCATCACGGAATTGATTCACTTGTGGCATTGCCTCTTTACATAAGTAGCAGCTTACTGACCAAAAGTGAATTAATGTAGGTTTTGCACCGACTAAGTCAGCTTTAGCTACCTCACCATTTAACCATTCTGTTGCACCAGTTAACTCTGGCATTGGCGCTCTAAGTTTCATTTTACAACTCTCCCTGTAAATAATTTTCATAACTTAAAGAAAAGACCTAACATTACGTTAAGGCCTTTTCCACTTTGTTGATTAAAGAGTTTTTTGACCTGGCTTCCAGTTTGCTGGGCAAAGACCACCAGTTTGTAGTGCTTGAAGTACACGTAATGTTTCATCTACGTCACGACCGATATTGTTGTGGTTTACTACAGAGTACATCATTTCACCTTCTGGGCTGATAATGAATAGACCACGTAAAGCAATACCTTCTTCTTCAATTAATACTCCATATTCGCGTGAAACAACATGGTTTGTATCAGCAGCTAAAGGATACTTAAGATCACCAAGTCCGTTGTCTTTACGATCTGTGTTGATCCAAGCTAAGTGAGTGTGAATAGTGTCAGTAGACACTCCAATTACTTCAGCATCAAGGTCTTCGAACTCATCGTAACGATCAGACAATGCAGTGATTTCTGTAGGACATACGAAAGTGAAATCCATTGGATAAAAGAAAAGAACAGTCCACTTATCGTTTTTCATGTTTTCTTCAAGACTTACTTTACCGAATTCCTTATTTGCAAGTACAGCATCCATCGCAAAGCGTGGAGCTTGTTTTCCTACCATACGTTCTGCCATTATAAATCCCTCCGTGTAAAAATATGTAGATATTGTGAAAAAAAATACAAATACAATTATAGTAGTAACCTAATGCTTGAGTCAATTGTTATGAAGGAATAGATGTTAAAAAAGAGTTATTATTAAAATAGCACCTAACCCACTATATGGTTTGCCCTATTTTTTTGTAAAATAAACTCTCTTATTTTAATTTCCTTTATAATTTAAGTATGAGGTTAGAAGCATAATCGCTTTCTCAATTGCATCTTCATTGGGATTTAATTTTGAATGATGTAGTCCATGCTCAGACTCAACCCCTAGCCAAAACATGAAGCCAGGTATCTCTTCTAGCATGTATCCAAAATCTTCTCCTGTCATCGCTTCCTTACATTCAATCACGTGAACCGAGGATTGTTCCTCGACAAAATTCATAAATTCTCTTGTTATGGAATGGTCATTATATACTTGATGATACATACTACCGTAATCTATCTTAACCTCGCACTCGTATCCAGTAGCTACCCCTTGTACGATAGACTCGATTCTTTTTTTCACTTTTTTCATCGAATCAACCGAGAGGGTCCGTATCGTGCCTTCTAGTCTAGCCTTCTCAGCAATGACATTCTGAACAGTCCCACCAGTAATTTTTCCAATTGTAATAACGGCGCTATCCAAGGGATCAACATTTCTACTAATAATCGTTTGTAGTTGACTTACAAGGCTGCAAGCGGCAATTACCATATCATTCGTTTGGTGAGGATAGGCGGCATGTCCACCTTTTCCGACTAAGTCAATAAAGAGTTCAGATGTATTAGCAAATAAAAGACCTTCTCTTGTTGCAATTGTACCAACAGGATACTCCGGTGCAATATGCAAGGCAAGAATCATATCAGGCTTCCACTCTTGCATTTCCCTAGACTTCAGCATAGGTTCTGCCCCACCGGGACCTTCCTCAGCAGGTTGAAATATAAACAGCATGTCATCCTGAATAGGGTGGTGGACTATGTGAGTTAATACTCCTAATCCAATACTCATATGAAAGTCATGGCCACAAGCATGCATTTGTTCTGCATGAGTAGACTGAAAAGGAAGTTTGGTTTCTTCTTTTATTGGTAGCCCATCAATGTCGGCGCGATAACCAATTAGTTTTCTTGGATTTAACCCATGTACCTTTACAAATAAACCTGTTTCCCATTTCTTTACTTCTAACCGCTCTTTTGGCAACGATTCAATATATGATAGTAAATATTTCTGCGTTTTAAACTCCTGAAAGCCAAGCTCAGGGATTTGATGCAAGTCTCTCCGAATATGAACAAACGGATTACTCATTACTTCTCCCCCTTTATTTAAGGAGAAAGCGTGGATAGGAATCCACGCTCTCAAGAATGTATTATAGTTGACGTAATGCTTGGATTACTTCTGTTTTTGATAATGTTTTCTCATCCGCTTGTTTGATGACACGAGCAGGAACACCTGCAACTACTGCACCAGCTGGAACGTCCTCGATGACAACTGCACCAGCAGCTACACGAGCACCTTTACCAACGCGAATTCCTTCTAGTACAACAACATTTGCTCCAATAACAACATCATCCTCGATCACAACAGGGCTTGCAGAAGGTGGTTCAATAACCCCTGCTAACACAGATCCAGCACCGATATGGCAGTTTTTACCTACAGTAGCTCGTCCACCTAAAACAACGTTCATGTCGATCATCGTTCCTTCACCAACTACCGCACCAATGTTAATAGATGCGCCCATCATGATAACAGCATTGTCACCAATTTCAACTTGATCACGAATAACAGCACCTGGCTCAATACGCGCCTTAATGTTTTTCATATCTAAAAGTGGAATAGCTGAGTTTCTTCTGTCATTTTCAACAACATAGTCCTCAATTTTCCCCTTGTTTGCTTCTAATGCTTCACTAACTTCGCTCCACTCACCAAATACAACTCCTGTATTTCCAGTGATAAAGGCCTTTGCGCTTGCACCAAAGTCAATTCCTTCAAGATCACCTTTTATGTATACCTTAACTGGTGTTGCTTTTTTGCTATTTTGAATAAACGAAATGATTTCGTTTGCATCCATCATTTTCATATCTTTCCCTCCAATTTGTACAATCTAAAAATTACTTTAACAAACAACCGCATTCAAGACAAGTGGGAACCCTTTAGCTTTCATTAATAAATTCTTTAATAATTTCCACAAATGCTTGCACCTGTTTTAACTTAAAGGAAGATTCATAACCCATGAGCCAAGTGTCCCGTTTTAAAGGCATTCCGGCTTCGTCAAGTAACGGAATTTTAAATATATCCTTATCCATCTGATTTAATGTAATAGCTGGTAATATTGCAAAACCAATTCCATTCAGAGCCATCTGTTTACATGTTTCAATTTGATCCACGACTAAAGTTCTTTTTGGTGAGGTTTGAAAATTCCGATACCACCAATCTTGGATTTCCTGAAAATAATTAGAATCACTTTTAAACTGAATAAATGGTCGATCTGTTTTCAATACCTGTTCCGGGCTTGTGATCACCTTGTCGACTAAATAAAGACTATCTTCGAATAAATGCATCTTTACACCCTTCCACTCAGGTGTACCACGGATGATTCCGATATGTGCTTGATCTTCATACAGCGCCTTTGAAATCTCACTGCTCCAGCCAGTTATTAGAGCTATTTTTGCATGAGGATATCTGTTCATGTACTTCTTTAGTACTTTGGGAAGCCAGTTTTGACCTACTATGGAAGCTACAGCTATTTTTAAGGTTCCATATACCTCTGTATCAAGCCCGTGTATCGCTTCTTTTACTTTTTCTTCTTTCCCTAATACTTCGTTGGCAAACTCAATAACAAGTTCTCCTGCTGGAGTAAGTGTTAATCCCTTTTGTGAACGAATAAATAGCTTAGTTCCCCATTCTTTCTCAATCGTTTGTAGTCTTTGGGAAAGAGCAGGCTGAGAAACAAATAATCGCTCTGCGGCTTTTCTCATATTCATTTCAGTTGCTAGTACGGATAATAATTGAAACTCTGATAGTGTAGACACAACATCCCTCGGTTAATAAGTTTTACTTATATTATAATTGAAAAAAGCCCCCAAAAGGGAGCACATCTTTATTTATTTAATTTTTTTATATGCTTATTTAAGTGAAACAAAACAGTTCTACGAGTTAAAATCCCTTCAAAAATCCCCTCTGCACTTTCGATACAAATAAACGGGTGATCGATAAGAGTTTCAAGAGAGCTTTTTATACTAGCATCAATTGATATCCGAGGAACATCTTTATTCATGACCTCTTCAACCTTCTTTTCCTCAAGTTTCTCAAACTCAATCCGCTCTAGGCCTAATATAGACTCCATAATAATTGGAGTACTTATTAATCCATGAAGCTTATAATGTGGATCAAGAACAGGTATAGCGGTATATCCACTTTTCGTTAACACTAATAAAGCATGCTCTAAATTGTTTTTAACTTGCACATGTGCCACGCGTTCGGACGGTATCATCAAATCTCTAATATTAATTTCTAAAAATTCCCCACTGTGAAGACTTATCATTGTCGAAAACTCCTCATCTCTTGTTTTCAGCTATATTTATTTTATCACAGTTTGAAAGGGTTTGCTCTTTTTAACTTCTTTACATACAAAAGGGACCAATAAATGGCCCCTCTATGTATAGGTGGTTACTGTATGAGATCAAAGATTTCAATAGTAATCATATCGATGTTGTCGAATTGGTATCTCTTCGGTTTTTCTTTGTCATTGTATACTTCTAGTTCAAATGTTTCTGTTTTTGGGTGAAAAGTAACCTGACACTTTCTTTCTCCATTAACTTCAAAAAAGCGTTGAGCTGGCTCACCTGAACTCGCTTGCTCTTGAAGATTTTTTAAACGTGTAATGATTCCTTGAAGCTGCGACATACTCTCTCTCCTTTCGAAACAAACCTATTGATACTCCTAGGTTTCTCTTTTGACATGTTTCTATACGAAAAAAGAAATCAGAAAATTCGTGCCATCCTTCTTTACATGCCAATATTAACAGCATAAAATAATGAAGGGTATTTGTACAAGGAAAAGTATAAAAAAGGAGGTTTTTTTTTGAAAAATGTAGTGAAACTCCTCGAAAATTTGTACATTATTGACGGTCATGACTTAGGACTTAAGAATAGAACAGGTAGCTACGTGCTAGTTGCCGACGAACTTACTATCATCGAAACGAGTGCTAGCCCCTCTGTCCCATACATCCTTGCTGGATTACAGGAACTAGGGTTCAAGCCTAGTCAGGTCAAGAACATTATTGTTACACATATCCATCTTGATCATGCTGGTGGTGCTGGGCTTTTACTACAAACCTGTCCGAATGCAACTGTGTACGTCCACCCTGCTGGTAAAAGACATTTAATTGATCCTACCAGATTAATTTCTGGAGCAAAAGCGGTGTATGGAGATCAATTCGATGAACTGTTTGATCCAATTGTTCCTATCCCTGAAGATCGTATAAGGTCGATGGAACATGAAGAAAAGCTTCAAATAGGACCACATCATGTACTTACCTTCTATCACTCACCAGGGCATGCGAATCATCATGTTAGTATTTTTGATGAATCCAATAAGGCGCTCTTTACGGGAGATACTGCGGGTGTCTACTATCCGGACCTAGAGGATACAGGCGTTAAGCTATATTTGCCATCAACGTCGCCAAATCAATTTCATCCTGACAAAATGCGTCAGTCTCTTAAAATGTTCAAGGAGCTAAAACCTCAATACCTCTGTTTTGGGCATTATGGAATTACTAAGCAACCAAATCAAGTGTTTATACAAGTGGATAGCTGGCTGGATCATTTTGTAGAGCAGGGAAAAAAAGCATATGAAGCTCGTACTTCTTTTGACGACCGAGTTCAATTAGCCTTTAATTACTTATTTGAAATGATACAAAATCATTTAGAATCTTATTCTATATCAAAAGACCATAAAGTAAATGAGGTCATTTCTTTAGATATGAGCATATGTGCTATCGGATTAATTGATTTTATCGACAAACAAAAATAAACCTTGAATAGAGTGATACAATGAACAAAGTTACCTTATATACCCAGCCAGGCTGTCCCCCTTGCGAATTTACGAAAAACTTTTTTAATGATCAAAAGATCTCTTATGAACTAAAGGATATAAAAAAAGATTCATCCGCTCGAGATGAATTAATTAAGCTTGGTTCTTACTCTACGCCAACCATTGTAATTAATGGAGATGTGATTATTGGATTTGAGCAAGAACGAATTATGGAAGCGCTAGGTCTATCAGATAAAAACGAGTAGAGCTTTTGTTTCGCTCTACTCGTTTCCAAATGTTATATAATGGTTGAAAAAGCTCGCGGTCTGCTTCATATGATGAAGAGTGCTAATCATTAGCGCTTGAAATGGATTGTTTTTTTCAAGACTACTCTTTTTCTCCTCTTTTTCAGGAACAATATCTGAGGATGGGTTAAAGTCATATAAATAATCACTTACTTTCCAATTCCCTGTATGCTCCTTTTTCAAAATGATAGCTTCATAATGGTCTTTGTAAGTTACCGGTCCCTCATTTTGCCCTTCAAAAAATTCATACACATAAATACTGTTTTTATTTATGACTATTTCTGTTTGGTCAGAAAATTGAAAAAACGGAATGTAGTAAGGTGCAAAGTCCATTCCATATGTAAACTGTAATCCATTCTCCTCCACAATATTTTCCTTTTTAAAAAGCTGATTATAGGAATCCGTAAAGTAAGGCTTTAAAATCGAATTTACTTCTTCTTCTGTTCTTCCTTCTTCACTTAACGACACCTGCGCCTGAAACGCTTCATGTAAAAAACCAAGAACATCTTCTCTGGTTTCAATCGTTGATACAGAAGCAGCTTGTCCAATTAAAGGAAAAAAGAATAGAATGGAAAATACCAATAATAGTATACGTTTTTTTCGACTCATAAGCTCACTTTCCCTTCCTCGTAATAATTTCCATTTTAACAACAATCTCAGCCCTTGATGCACGCATTCGTTCGTAAAATAACGCGCTAATCTGACATTTATATAGATGAAGTTACCCTTTGTGACAACAGATATAACTTTTTATGAAGAAAAAGGCGAAAAAATAAGGAAAAATACCTACAAAGATAAAAAAGAGTGTCTTACAAAAACAAAAAACCTCTACACAAGAGGTTTTTACGATAGGTTATAAAATAAAATAATTAGAATCAGCAGCAAGAAGAATATCCCATACGTTAAAAAAACAGGATTTCGCAAATATATATGCGATTGGACCTTTGTTGGAAGAGGTGTATCTGCTTCTGGTTTTAGTTGCTTTGGTCTTCTTGTTACGGCTAATGTATACCCCAATGAAAAAACGAGGACACCCATGGAAATAAATAATAAGATTGACATGTAGGTACTCAAGGAGAACTCCTCCTTTATAATTTGTCATATCTATACGATTCCACAATAGTCCTCGTTTATTCTTTTTATGAGTAGGGCAAATTATAACAAACCGTCATTGTCATAAAGAAAGGCATACGAAAGGTCTATAAACAAGTAATGCTTTGTACTTAATGGGTAAGAGAATGTTCGAATGTTATCACCGATTTCAATATCGCTATATACATCCGATAAAATACCTTTTTTCTCTAAGCGCATTTTATGAATATTTTCTAAGAAATAAGGTCTCCAGCTCCAGTTTTTATTCATATATTCGACTTGGCTAACCCATTCGTGATCACCTTTAAATAAGTTTGGTGACACTTGGAACCCATCTTCATCACAAATGTATAAGCGAAAAGCGATTGAATCTAATTCCTTCGTTAAGGATCCTAAAAATTCCTCATACTTTTCTTGCTTCTTATATTTGGACACCAAATCCTGCATACGGAGTTGAAAAGATTCTGTGATTTGATGTAAAGTTTCTATTCGTTTTTTCTCGTAGGCAATAAAACGGTGAAACTCTTCCTTTAATTTATCCTTTAAAATAGTGCGCTCTACAAAATCTTTTGCTGGTTTATGTAAGTAAAATCCTTGGTAGTATCTACCTCCATTTTTCCAGGCAAATTGGAGTTGGTATACCATTTCAATGTTTTCAAAGAGCAAGGTTGCACCAATTTTTCGCGCTAATAGAGAAAGTGAGTACAAGATATCTTGAAACCCTTGCGAAGCACGGTTAGAACGAAGGGCACGCAAGTCCACTTTCAAAATATTAGGAGATAGCTGGCCAATTCGATCCAAGTGACTGCTTTCGTGACCAAGCTTATCTATGGCTATTTTAATCCCTAGCGTCTTTAAATAATTGAGAAAATGATCTAGCTGATCAAGCTCACCTTTATAATTAGCTTCAGAAATTTCAAGCACATATCTATTTAACGGCAACCCAAGCTCTTCGTATTCGTGAAGCACTTCTAAAAAAGGATCATCTGCCCCCTTCATCAACAAATCCGCATCTCTGTTAATAAAGATTAAGAGGTGTTCATCAATCTCTAGAAAACGATCGAGTGCTTTTTTTAATACAACCTGGTCAACTTCCGTTCGATATTCTTCGGGAATACTTGAGTCATGAAAAAACGGACCAAGGCTTATATACTCCGAGCCATCATAGTACCTTCCTAATACCTCATAACCGATAACCTGGTGTTCATCCGCACTGAATATCGGTTGAAAAAAAGGAAGTACATTTTCAAGATCTGTTAAGATATCCAATGCATCCAATTACGATCGCTCCTTACATCCATCTTTTCAATAATTATACCATAAAAAGGCTTAATATTCCTTTTCCATGAACCTCTTCCATAAACCTTCCCTTATAATCACCTTTCCTTTTTTGCATTCTAAGCTTAACCACCGAAAGGAAGGTACAAAATGAAAATAAAATCAATGTTTCTATCCATTCTTTTAGTGATGAGCATACCTTTCTCAACATTCGCACAAAGCAGTGCATTGTTGGATGTTCCTTTAATCAAGCAAAATCCAGAATTAAGGTATGGTTGTGAGGTTACAAGCCTCGCTATGATGCTGCAATTTGCTGGAGTGAATACAAATAAAATGGATCTTTTCAATAAAATAAAAAAAGACAATGATCCATTAGTAAAACAAAATGGTGATATTATTCGTTGGGGAGATCCAGATGTAGGATTTGTTGGTGATATGACTGGCCAAAGGGCTGGATATGCGGTGTTTGATGGACCAATGATTGACTTAATTAATACTTATTTGCCAGGGAAAGCCGTCAATCTAACCAATAAACCGTTTCATGAAATTGAAGCACATGTTGCAAAGGGCTTTCCTGTTGTAGTGTGGACAACAGGTGATTACCGTTTACCAGACCGACCAGAATCTTGGATGCATGGTAATAAAAAAATAGATACACCTCTTGATTTGCATGCGGTCGTATTAGTTGGCTATGATCAATCATTTGTTTATTTGAATGATCCTTTATCGGGTAGAAAACAGGTAAAAGTGAATAAGCAACAATTTTTACAGTCTTGGAACGCATTAAAAAATAGAGCGGTTAGCTATCAATAAATTAGAAAAGCGCAAGTGCCCTGGTCAGCGCCGTATGGCCTGGAGCGCTCCAACTGAGATAAAGGAAACACGAAGAGCCAAAGGCGATTTGATGTTGACTTATCGTAGGGCGGAGAGCGAAGGACACTAGGCGCTAGGGCGCTGGAGCTAGACAATTTTCAAAGTTAAAAATCTTCTTTCATATTTTTTAAACAGGCTAGTTTCCGACTAGCCTGTCTTCTTATCTTAAAATGGATGCTGATTAAGCCATTGCCCACCGTCCATCGTAATACAATCTCCATTAATATACTGGGCACCTTCTGAGCATAAAAAGTAGGCCAATTCAGCGATTTCTTCAGGAGTACCTAGTCTTCCTAGCGGCACGCTTGAAAGAGTTCGATTGGCTGCCTCTTGGGACTCCCATAATCGTTGTGCACCACCCGTTCGTTCAATTGGTCCAGGTGCAATAGCATTGACTCTTATGCCATATCTTTGCCCCCACTCAACAGCGAGCGTTCTTGTCATGGATAGTACTCCCGCTTTTGCAGCTGCTGAATGGATCACCCCCGCACCTGCGTTCCAGGCATATGTAGCAACCATATTTATGATATTCCCCTTTATCCCTTTACTAATCCAATACTTCCCTACCTCGCTACTACAATAAAACGTACCGTTTAACACAATATTTATCACGGAATTCCATCCATTCACAGATAGTTTTTCCGCTGGACATATAAAGTTTCCGGCTGCATTATTAATGAGAATGTCTATCCGCCCGAAGGTTTCATCCGTCAGCTCGACCATTCTTTTTACGTCCTCCACTTCTCTAACATCCATTTTCACAGTTAGAACTTGGTCATTTTCTTTTTCAATTTCTTTTTTGGCCGCTTGTAGTTTTTCCTCATCTCTTCCTGTAATGACCACATAAAAACCGCTATCTGCAAACTTTTTCGCCATTGCTTTCCCCATGCCAGATGATCCACCGGTTATGATAACAACTTTTCTATCCATCTTCCATCCCCCTTTTTTTAAAAAAAGAATGAACATTCATTCATTTCTATTTTATCATTTTTTATTCTACATCTGTATACATATATTTCATGGACAAGAATTTAATCATGCCTTTTTAGTTCTCATATCCCCCTGATTTTGTTAGTATAGAGGGGATTGTCCTAAATTTAGAAATGAGAATAGGTTGATTAGTAATGAACACAAAAATGTCGAGAAGACGATTTTTGAAAAGAGGGATTGGCACTTTTCTAACGGGAATTGTTGCTGTCGGTGGAGGTGGCTTCTATGCTCGAGAAATTGAGCCAAAGCTATTAACGATAAAGAAACACACCATCACTCACCCCATGATTCCCAATGGTTTCAACGGCTTTAAAATACTTCAATTCAGCGATACGCATGTTGGATTTCAATATGATTTATCCCAACTTAAAGAATTGGTCAAAAAAATAAATTCACTTGAGCCCGACATGATTCTTTTTACGGGTGATCTAATGGATACACCTAATCAGTATGCTGAAATTAACTCAATCGCACCGATTTTAAAAAATCTCCAAGCTCCGTTTGGTTCGTATGCTATATATGGGAACCACGATCACGGAGGCTATGGTTCGGATTTATATCGAAATGTTATGAAAGAAGCTGGATTTACCCTTCTATTGAATGAAACTCATCAAGTCTCTCTTCTTACAAATGAGAGTTTGTATATCGCTGGGATTGATGATGCAATGTTAGGCAGGCCAGATATTCAAGCGACATTGGAAAGCATCCCTAATGAGGCTTATACCATCCTTTTATCACATGCACCTGATTTAGCCGACCAGGCTGCTGACATAGGAAATGTTCAACTCCAATTAAGTGGACACAGTCATGGTGGACAAATTCAAATTCCTTTTTTAGGAGCAATTATTAAGCCCCCGTTTGCCAAAAAATATTATGAAGGATTTTATCAAATTGGACAGACAAGTAATCCTATGTCTCTTTATGTAAATAGAGGCTTAGGTACAACAAGGCTACCCTTTCGGTTTCTCTCTCCACCCGAAATTACCTTATTTACTCTTCAAACACTACCAAAATAAAACAGACCGTCCATTATGAGTTGGTCGGTCTGTTAAAAATGGTTTGTTCAATTTCAATTTTACTCAACGGTTTTGAATAAAAGTAACCCTGTCCTTTATGACAGTTTGTATTTAAAAGGAACTTTGCCTGTGCTTCTTCTTCAATCCCTTCAGCAACTACTGTCATTCCAAGGCTATTTGCTAGGTGGATAATCGTTGTTGTAATGGCCGCATCCTTTTCGTTATTATGGATACCTCGGACAAACGATTGATCTACTTTGAGAACATCAATGGGGAAACTTTTTAAATAGTTTAACGATGAGTAGCCGGTACCAAAATCGTCAATCGCAATACTAATTCCTAAGTCCTTTAAACTTTTAAGTATTGGAGCAGTTTCAGCCGTATCCTGCATCACTCCCTCTGTAATCTCAATTTCAAGCAAGGAAGGATTAATTTGGAACGTCTGAATCGCTTTTTGAATCGTACTGACAAGAGTTGGTTGTTGAAATTGTTTCGCTGATATATTTATCGCAATCGTAATTTCTTCACCACAAAGATCATTCCATTCCTTTATTTGCATACAAGCTTGTTCAATGACCCAATTACCTATAGGAATAATCAAACCCGTATCTTCCGAAAGAGGGATAAATTCTGATGGCGGGACCAACCCAAACTCCTTTGAATTCCACCTGATCAACGCTTCAAAGCTATTGATCTTCCCGCTTCTTAGTTCTACCTGTGGCTGATATAATAGTATCAATTCATCACGCTCTAGAGCTTTTCTAAGTTGTGTCTCTAACGAAACGATATTGGCAAATGATTGTGTTTTATCACTTCGATAAAACTGATAATGAGCTTTTCCCTTCTCTTTCACACGAAACAATGCTTCATCAGCGTTTTTGATTAAAGTTTCTGCATCTTCACCATCCTGTGGATACATGCTTAACCCTATGCTTGGTGAAATATAATATTCATGTGAATCCAAATAAAAGGACTTAGCAAATCGCTTCAAAATATTTTGCGCCAATTGGTTCGCGCTTTGGCGATTTCCCTTTAGAAGAACAATAAATTCATCTCCACCCTGCCGGTATACCTTATAATCATCTGTTCGATCAACACTTAATCTTTCAGCAATCTTAATTAAAATTTGATCACCTGCAAAATGTCCTAGAGAGTCATTGAGTTGTTTAAATCGATCAATATCAATGGATAGAAGAGAAAATGGTTCCTCTTTATTACTTTCTGAATGATTTAAAAGAAGATCTAAATCGCGTAATAAGGCCCTTCTATTGTATAACCCTGTTAACTGGTCATGAAATGCCATGAACTTTATCGTCTCAGCATTTATCGCCTGCTCCGTAATATCTCGAAAAATCAAATAAATACCTGTAATTTTATTATGAATGGTAAAAGGAACCGTTTTTAATTGGACCGTAATTTTTCTTTTACTGCTGTTAACGAATCGGAAGTCTAAAGTTTCTAAAGATATCCCCGAGAGAGAATGCTCGATAAATTCTCGAAATTTATCTACGTCGGATTCATCAACAAAATCAAAAATTGATTTCTTCTTTAACTCATCGACCGTATATCCTGATAGAAGTTCACTAGCTGGATTCGAGTCAATAATATCTCCTACGTGAGTGGCGAGAATAACCCCATCCAGATTATGGTCCACAATAGAACGATAACGCTGTTCTGTCACTTTAAGCCGACTTCTTTCCGCCTCTAACTCTGTAATATCACGAGTTACAGACACAACAAATCTGACTTCTTGATTTTCATTAAGGACTGGTGTTAAAATCGACTGCCCATGAACCAGCCTTCCATCCTCTAATGTTGATTGATCAATAAGCACTTGAACTTCTTTTGATTCTACTACATTCATATATGCAGCTTGCAGTCTTTCAGCAGTCTCTGGAGGCATTACCTCAAATAAGGTTTTTCCCATCGTTTCCACTGTCAGCCTTGCATGTGTCGCACCAGATTTATTGGCAAAAACGTATCGAAACTGATCTCCATCCACCTTCATAATGAACACCATGTCATTAATATGGTTAAGGATAATATCAAAGATCATTCCTTCTATTTCACGTCTATTTTTATCATTAATCACTTCACGAGAGATTACCTTTTTAAACTGCTCCATCCCATCATCCTCGTTTGTACCTGAGCATTTGTTGTATTAAAACTTCTTAACTTATATTATCCTTAAATATCGATAGTATCGTCAAGTTGTTTCGTAAAGTGTACAACTTAAGAAGAATCATAAGAAAAGCGCAAGCGCCCTGGTCAGCGCCGTATGGCCTGGAGCGCTCCAACTGAGATAAAGGAAACACGAAGAGCCAGAGGCGATTCGATGTTGACTTATCGTAGGGCGGAGAGCGAAGGACACTAGGCGCTAGGGCGCTGGAGCTAGACAATTCTCAAAGTCGAAAATTTTATACTTTCTTATCTTTTAAAAAAAGAGATACTACTGTATCTCTCATTCCTCATCTTCTCTTAATTGATAGGTTTCTTTCATTAGTTCTACTTGATGGTTTAGTAAATTTTCATTGTTTGAGGAGACATAAGAGTACTTCCCATCTTGATGCAGTTCTCTTGCTTTTACATTGTCTGAAAGCTGGAGATTCAATATATGGCTGATTCTGGCTTTGTGATGATTTTCAAAGATTGGAAATAGAATTTCTACTCGTTTCTCCATATTTCTAGTCATCATATCGGCAGAAGACAAATATACCTTTTCCTCCCCGTTATGGTAAAAATAATAAATACGGCTATGCTCCAAAAAACGACCAACAATACTTATGACCCGAATATTTTCACTTACCATTGGAATTTTTGGTTTTAAGCAGCATATGCCTCGAATAATTAAATCGATTTTCACTCCAGAAGACGACGCTTCATAGAGTTTCATGATTAATTCCTTATCAGTTAGGGAGTTCATCTTTGCAATAATCCGTCCATTTTTGTATTGCTTATGATAGGTTATTTCCTGGTCAATTAATTCAATAAACTTACCTCTTATATCATAGGGGGCAACAACGATATGATCATACTTTGGCTTCTCTGTATATCCACTCAAAAAATTAAAAAAGTTTGTTGCATCAATACCGAATTTTCGTTTGGAAGTTAAATAACCTAAGTCTGTATAGTAATTGGCTGTTTGATCATTGTAGTTTCCGGTCCCTAAATGAACAAATCTTTCTATCGTTTGATTTCTTCTTCTAACTACTAATGTAATCTTACTATGCGTTTTTAAATGGGTCATACCATAAATAACATGACAGCCAGCTTTCTCTAGTTCTTTCGCCCAGTGAACATTATTTTCCTCATCAAACCTAGCTTTTAACTCGACTAGAACAGTCACCTGCTTTCCATTTTCGGCAGCATTTTTAAGAGCTGTAATAATGGGGGAATCACCACTTACACGATACAGAGTTTGTTTGATCGCTAAGACATCCGGGTCACTGGCAGCTTCGGTAACAAAGTCGACAACAGGTTGAAACGATTCGTACGGATGATGTAAAAAAACATCTTGTTCAAGTAGCTTCGTAAATAGATCTTCGTCAAAATCAAGATCCACTGGCTTTTGAGGAATAAAGGCTTCAAAGCTTAAATGCTCTCTTTTTCTTGATAAATGCTTTGAAAACTGAGCTAAAAATGTATGATCGAGTGGCCCATTAATTCTGTAGATATCCTCTTCATCTAACTCTAGTTCTTTTGTTATATGCTCAACAACAGAGTTATCAAAATGGTCATCACTCACCTCTAAACGAACAGCCGCTCCCCATTTTCGTTTTTTCAGTTCTTTTTCAATTTCTAGTAATAGGTCTCTTGATCCCTCTTCATGTATCGTTAAATCAGCATTTCTCGTAATACGAAAAGGGGTAACAGATACTACTTTATATCCTTTAAACAGCTTATGTATAAAGTAGCAAATCACATTTTCTAAAAGAACAAAGGAGCTACCTTCGTCACTTGGTATACTAATAAAACGATTAAGAACCGCTGGTACTTGAACAAAAGCAAGACGATTACTCACCTGGCCCTCTATTTCCTCTTCTAGCAAAACGGCAAGGTTTAAACTTTTGTTTGATAGCATCGGGAATGGACGATACGCATCAATAGCCATCGGAGTTAATACCGGAAAGATCTGTTCTTCAAAATATTCTTCTAAAAAAGAAAGTTGATTTTTATCCAAACTAGTAATGGCAAGGAGGTAAATAGATTCCTTTTTAAGTTCCGGAAGCAGGACGTTGGTAAAGGTTTCACATTGGGTATTCACTAGCTTATGAGTGAGCTTCGAAATTTCCTCGAGCTGTTGCTTCGGAGTTAATCCTGCCTTATTTTCTGGCCTATTATATCCAGCATCCACTTGGTCCTGTAATCCAGCAACTCTAACCATAAAAAATTCATCTAGATTAGAACTAAATATCGATAGAAATTTAAGCCTT
The DNA here is from genome assembly GCF_050971805.1 of Robertmurraya mesotrionivorans. Classification (NCBI taxonomy): domain Bacteria; kingdom Bacillati; phylum Bacillota; class Bacilli; order Caryophanales; family Bacillaceae; genus Robertmurraya; species Robertmurraya mesotrionivorans. The sequence continues at coordinate 157,363 of NZ_JBPCCH010000007.1, read as the reverse complement.
TCAAGAAGTGGGTTACTCGTATCAAGTGCCTCTTCAAGTACTCTTTCATTAAAAGCTAACCAGCTTAACTCACGGTTATTATAATAGGAAGGTAGATTGTATTGCCTCTCACCATTCATTTGGTCTCCCATCCTTATCTTTCTGATATGAATTCAAGTGTAATGTTATATTTTAAAGACTTTTCTAAATGACGAATCTGCTTTTCCGCTTGATATTGTTCAACAAATGTATTTCCCACACAAGATAGTTGAATCAGGAGCTCATCCTGTCTCTTTTGTACTTTTATTTTCTTTACCAGCATACGTTTGGATGAATCCAAAGCAGAGGCAAGCTTCACCATCGCACCAGCTATTCGAATATCCTTTAATTCTCCTTTTGAAAACCATTCTATAAAAGGAGTGGAATATTGCTTTAATAGTGCCCAGTTTTTATACGATGCAATAAAGGCAAGAATAAGTCTTTCCTTATGCGTAATCCCGTCTATTGATTGATGGGCTAGGAGATTAAAGGTATGCTGGCTGCTAACATCTGAATCGACGTATTGCCCGATATAATATATGCGTGCACTTTGTTCAATTAGACGCTCACTATATTCATTTGTTTTATTCCCGAAAACATTAGAAAGTTCGAGATAAATTTGTTTTGCTAACCATGCCACATGATCGGAATGGCCCTCCTCAATCCCATAATCTCTAATCAGGTGATCAATACTACTTTCTAATATAAAATTAGATGGTTTCTTTCCCCCGCCTTTTTCTTTGTAAAGGATTCCTTCTCTTAGACCTCTTTTACTAAAAATAAAACGTGTTGCTTGAACATACATACAAAGCATGTCGAATACTTCAAGGGCTGGAAGGATGATGTCGGCTCTGTCTTTTGAAAGTCCCTCTAATTTTTCAATATCAGCAACCTCCATACTCTCCATCATTTGTAATATATTATGTAAATCATCAGGACTCATATCATACTGATGAATTCCTGCTAATGGATAGTTTTTTAAATGTTGATGAACTTGAGCGATGTTTCTCGCGCTCCCCCCGATGGCAACAATCGGAACCTGTTTGTTCTTAAGCCAAGGTAATGATTCTAAAGCTTCCAAAACCATTTTTTGCAGAGCCATTCTTTCTTCATTTGTCATCCGGCTCCCACTCATAAATTTTTCCTTTAAAGACACGACACCAAACGGAAAACTATGGGATTGTACAAGCGTCTTATTTTGATAATACGTAATTTCTGTGCTTCCCCCACCAATGTCAATGGTCACACCATCTTTTACGGCAGTAGTGTTCACTACGGCTAAAAAGCCAAGATATGCTTCTTCTTCCTCACTTAAAATTTGGATATCAAAGCCCAGCTCTACCTTTATCTTTTCAAGAACTTCATACTTATTCACCGCCTGTCGTATGGTTGCCGTGGCCACGCATTTTACTTCGTTTATACCATTAAAGTCAATAATTTCTTTAAATCCTTTTAGGATCGTAAGACATTTCTGAACTCCTTCATAGGAGAGAACTTTCTCTTCGTTTAAGTATTTTCTAAGCCTTGCAACAGCCTTAATATTTTCAACTTCCTTGTAGAAATGGTTGATGGTTTCTATATAAATCACTAATCGTATGGTGTTCGAGCCTATATCGATTACAGCCCACTTATTCATCTGTTCAAACTCCTTTACTATTCACTATTATATTTATTCTATTCCACGTTCGACATTCCTCTAACCATCCAACCTTATCAAGTACCTTGTTTTTTGTAATCAAAATTTCAGAACCATTTTCTTTCCAACTAAAAAAAGGTATAATAACAATACAGTAGTTTGAACGAGTGAAAGGAGCTCAAAACCTTGAGTCAGGAAAAAACACAACATCCTCCCTTAAAACCAACGATAGAAAACCTCTCACAGGCAATCTTCATTGTGAATCGTCATGCAAAAACCGCTCCAAATCCAAAATTTTTATACGAATTGAAGCGAAACGCCTTACAAAAGCTTATAAAAGAAGGAAAAGCAAGAAAGGAAGGATTACACTTCTCGAACAATCCTAGATACAGCCAACAACAATCAGATGTACTCGTGGTGTGTGGAAATTACTCCTTTCATCTCCCCCCATCAAAACAGGACTTCGAGAGTCTACCACACTTAGGAAAATTAGATAATAATATACGTAATCCGAGAGCTGTTCTATCTCTCAATCAGGCAAAGAAGCTTCTATCTAAATACACCGGAATGAAAGAAGAACCGAATGTTTCTTATAAGAAAAAAGGATATGAGAAACCAGTCTTTAAAAAATTAGGTGAAAGCTATTTTTAAAAAAAGGGTGTCCCTAAGTACTTAGGAACACCCTTTTATCATTATAATATATGCTTATCAATCAATTGAACTAATTCAGCTATTTCAGGTTTGCTAACCTGTGCATTTGCACCAACCATTTGTCCTTTATGACGAAGGTCATCGGTAATTAACGAAGAGAAAATGATAACCGGTAATTTTGCCGTTTGACTATTTTCTTTTAATCTTCTTGTAAAATGATGTCCATCCATTTGAGGCATTTCGATATCAGTTATAACGAGCTGAACTTCATCTGTTATGTTTTTCCCTTGAGAAGTGATGGCTTCTAAATATTGAAGGGCATCTTTTCCATTTTCAAAAAACTCAATATTGGTAAACCCTGCTTCATTTAGCGTGTCATGAAGCAGCTTTCTTAATAAAGGTGAATCCTCTGCAACCACCAATTTTTTCGTGGATCTTTCTCTTTGGCCAAGCTTCTTAACTTGCTGAACGTTAATCCCTGTTTCTGGGTTGATCTCAACTACAATCTTTTCAAAATCAAGTAGCAAGATCATTTCACCATGAAGCTTTACAACTCCAATAATTTGACTCTCCGGACCTTGATACATTTCTGAAGGCTTTTCAATTTGGTCCCAAGAAATACGGTGAATTTGTGTAACAGTATGAACGTGAAAGACAATCTTTTGCTTGTTAAATTCTGCAACAATAAATTTATCCTGTTCGGGAGATTGTGAAGGAGGAAATCCTAATGCATTAGCCACATTCACAACTGGTAATACTTCCCCTCTTAGCTCAATGATTCCCTCTACATGTGGATGTGAATGAGGTACTTGAGTAACTTGAACGGGATTTATTATTTCCTTCACTTTTATAACATTAATACCGAATTTATTTTTGCCGATACTAAATTCAACGATCTCTAGTTCATTTGTTCCACTTTCTAACAAAATTCCTTTTTTATTATCCATTAACGGTTCGACCCCTTTTGGCTAGCATTATATCTGAGTTAGCATACAAATACTATACCACGAAATGGTCTAATTAACAGTTAACTTTCACATAAAATATGTTACTTTTCTACCATCTTTAGACAACTAGTAGACTATGAAAGTAACACTTCTAATTGATTTTTATGATGATAGTCATGCTGAATGAAGTCTACAAAATATTCACGTATAGTGAACTGATGATCACCAATAGAAAATGTAGTATCTAGTTCTTCTTCATTATAGGAACTTATAACGGAGAGAAGCTCCATTCTAGTATGAATTAACTCTTGCAACAATTCGTTTTTCGTTATTCCACTTTCCGCATATTCACGGGCCTTGTCGTTTACCGTTTGAAAATCAGGAAATGGTGGCAAGCTAGCAGCTTCCTTCATGAAAGGGAATCTTTCCTTAAGTGAAAAGCGGTCCCAGAATAACAGATGGGAAAGAACTGCTGCCATTGACCATTTCCCTTCATCTATTGGTGCAAACCACTTTTGTTCATCTACTTCAGTTAGTGATTGAAACCATTGATTTAAACTTTCATAAGCTTGTGTAATTTCTACTTTATTCATACCCTTTCCCCCTAAAAAACTATCTTTCCAATACTTACATAATAACCCATAAGAAGCTATTTTTAATATGAAAATTAAGAGGATTTTTTCACTCTCTTACCTTCACATGATAAAATAAACGAATAGGAGAGTGATCACTTGGAACATTTGGTTAATTCAAAAGTAAAAAACATTGAAATATCAGGAATTCGTAAGTTTTTTAATATGGTTGCAGGCACAAAGGATATGATTTCATTAACTCTTGGCCAGCCAGACTTCCCTACACCAAAGCATGTGAAAGAAGCAGGAAAAAAAGCAATTGATGAAAATTTCACAACATATACTCATAATGCTGGATACATTGAACTGCGTACAGCAGCTGCTCATTTTGTTCAAACTAAATACGGTTTATCTTACAATCCAAACGATGAAATTATTATCACTTCGGGAGCTAGTGAAGCGATAGATATTACGTTTCGAACCATTTTAGAAGAAGGTGTGGAGGTTATATTACCTGGACCTGTATATCCTGGCTATGAGCCAATTATAAAATTATGCGGTGCTGAGCCCGTATATGCGGATACAAGAGATAACAACTTCCGAATGACTGCTGACATTATTAGCAACTACATAACAGATAAAACTCGTTGTATCGTCTTACCCTATCCGTCCAACCCTACTGGAGTGAGTTTAACAAAGGAAGAATTAAGCGATATTGCAGAATTGCTAAAAGATAAAGAAATATTTGTATTAGCTGACGAAATATACAGTGAATTAGTATTTGACCACAAGCATTTCTCAATTGGTACGATTCTAAAAGAAAAAACGATCGTCATCAATGGTCTTTCTAAATCACATTCCATGACCGGTTGGAGAATTGGTATGATTTTTGCTCCTAGTTCTATAACTGAACATATTTTGAAGGTTCATCAATATAATGTCTCTTGCGCTTCTTCTGTTTCTCAAATGGCTGCATTAGAAGCACTTACTGCAGGCATAAATGATGCAGTTGAGATGAGACAAGCCTATATGGAACGAAGAGAATATGTTTATGAGAGATTAACCAACATGAATTTGTCAGTTATCAAACCAGATGGAGCCTTTTATTTCTTTGTAAAGCTACCAGAACCGTTTACCAATTCGTTTGACTTTGCCCTACAATTAGTTCAAGACCGAGGCGTAGCTGTCGTACCTGGAAGTGCATTTTCTCCGCTTGGTGAAGGATATATACGTATCTCGTTTGCTTATTCCATGGAAGTACTTGCTGAGGCATTGGATAGGCTGGAGGCATTTTTAAAAGATCATCAGTCATAAAAGTGAACCCAAGCTCTAATTCGAGCTTGGGTTTCATTTATTTCCAGTATTTATATAGAGCCTGTGTACCACTATTTTCCTCGCCTTGTTCCGCTAATTTCTCGTATAACGATTTGGCAAGGGATAATCCAGGAGTCATCATTCCCATTTGTTCCGCCTCATCTAAAGCAATTGTCATATCTTTAATAAAGTGTTTGATATAAAAACCTGGAGAAAAATCCCCTCCAATGATCCTTGGCGCAAGATTCGAAAGAGACCAGCTCCCCGCTGCTCCCGATGAAATACTTTTAAGTACTGTTGTCGGGTCAAGCCCTGCCTTTTCCGCGTATACAACCGCCTCACAAACACCAAGCATATTAGATGCAATGGCAATCTGGTTACACATTTTAGTATGCTGACCAGCTCCAGCACTTCCTTGATACACAATATTGCTTCCTAATACCTGAAAAATAGGTTGTAATGCATCAAAAACCTCTTGATCACCACCAGCCATTATGGAAAGCTTGCCCTCTCTCGCTCCAATGTCTCCACCTGAAACGGGAGCGTCTACAGAATAGATTCCCATTTTCTTAGACTCGTTATATATTTTTTTAGCCAATGTAGGAGTGGAGGTTGTCATATCTATTAAGAAAGATCCTGGTCTCGCAGTATGTACAATTCCTTTTTCTCCGAGATAAATTTGTTCAACATCAGATGGATATCCAACCATTGTTATGATAATATCAACCTTTTCTGCAATAGCCTCTGGGGATTCTATCCAAGCTACACCTTCATCTAAAATATCTTGTGCTTTTTCTTTTGTACGGGTATAGGCAAAGACCTTGTAGCCTGCTTTTACTAGATTTCTCGCCATACTTTTGCCCATGACCCCTAAACCAATAAATCCGATTGTGCTATTTGAATTCAGTTCCATACTCACTTCTCCCCGCTAGAAATAAGTAGTATTTTATCACTTATTTCCAATTTGTTCAAAGAAATGACTATAGCTGAGATTGAAAGTTCTGAACATACCCTGAAACGATCATATCATTTTCATTAAAAATCTGTACCTTGACCGCTTTTTCTTGCTGAATCATCTCTTCTAATACGAATGTATGTAAATCAATCTGTAAAGGAATGGGATCCATTGACAGATAAATTTCCTCCTGATTTCCTACATGTAGTAGTTTTCCATCATGAACATATTGCTCTCCATAATAAATTTCTGCTGTTCCTAACGCTTTTGCTAATTGTTTATTTTCGATTAAGACTTTTACTTTGTACATATCTTCTTCAGAAAATAATCGTTCATCAAATTTAAATCGAAACTGAAGTTCATTGTTTTTTGTAAGTAATACATCCGCATACTGATTAATAAACGATTGTTTTTGACTTCCCTCACATCCTGCTAGAATAAGTGAACAACATAATACGAAAAATGCTTTCTTCATGATCGTCCTCCTTTACCACTTACCTTTGCCTAGAAATGTAAAGTATAAACGGTCAATTAGAAAAGTTTACAATTCATAGTGATTTGACTACACAACTCCATTCATTTTACAATCAGGAAAAGAAGGGGGAATATTATGTATTTTAAAGAACTGTATGTGTTTAACTCCTCAAAACCAACAAAAGCGATTATACGAACGTATACAAAAGACGATTTTCAAGAATTAATACGGATTCAACAAGAGGCATTTCCTCCCCCCTTTCCTTCTGAGCTTTGGTGGAATGAAGAACAGTTAACCAATCATGTCAAACTGTTCCCTGAAGGAGCATTATGTGTAGAAGTAGAAGGTGTTATTTGCGGTTCGATCACAGGATTAATTACTAACTTTGATAAAAACCATCCAAGTCATACATGGGAGGAAGCGACTGACAATGGCTACATTACTAACCATGTGACAAATGGTAATTCCTTGTACATAGTCGATATTTGTATTTCACCCGCTTATCGAAAACTAGGATTAGGAAAATGGCTAATGCAGTCCATGTATGAAACAGTGGTTCAACTTAAGCTTGATCGATTGCTAGGAGGAGGACGTATGCCTGGGTATCATAAGCATGCGGATCAACTTTCGGTAGAGGAATATGTTGAGAAGTTGATACTAGGAGAAATACAAGACCCTGTTATCACCTTTTTATTGAGATGCGGTAGAACACCTGTCGTAGCTGTAAAGGATTATTTAGAGGATGAACATTCGTTAAATTACGGACTTCTGATGGAATGGAAAAATCCCTTCTTATCAAAAAGACCCAACTGATTAAAATCAGTTGGGTTTCTTTTTTAGCGTTGAGTTGCTTTCGCTACTGCTTCTAACACTTCTTCCGTCGTGCTCATTTGAAGCACTTCTGAAGCTAATGCTTCCATATCTGCTTTTGACAAGTTACGGATTTGAGAGCGTGCTTTTAGGATAGAAGTTGCACTCATAGAGAACTCATCTAAGCCTAAGCCAAGAAGAACAGGGATCGCTTGCTCGTCGCCAGCCATTTCTCCACACATTCCAGCCCACTTGCCTTCTTTGTGTGCAGCGTCAATAACCATTTTTACTAAACGTAAAATAGCTGGATTGTATGGCTGATACAAGTAAGATACTCTTTCGTTCATACGGTCTGCAGCCATTGTGTATTGGATTAAGTCATTTGTTCCAATACTGAAGAAATCAACTTCCTTAGCAAATTGATCAGCAATAACAGCAGTAGAAGGGATTTCCACCATGATTCCTAGTTCAATTTTCTCAGAAACAGCTACTCCTTCAGCTTGAAGCTTTTGACGCTCCTCTTCAAGAATTGCTTTTCCTTGACGGAATTCAGCTAGTGTTGCAATCATTGGGAACATAATTTTTAAGTTTCCATATACACTTGCACGAAGAAGTGCACGAAGTTGTGTACGGAACATATCTTGCTCTTCAAGACATAAACGGATCGCACGGAATCCTAAGAAAGGATTCATTTCCTTCGGTAAGTTTAAGTAAGGAAGTTCTTTGTCTCCACCAATGTCTAATGTACGAACAACAACTGGCTTTCCATCCATTCCTTCTAGAACAGCTTTGTATGATTCAAACTGCTCCTCTTCTGTTGGAAGTTGGTCACGACCCATGTAAAGGAATTCAGTACGGTAAAGACCTACACCTTCGCCACCATTGTTAATAACACCTTTTAGATCTTTAGGTGTTCCGATATTTGCAGCAAGCTCCACATGATGACCATCGGAAGTGACTGTTTGCTCGTTAACAAGCTTTGCCCACTCAGCTTTTTGTGCTTCAAAAGCAGCGTGCTCGGACTTGAAACGTTCAACTTCCTCAGCAGTTGGATTAATATAGACTTGTCCATTTAATCCATCTACAATTACAAGATCACCGTTTTGAATTTCTTCAGTTGCGATCTTTGTACCTACAACTGCTGGAATTTCCATTGAGCGAGCCATAATTGCAGAGTGAGATGTTCTACCACCGATGTCGGTTGTAAAGCCTTTCACAAATTGGCGGTTTAGCTGTGCTGTGTCTGATGGTGTAAGATCTTCAGCAACGATAATTACTTCTTCTGAAATCATACTAGGGTTAACGATTTGTACACCTAGTAAATGAGAAAGAACGCGTTTTGTTACATCTCGAATATCAGCAGCTCTTTCCTTCATGTATTCATTGTCCATTGACTCAAACATCGCTACAAACATATCAGCTGTTTCTTTTAAAGCAAATTCAGCATTTACTTTATCTGTTTTAATTTTATCTTCAATTGGAGAAACAAGCTCTGGATCACTTAGTACGAGCAAGTGCGCTTCAAAAATAGCTGCCTTATCAGCACCTAATTCTACTTTTGCCTTGTCTCTAATACCTTCAAGTTCAACCTTTGACTGACTTAGTGCCGCACGGAAACGATCAATTTCAACTGTATCGTTGTCGATTGACTTTTTTGTAAAGGTTAAATCAGGTTCTACCAAACGGTATGCTTTTGCGATTGCTATTCCGCTAGATGCAGCAATTCCATTTAAAAAGTTCATTTTTATGCTAAACCTTCTTTTTTCAAAGTTTCTTCAAGACTAGCTAGAGCTTCTTGCTCATCTCCACCTACTGCAGAAATAGTAATGTCAGCTCCTTGTCCAACTCCTAGAGACATAACACCCATGATTGACTTAAGGTTTACTTTTTTCCCTTTGTACTCAAGGTTAATATCAGAATCGAACTTGCTAGCTGCTTGTACTAGTAATGTTGCAGGACGAGCGTGAATTCCTGTTTCAGCTATAATTTTAAATTGTTTTTCTGCCATGGTTAATCAAACTCCTTTTTCCTATACATATATTTGCTAAGATGTTTCTCGTTAATTGTCTAATTCCTTCACTTTACCTATTCATTCCGACATTGAAAAATATACAGCATACTTTAGTATTTTTTCAACTGTCCTTTTTATTCATTAAATATAGCTAACGCCGACTAAAGTTCTTAGGGTCATCAGACAATCGACATCTCAAAAAAAAGAATAGCATTTCCTTAGCGTGTATACAATGAAAAAGCCACAAATGTAGAGGAATTTTCACAGTTTTTTTATTTAACCGCTTACATTATTACTCATTATAATGAAATTTTCCAACATGAGTTAGAATGGTAAATATTATCCAATAAAGTGAGTTTTTGATGAAAACCGTGAAAATAAAATACTTGTAATCAATAAATGGAAAATGTATGATTTTAGTAATAGTTAATTTGTTACATTTTCTTACAAGGTGATATGCATGATTTATAAAAGACAAGAGGCCTTTCGATTTCAATTTCAACAGCCTATTCATGGAACATTCAAGATTGTAAGCATAAATGGAATGCAAGGGGATGTTAAATCCGCTATTGCTTATATAGTAGATATTAGCCCAAATGGGATAAAATTTAGATCACCAATTAACTTACCCATTGAACAAAATGATTTTTTGCTAGAGATTTCATTTTTATTAGCTGACCGATTAATTCATGTTCTAGGAAAGCCAAAATGGAAAAAGATTGAAGGCAAAATGTGTGTATACGGATTTACAGGTTTAGATGACAAAGAAACTAAAAAAGAAATCGTCAACGTCCTTAAAATTTATACAAAAATGATTCACAACGAATCAAAAAATCCAGACTAGAAAGCTACCTAACTTAGGTAGCTTTTTACTTATTCTTCGTAAATCATCTTTTTTGTCATTCCTCCATCAATGGTAATATTTGCACCAGTAATGAAATCATTATTCGGGTCACATAAGAATAAACACCCGCGTGCAATGTCACTTGACTTACCAACCCTTTTGGAAAAATGCTGTGAATGGTCGATCTCACGAAGCTCCTCATAATCATTCGTTTCAATCCAACCCGGGCTTATGCAATTGACTCTCACTTTCTTTTCAGATAATGTAGCAGCTAATGCATGAGTTAGTGCAACAATCCCTCCTTTTGATGCTGCATATGCTTCCGAATGCGGTTCAGACATAAAGGCCCTAGTGGAAGAAATATTAACGATTGCTCCCCCTTCTTCAATCACCTTGGCTACCTCCCTCGAACAGAGGAAAACACCCTTTAAATTGGTATTTAGTACTCTATCCCACTGCTCCACGGTCGTTTCGAAGAAATTTGAAAAAGAGGAAATACCTGCATTATTAATCAGAATGTCGACTCGACCGAATTTTTCCATTACATAAGTAACTAAAGAAACAACTGATTGCTCGATTGAAACATCCGTTTCAAAAAAAATCACCCTCTCACTGTTATATTTCTTCTCTGTTTGCTTACCATTCTCTGCATGGTAATCAGCAATAACTACCTTCGCTCCAGCTTCATAAAAAGCATGAACAATACCGGCACCAATCCCGCTGGCACCGCCTGTAATAATTACGATTTTGTCATTGTACATATTTGTCCTCCTGCCCTAGCTTCTAGGTTCTTGTAAATACTGATAAATCACATCTCCGCTTCTTTGGGCAATTCCCCTAAAATGCTTAAAATCTTCCAAAGCAACAACTACAGCCCTTACATCAAGGAATACTTCTTTATGTACATACCACTCATTTATTTGTCCACTTCTTAATTTTTCGATCATTTCTAAAATCAGATCTTTTTCCATATAAGTAATCCCTCCCTCTAGAATTATTATATAAAAAAAATAAAGGGTTTCAAAATCGACTATTCATTCTCTTAAAAACTATTACTATAATAAATAATTATTAAAATTTACAAAAAATTCTTTACGTACAGGAAAAAGTAGTGCAAAATGTTTATAATATCGTCATCTGGAAAGAAAAGGAGAGAGCGACATTGAAAAGAGCTGAAGTGGGGAACGTGATCGAATTTAGAGACGGGTTACAAGGTATTGTTGAAAAAGTAAACGAAAATTCAGTAATTGTTGACCTTACTTTTATGGACAATTATCGAGATCTTGAATTAGACCAAAGAACTGTTGTAAATCATAAAAACTATAAAGTTATTAAAGAATCTTCATTTTAAAACGAACTATTGGAAGCGCATTCTATATGTTTAGTAGTGAGATTTTTGTCTCGAAAATAAAAATAGGTTATAATATGAGGAAACCTCTTATTTAGGAGGTTTCTTCTTTTTTATAAAATAAATGTAAGACCATGCTTTAGAGAGGAGTCATCATATGGTTCAGAAACAAATGGATGTAAGAATGATTTTCGGCATATTACTTGCTCACGTATTATTATTTATTACTTTTCAAGAGAAAAGTGTGTTTTGGTACATATTCACAGCTTCGATGCTGTTTCTAATTACTTATTCCATTATCCAAGAGGAAATAGATGATCAACAACCGTTTAGAATTTATATTACGTATGGTGTAATTTCGGGAATAAGTTTGTTTGGCTTATTTTACCTAGGTAATTTCTTATTACATATGATTGATTTTCCCTTAAAAGGATCTGTCGCAAAGCTGTACAAACAAATGTCCCCTACTCAAATATGGCAGTACATCGTCTTATTTCTTATCATAATTCCAGGGGAAGAGATCTTTTGGAGAGGATTTATTTTAAAACGACTTCTTGTACGGATAAAAATCCTACCAAGTATTTTGTTATCAACATTATTATATACTTCTGTCAACATATACTCGGGGTCAAGTCACCTGATTCTCGCTTCGATTGTTGCCGGACTAGTTTGGTCAAGCCTCTACGTTTGGAAGAAGAGCATTCCTTTACTAATTGTTTCACACCTCGTATTTGATTTATTTTTGTTAGTCTTATTCCCTTTAAGTTAGTTTGGCTATGTAACCTTTCTAAACCATCTCCGTCTATTATTATGAGACTCAGTAGACGACTAGGAGGATATGTAATTGAAGTTTATTAATTTGTATATAACAATTGGCATACTCGCTGCGGTATTAACAGCCTGTGGAACTGGAGAAACAAGCCTAGAGGAAGCAAAAAATGGGACATCCCCCGAACAGGAGAACGTAGAACCAGAGGAAGAATCACTTCAAGAGGATAATAATGAAGAAACGGATCAATCGGATACAATGATTCGCCTTCTTGAAAATAAATTATCCTTTACATTAAATGGAGAAACAAAAGAAGAAACAGCATTTTTAAAACATAGTGATAATCAAGGATATTCAATGTATATCCTCCCTGAGTATGAACTAACAGCAGAGGAACCAAATAAAGATGTAGTCATGCTCTCAAACGATGGTGAAATTTTTATGAGGGTCGAACTCTTACCAGAGGATGTTGACTGGGATGCTACTGAACAGACTGCGGTCGAACAATTGCAGGCTGTAGCTTCTGAAGTAAATGAAGTCACACCACCGAAACTTGAGTTTTTTGCAAATAGTAAGGTGTATGAAGCTAAGATAAACGGGGAAGTTATTACTTCATACCTAGTAAACAACAATGAAGGGGTAATCAAACTAACATCATTTACAAAAGAGTCAGCTGATCATCGTGACTCATTTATTAAAATGGCAGAAACCATAGTTAACGAAGCCAAATAAGACTCGGGGATTTTTTCCCGAGTCTTATTTTTTTACGGAATCTATAGGCTTCATCCACAATAGAACAATAAATATGATCGTTACGTAACCAAATATAGGGTATAGGTAAGAAAGCAATGTTCCATAATTTACAAAACTACCTAAATAGGAAATGATAAAAATAATGCATACCCAAGCAATCCTAGGTAGTTTTAAGTAATTATTGAGTTGCTTCTCAAGACCATACACATTGCCAATGACGGATGTAAAAATCTCTCCATATATTATAAGTACATAAATCCAATAGAAACCATAAGCCAGATTTTTCATAATTGCAGCCATTGGAATCTCATATATTTCTAAATTAGGGAGCATGATTAATGTCGCATGACTAGAAAGAAGAATAACTGTTAACGCAGCACCTCCGATAATCCCCCCCCACTTTACCGTATCTTCATCCTCTATTTCTGCTGCAACTGGGACAAGCACGGCTTGGGCAAGCCCAATATTAAAGGCGGTATAGGAAAACGGGTTAACAACAGACTTCCAGCCATCGTCAGCTGGAGGAATTAACAAGAGCTGTTCAAGAAAATTAGGTTGCTGAATCGTAACCATAAATAACAGAAAACTAAAACATATCATCATAGGTACCACAAAAGTGTTAACGGCAAATAAACCTTTTGTTCCAACAATCATGACGATAAATGAAAGGGCGATCGTTAGCATAATTCCTAAACTTCTTGAAAGACCAAGCTGCTCCTGAAAAACGGCACCGGCACCGCTTAACATAACAGCACTAACTCCAAGTAACATGAATAACATTAAAATATTTATCGCCCCTCCCAAATAAGGGCCGAACAAGAAGGTATTTAACTCCTGATACGATTTTGCTCGCAATCTTGCGGCAAGTCGCATCAGCTTAGAGCCTAAAAAGATAAAAATATAACCACTCATTAAAATCCCTATTAGTCCGATAAAACCAAATCGGGAGAAAAACTCTACGATTTCCTTTCCTGTGGCAAACCCAGCTCCTACCACAGTTCCTACGTAAACTGCAGCGAGCTGAAACGCTGCCCCCCATTTCTTTCTCACTCCATCTCCCCCTTCCATTTATTTATATGAACAGAAGGACAAACAATGACGAGCTTTTTCAAGATGAAAAGAATATCAAACACCTTTGGAACAATCTTACAAAAAAAACAAATCAAAATACTTGAAAGTCAAAAAAGGTCAAAGTATAATCATAATTACAAAAGGTCAAAGTTAGTCAAAGTCAAATATATAATAATAGGAGGAAAAATGTATGCTTTGTCAAACATGTCAAAAAACAGAAGCTACTATTACTGTAAGAATGACTATAAATGGGAATGAAAATCAACTACATCTTTGTCAAAGCTGCTTCCAGAAGGAGCATGAAAAGATGTTATCGACTTTTGGACCAAACCTATCTGGTTTTCAATCTTTTTCCCCTTTTGAATCATTCTTTCAACCTATGAATATGAATCAAAAAGGCAAACAGCAAAGAAATATGGAGACTCCGCAGAAAAGTAATGGAAATGGAGGCTTTATTGAACAATATGGAAGAAACTTAACCACATTGGCACAAGCTGGTTTAATTGATCCAGTGATTGGACGTGACGAAGAGGTTAACCGTGTCATTGAAATATTAAATAGAAGAAATAAAAATAATCCTGTCTTAATAGGTGAACCTGGTGTTGGTAAAACAGCCATTGCAGAGCATCTAGCAGTTAAAATTGCTGAAGGAAGTGTTCCAAACAAGCTTAAAAAAAGACAAGTGTATCTTTTGGATGTGGCTTCTTTAGTATCGAACACAGGTATTCGTGGCCAGTTTGAAGAAAGAATGAAAGAAATACTGCTTGAGCTTCAGCAAAAGAAAAATATTATTCTATTTATCGACGAAATTCATCAGTTAGTTGGTGCTGGGAGTGCAGAAGGTTCGATGGATGCTGGAAATATTTTAAAGCCAGCATTAGCACGTGGAGAACTTCAACTTATTGGTGCAACGACTTTAAAAGAATACAGAAAAATTGAAAAAGACGCCGCTCTTGAGAGACGCTTCCAACCCGTTCAAGTACTAGAACCAACGATCTCTGAATCGATTGAAATCCTTAAAGGTCTGAAAAGTAAATACGAGGATTATCATGAGGTTGTATTTACAGACGAGGCGATTGAAGCATGTGTGAATTTATCACATCGATACATCCAAGACCGTTTTCTTCCTGATAAAGCGATTGATTTACTCGATGAAGCTGGGTCAAAACTGAATTTAACCGCTAATTATTCTAATACGGAAGGCATCGAAAATCGTTTGAAGGAAATCGCAAAAGAAAAAGAAGAAGCTTTAAAGGTAGAAAAATATGAGCTCGCAGCTAAGCTACGTGAAGAAGAAAAAGAACTTGAACAAAAGCTTTCTCACCGGGAACTTGATCATCGACCAATTGTAAAAGTAGAGCATATCCATGAATTAATTGAAAAGAAAACAAGAATTCCTGTAGGTAAACTTGAGCAATCAGAACAAGAAAAGCTACAAAACCTTGAAGCCCATTTATCAAATAAGGTAATAGGACAGCAGGAAGCTGTGAAAAAAGTAGTTAAAGCCATTCGCCGAAGTCGAGCTGGTTTAAAAGCAAAAGGACGCCCTATTGGATCCTTCCTATTCGTTGGTCCAACCGGTGTCGGGAAAACAGAACTTTCCAAGTCATTAGCTGAAGAACTATTTGGTTCAAAAAACTCTATGATTCGCTTAGATATGAGTGAATACATGGAAAAGCATAGTGTTTCTAAATTAATTGGTTCTCCTCCTGGTTATGTTGGACATGAGGAATCAGGACCGTTAACGGAACAAGTAAGACGTAATCCTTATAGTATTATTTTGCTAGATGAGATTGAAAAAGCTCATCCAGACGTTCTAAATATGTTTCTTCAAATCCTTGAAGACGGTAGATTAACGGACAGCCAAGGAAGAACAGTCAGCTTTAAAGATACGGTTATTATTATGACTTCCAATGCAGGTGTCGGTCATAAGACGGTGAAGGTTGGCTTTGGAAATGATCATCACGAACACGAAAGCAATTTATTAGCCACATTAGGAACATTCTTTAAGCCTGAATTCCTCAATCGTTTTGATGCGATTATTGAGTTCTCATCATTACATGAAGAAGATTTACTCCAAATTGTTGATATTATGATTAGTGACTTAAATATTATGCTTAAAGAGCAACAGATGACAGTGACAGTAACGGAAGAAGTGAAAAGAAAGCTTGCTACATTAGGTTACTCCCCTTCGTTTGGGGCACGTCCATTAAGAAGAGTGATTCAAGACCAGATTGAAGATCAAATTTCAGACTTTATTATAAACGATCCTGATTGTAAGGAATTAATTGCGGTAGTTGAGGACGACACGATTATTATTAAGAAAGCATAGAAATAGAAAGAGCGAAGCCCCCATTATCATTGGCTTCGCTCTTTTTCTTATAACATTTGATCTTCAATTGAGTTTAACCAAGCCTCAATTTCACCTACGACAGATTGTACGCAACCATCTTCAAATGGTGAAATTAAGTTTGCTGCTTTTACAAGCTCAGTAAAAGGCATGCTACCGCCTAAAGTACAAAGATGTAGATAATCATTCCATGCTTTTTTATGATCCTCACCAGAACGCTTCCAGAATTGGAATGCACAAATTTGTGCCAATGTGTAATCAATATAATAGAACGGAGTCGTGTATATATGACCTTGACGCTGCCAGAATCCGCCACCCTCTAAATACTCATTTCCATCGTAATCTTTGTGAGGCATGTATTTCTTTTCAATCTCACGCCAAGCTAACTTTCTCTCCTTTGGTGTAGCGGTAGGATTTTCATACACCCAATGCTGAAATTCGTCCACACTTACGCCATATGGAAGGAATAAAAGGGCGGAACTTAAATGAGCAAACTTATATTTATCTGTATCTTCCTTAAAAAATAGCTCCATCCATGGCCATGTGAAAAATTCCATACTCATCGAATGAATTTCAGCTGCTTCATATGTAGGCCAATTGTATTCTGGAATTTCAAAATGACTGCTTGAATACACCTGGAATGCGTGCCCTGCCTCATGTGTTAATACATCGATATCACCTGACGTACCATTAAAATTTGAAAAGATAAAAGGTGACTTGTAGTTTTCAATATATGTACAATATCCACCACCAGCTTTTCCTTTCTTTGCCACTAAGTCCATTAAATGATTCTCTACCATATAATGAAAGAACTCGCCTGTTTCCTTTGAGAGTTCATCATACATCTTTTGTCCATTTTGAATAATCCACTCAGGATCACCCTTCGGTACCGCATTCCCTGATTTAAACTTGAAGTTTTCGTCATAATACTTAAGAGTGTCAACATCAATTCTTTGTCTTTGACGTTCCTTTAGTTTTGTAGCAATCGGTACAATATAATCTTCCACTTGTTTTCTAAACCCTGCGACCATTTCCGCGTTATAGTCGGTACGATACATACGGTAATAAGCTAGTTCAACAAAGTTTTTATAGCCAAGTTTTTGAGAAATTTCTGTACGAACCTTGACCAAGTCGTCATATATACGATCTAACTCACTTTCGTTTTCTGAAAAATAATTAAATCGAGCTTCACTTGCCTTTTTTCTCATACCTCGGTCTTTTGATTCTGTAAACGGTTCCATTTGAGCTAACGTACGTTCTTCGCCCTCGAAAGGAATTTTCGCAGCAGCAAGGAGCTTTGTATATTCCGTCGTAAGCTTATTTTCTTGTTGAAGCAAAGGAATGATATCAGGAGAGAACACCTTTAACTGTGCTTCTGCTAAGGCAAAAAGCTGTTTTCCCCACTTTTCTTCCAGCTCGAGCTTAAAAGGTGAGTTTACAAGCGCCTCGTAATATTTAGTAACTAACCCCTCAACACTTGGTTGAATTTCATCTATATAATCTTGTTCTGCCTTGTAAAACTCATCATTCGTATCAATCGAATGGCGAATATATACGAGGTTAAACATCGTGCCTAAATCATTACGTATTTTATTTATATCTTTCATTGCCACATTTTGCTCATTTGCAGAGGCTGCTTTTGAAAAAACCTCTAATGCATCTAAAAATTGCTTTTCTACAACCTCAAAATTTGGTCTCTCATATGTATACTGTTCGAATTGCAAAGTGAATCCCCCTTTGTTTAAAAATTTCGAAAAAAACTCTCTTTTATTATAACTCAGGCGGCAGAGAAGCACAAAAAAACAAGGCACCCAGTGGATGCCTTTGTTACTATTATTTCTTATTTTCAATAGATAATCCCAATTTCTTTAGCAGTTCTGTTGCTTGATCTTTTTCATCAGCTGTAAGCTCTTTCATTAATTCATGTATTTTTTGTGCATGGTCTGGAAAAATATCCTCGATAAACGTCTTCCCTTGTTCTGTGATTTGAGCATACGTTACTCTTCGATCACTAGGGCAAGCGACTCTAGCTAGTAATGCCTTTTGTTCCAGCTTATCAACCACGTACGTAATACTTCCACTCGCAAGAAGGATTTTTTCGCCTATTTGCTGTAACGGCTGATCTCCTTTGTGGTATAAAAGTTCAAGAACAGCAAATTCTGTTGGATTTAGTCCATATGTTTGAATAAGTTTATTTACATTTTCATTGACTGAGCGATATGCTCTAGATAGCACAATAAAAAGTTTTAAAGATTGACTGATTTCAGCTTCCATGATTCTCATTCCTTTAAGATCCAATTATATTTACCTTTTTTGATAACATATTTTTAATTAAGACTATTATAGAAAAACTAGCTTTGTTCTGTCAAATTCCCGTCTAATCCTTAATTCCTATAAAAAGCTTTCTTATATAGTGATATAATAAGCAAAGCTATGGAAAAAACATTATGTGCTTGGAGTAATTACATGAAAAGACACTCACTAAACCTACTTTTATATAGCCTCATCGTAGTACTACCAACACTAGGTGGCAGTTATATATTTTCACAGATTGAAAAAGAAAAAAATCTTTTAGAGCAGGTTCAACATGCTGAATGGGTTGCTTCTATTCATAAATCACATTGGGATCAATTTATTAGTGAAACAGTCACTTCTCTTCAAACTCTGTCTCTTACGTCAGAGATATACGTTAACAGCCCAGAAAAAATGGCCCCACTACTACAAAAGGCGTTTCAGACAGATCCTAGATACAGTGGGTTGTTTTTATTGAACGAAGAAGGGCGAATGATTGTTGGCTCTAACAATCTATTAGAGGACAATCTGTACAAAAACTCGTATATTCAGGAAGTCATTCGTACAAAGGATATTATTATATCTGCTCAGGTGAATACATTAAAAAATAACCAAAAGGTGATCGGACTTGCTTCGCCTGTGTTGGATGAACAAAAACAACTGACATTTATCACTCTTGCACTGCTTCGGGTTGACCATGTTCAAAACATAATGAAAATACTTACACCTGAGACACCTATAGTCATCCTCAATCAGGAAGATCAGGTGATCATTGATTTCGATTCTGAACATTTATACAAGCAAGGTGGACATTGGGTATCAACGCCTATGAATCAGCTACCCTGGACGATTAAAGTAAAGGTAGATGAAGACGCAGCACGTACAAATATTTCTCATTTAGTGGGAACGATTACTTTGTTTTTTATTTTGACGCATATCCTGTTTCTGTTAGTTAAATATATTTTACTAAAAAGACAATCAATTAAGGAAAGAAAGCAAAATGAGGCACAAAAACTCGAACTGGTTGGTACATTAGCTGCTGGGACGGCACATGAAATACGAAATCCATTAACTGGCATTAGCGGCCTTGTCCAATTACTAAGTGAAAAACATAAAGATAAAGAAGATCAATTTTATTTTTCGGTTATCAATAACGAAATTAAGCGAATTAATCAAATTGTGAGCGAGTTTCTGATTCTCGGAAAACCGACAGCCATGAAAAACGAGCCGATTGATTTAAAAATGATCATCCAAGAGCTACAACCACTTATTTCTTCTGAAGCAAACCTATACAATGTGATATGCCATTATACATTTCCAGAAGAACCGGTTGACGTTCTATGTACAAAGGATCAAATGAAGCAAGTCATTTTAAATATTACGAGAAATGCATTTGAATCCATGCCTACAGGTGGTACACTTGACATCCGTATTTCGAAAGAAAGGGAAAAATGTGTCCTTACAATCTCTGATACGGGAGTTGGGATTGGAAAAGAAGAGCTTGAAAAGATTTTTCACCCCTTTTATACGTCAAAGGCCTCAGGTACTGGGTTAGGGCTTGTAGTTTGTAAAAGAATCGTCCAATCGTTTTATGGTGAAATTCAAATTTCGAGTATCGAAAACAAAGGCACAACTGTGACTATAACATTTCCACTAATGAAAGAATAGAGAGCTGTTTGGCTCTCTATTTTTTTATGCGAGCTCTTCGTTTCATACACCATATACTTTGCCTCACGAAATAAACCATTTCATAATCACTGGAAATTTAGTAAGATATCCTTATACAATTCTTCTACAATCAAAGGAGATCTTTTTATTATGGCACAAACTGCTACTGTTCAAGAATTTAAAAAACCTGACAGTGCAACAACGTATAAAATCTTATTCATTATCGCATTATGTCACCTGTTAAACGATTCGATTCAGTCGGTTGTACCCGCTATGTTCCCTATACTTGAACAATCAATGGGACTAAGCTTTACTCAATTAGGAATCATTGGGTTTTCTCTAAATATCGTGTCCTCAATCATGCAACCCTTTGTTGGAATGATTACAGACCGAAAGCCCATGCCATTTGCTTTACCCATTGGCTTAACGTTTACTCTAATCGGAGTTCTAGGGCTTGCCTTCGCCCCTAGTTTCTTACTTATTGTGATTTCGGTAGTCTTTATTGGATTAGGATCCGCCGTATTTCATCCTGAAGGTTCAAGGGTTGCTTATATGGCAGCTGGACCTAGAAGAGGGCTTGCACAGTCCATTTATCAAGTTGGTGGAAATTCCGGGCAAGCACTAGCTCCATTAATTACTGCACTCATACTCGTTCCTTTTGGCCAAAGAGGTGCAGGCTGGTTTACGATTGTCGCAGCAGTTGCAGTAGGGCTGCTTGTTTATATTGCTTTTTGGTACGCGAACAAACTCAAAATAGATAGTCGGAAACCAAAACAAAAGCAGACTTTAGCTCCTGCATCGTTTTCATTTCAACGTCAAATTCGCTTCTATTTGCTTGTGATCTTGTTCTTAATCTTCGCTCGTTCATGGTATATTTCAGGAATCACTAATTACTACGCGTTTTATGCGATTGACAAGTACAGCTTTTCCATACAGCAAGCTCAGCTTTATTTATTTGTTTTTCTAGTTGCAGGAGCTTTAGGTACATTTTTCGGTGGACCTTTAGCTGACAGATTTGGAAAAAAAACCATCATCTTGCTATCCATGATTGGTTCTGCTCCATTCACCATTTTGCTTCCCTTTGTGCCTCATTATTTCGCGGTGGTTTTACTTGGGATAGCGGGCTTCATACTCATGTCTAGTTTCTCAGTTACCGTTGTTTATGCCCAAGAACTCGTTCCTGGGAAGATAGGAACCATGGCAGGTTTGACAGTAGGATTAGCTTTTGGAATGGGTGCTTTAGGATCTGTGTTTTTAGGTATATTAGCAGATACGATTGGATTACCTTTAACGATTATTTCAACCGGTTTTCTCCCATTACTAGGGTTCCTAACACTGCTCCTTCCTTCAGACAAACAAATTGCAGATATATACAAATAAAACGGAAGAGGTGCACCCTCTTCCGTTTTATTTATTAATTCTGTCCTTTAATTCCTGCTTTTCTTCTTCTGAAAAAAAGTTTTGTGCCATGGGGAATAGCACATTTTCTTCCTTAGCAAAGTGATCAACAAGAGTGTAATACGCATTTTTTATAAGTCCAGCAAGCTCCATCATTTCTTCATCTGTATATGTGTCATTAGAAAGTGCTGCCTTTAAAAATGTCCCGATAAAGCCTTTTGCCTGATCATGCTCATATTCCATTACTGCAATCGGTCCACTTTCCCTACCAATATACTTTTCCATCATGGAGAATAACACACCCTCTTCTCTTTCTGAATGGGGCTCTAATTCATGAAAAAAAGCTTCTACCTTTTGAATTAATTCCTTAAACACCGTTTCCCTTGTAGTTTCAACACGCTCTATTTGCTGACATGTTTCAAGCAGTCCATCAAGCATTAAAAGCAGTGGAGGATGCTCATTTTTTAATTGCTGTAATCCCTCACATAATTCTACATTTCTATCCATCATTGAGCTCATACAACCTTGCATAGTTCATTTCTCCTTTTAATCATATTGTTACTATGATTATAAGAAAGTAAGAGCTTTTCTGTTGTGATGCATATCACAGAGAAGAATGAATGTAAACGCTTTTAAAATTCTAAAAATTTTAACAATTTAGGAGGTAATTTTTTATAAAAGCTCATATAATAAAAATATACGAAGTTTCTTTTGTAAACACGAGAAGTTAGGAGGGGTTAAAATGTATCAATGTAATCTACAAGAATTTTACCCAACCGCATTTATTCGAATTGGAGAGAATGACCAGTCCATGCTAAAAGGAAGTCGATTCATGTCTGAGACTTCCGTACACTGGCTAGTCGCATTAGACGGTCATCCTAAAAACGGAACAGAAGATTTTTATGTTTGGAATGTTCTTGTCTACCTAGCAGACATTCATGGGAACTTTGAGTTAAGTCAACCACATTATTGTACGGAAAGTTATTCTTGCTTTGATCAGGCTTGCAATACAGCTAAGGATCTACTGATTAGTGGACTTAACGACGAGATGATGAAATACACAGTTAGAGTAAGAATCAGCTAAAAAGGATTATTATCATTACTTTTGGCTTTTCCTTTTTATGCTACTATGTGAAAATTTATACATAACATAAAATATGATGGAATTCATAGAGGTCTATCGAAGATGTTGAAGTAAATCTATGATTGATAGCTATATAAGTAGTTTTCAACAAACTGAACAATTTCTAAATGTTGCTTATCGGTTGTGTTCTTTTCAAGTTCCTTAAGCCGCTTTTTCGCCTGCAAAACAAAGGGCTGCAAAGTAGGACAAGCCCCAGCCTCTTTCACTGTTAATTCTCCATTTAATATATCAATGGCTGCCTCCTGAACTTGTACATCACTTGTCAAATAGTAGAGTATCCCAGCTAAATACGATGTTCGATCCATACTGTCTCCTCCAATCTATTAATAGTACCTATATTAATAGTAACGGAACGCTCGTTCGTTTTCAACTATATTATCGGAATTTTTTAATAATTCACATTTTATACATAAAATAATAAATCTACTTAGTAAATTCTAGTTTTTTATCAAAACACTAGTGTTTCAGGTAAGAGTGAGAAAAATGATTAAAGTTGAGTAATGGCGGTAGGGGTTTGGACATGGATAACATGGGATTTCGTCCAAATGTGGGGCTCATTTGGACTCTTGATCATGAATATCCTTCTGCCCTTGTCCGAATACGGTGTTCATTCGGACTCTTGATCCTAAAACCCTTCTGCCCTTGTCCAAATACCGGGCTCATTCGGACACTTCATCCCAAAAACCGTTCTGCCCTTGTCCGTATACGGCGCTCATTCGGACTCTTGATCATGAAAACCCTTCTGCCCTTGTCCGAATACGGTGTTCATTCGGACTCTTGATCCTAAAACCTTACAGCCCTGTCCAAATACCGGGCTCATTCGGACTCTTGATCCTAAAATCCTTCTGCCCTTGTCCAAATACGGTGTTCATTCGGACTCTTGATCCTAAAACCCTTACAGCCCTGTCCAAATACCGGGCTCATTCCGACTCTTGATCCTAAGATCCTTCTACCCTTGTCCGAATACGGTGTTCATTCGGACATATAAACCAAACTACCTTCATTCTCTGAATAGGAGTTTGATTCAGACATAACAAACAAAGACACCACTCATATCCAATGAAGGTGTCTTCGCTTAATCATTTATTCGCCATTACGCTAATCGAAACACAATTCCATGGCCGCCTTTCGGATATTCCCATTTAATATTTTGGTATGGACAGCCAATCCGGCAGCTTCCACACTCATGGCAGCCCTCGTATCCCACCTGCATTCTTGTGCCTTCCCACTTGTATACTTCCGCTGGACAGAATACGGTACAGATTTTATCGGGGCATTTTGTCATACAAACATCGTGGTCAAGCACTGTTAGATGGGATTTCGTATCACACTTAAAACGCAGTAAGTACTGTTTTTCCTCGATTGTTTTCGTTGACATTATTTCACCGCCTTCCAAGCACGATAGACATCTTGAATGACTTTAAACGTTCCTTTTGTCCCAGTTACACTTCTCATGATTTGTTTTTGTTTTTCACGCTTTGGTGTTCCGTCGACCGTAAAGAACTTGCTCATTGCCTGGTTCATCATTGGAATATACTCTCTGAAATACTGAGGGTGATGCTCAAATGTATGGGCAGCGTCTTTATATTTTTCTAGATCCTTCATAATAAAGCTATTGTATAAAGCTTCACGATAACTATTTAAACTTGCCTCACTAAAATCATTTCTTTCCTTTGCTCGAATTATTGCTTCAGCTGCCATTTTCCCTGATGCCATTGCCATATTAGAGCCCTCTCGATGGATGGCATTTACTAGTTGAGCAGCATCTCCCACTACCACTACACCATTGCCGGCCACCTTCGGTACAGAGTGGTATCCTCCCTCAGGAATTAAATGTGCCAAATACTCAGCAGACTCCCCACCAGCTAGGAGTGGCTTTACCATGGAATGATTTTTCAAGTAATCTAGTAAATCATACGGTTTGAGCTTAGCTTTTATCATGCTGGATAGGGTAGTACCTACACCAATATTAATACTTTCCTTATTCGTATAAATAAAGGCTGTACCGAGGTTCCCCTTTGTTGAATCACCAAAGATTTCAATGGTACAGCCTTGGTTATCCTCAAGGTTAAAGCGGTCGTTAATCTTCTCTTTTGATAGATTAATAACCTCCATTACCGTTAGAGCTACTTCATCAGGACGAAATTCTTTATGAAAGCCAAGCTGCTTTCCTAACAGAGAGTTTACGCCATCAGCCAATACAACTACATCCGCATACACATCTCCATCAGGACGATCGGTTCGAACACCCACCACTTTACCATTTTCTACAATACACTCATTGGCTACTGTTTCATTGATGAGTAATACCCCTTGTTCCACCCCTTTTGCTGCAAACCATTGATCAAACGGAGCTCTTAATACGGTAAAATTATTATAGGGCTCCATTCCCCACTCTAACCCTTTGTAGCCAAAGGAGACGGTAGACTCCTTATCCATCATCCAAAAGCGTTGTTCAATAACAGGTCTTTCTAATGGCGCTTCCTTCCAGAACTCAGGAATAATCTCCTCCATTTGTTTCCTGTATAATACGCCACCCATTACATTTTTACTACCTGGATACTCCCCCCGCTCGAGTTGGAGCACCTTCAAGCCACGCTTTGCACATGTATAGGCACAAGAAGTTCCTGCAGGTCCAGCACCAACAACGATTACGTCAAATTTTTCAGGCATAACTGATTTCACCACCCTTTTCTGTACGTATTTCTTTAAATTGTTGGATGAGTTTCGGGAGAATTTCCAAAGCATCCCCTACGATTCCATAGGTTGCGACATCAAAAATAGGTGCACTTGCATCCTTGTTAATGGCAATTATAATTTCTGAATTCTTCATTCCGACTACGTGCTGAATAGCACCTGATACACCGACTGCGAAATATATTTTAGGTGTTACCGTTTCACCAGTTTGCCCAATTTGTAACTCATGTGGTAGCCATCCTGCTTCTACCACATCCCTCGTACCACCTACACTCGCACCAATCACTTCCGCGAGCTCATATATTAATGAGAAATTTTGCTGATCCCCTAATCCCTTTCCACCGCAAACAATGATATGTGCATCCGCAAGATTAGCTCTTTTCGTTACATCTTTTACCACTTTGAGCACTTTAGTTCTCATATCTTCTTCATGCAATTCGATATTTTCTTCAATGATTACTCCCTGTCGTTCTTTATCTGGTTCGAGAGCTTTCATTACTTTCGGTCGAACCGTTGCCATTTGAGGGCGATGCTTTTTACATAAAATCGTTGCCATAATATTTCCACCAAAGGCTGGTCTACTTGCCTCCAATAATCTTTTTTCAAGATCAACATCAAGCATGGTTGTATCTGCAGTCAAACCCGTACTTAAATCGGTCGCAACTGCACTGGCAAGGTCCTTTCCATTTGGAGTGGCTCCGTATAAAAATATTTCAGGACTGTATTTTTCGGCGAGGAGTACCACGCCCTTCATATAAGATTCTGTCCGGTAATCCTCTAATACTGGATGATCAATCACATATACTTCATCCGCCCCGTATGAGATGACTTGATTACAAAGAGCTTTAACTTCTTTACCTAGCAGCACTCCCCCAAGTGAAACACTTAGCTTATCGGCTAACTTTCTTCCGGCTCCAAGCAATTCTAACGAAACACCTTCAATCTCGCCTTCATTTTGTTCAATGAATACCCACACACCACGGTATTCTTTACTCATTCCAAGCACCCCCATCATCGATTATTAATGTGTATCACTTCACATAAAAAAGCTCTTTTTTCTCTTCAAGTAAGCATTTGATCAGCTCTCTTACTTGTTCTTCAGAAGAGCCCTCTAAACGCTTCCCACCTTCATGCTTTGGAGGAGTAAACATTTTACCAACGATGGTAGGTGATCCCTTAAGCCCTAGCTGTGTACGGTCCACGTCTTCTAAATCGTTTACCGTCCAAACAACTGGCTCGTACCTTGCAGCTTTTAACATATTAGGAAGTGGGGAATATTCAATTTGATTTATTTCTTTTTCGACAGTCAATAAGCAAGGCATTTGGATTTGGAGCAACTGGTAACCACCTGACAGCTTTCTCTTAACAACTACGGATTGCTTCTTATCATTAAGCTCTGTAACTTCGATCACGTTCGTAACTGGAGGAATATCTAATCTTCTTGCAATTCCAGGTCCCACTTGCCCAGTATCGCCATCAATCGCATGCTTACCACAAAGGATCATATCAATTGGTCTGATACTGGCGATTTTATCTAAAGCCTTCGATAATGCGTAGCTGGTTGCTAATGTATCTGCACCAGCAAATGCACGGTCAGAAATTAAATATCCCTCGTCAGCACCAATCTCAACGCTTTTTTTAATAATCGCATTTGCTTGTGGTGGACCCATTGATAAAACAGAAATATATACATCTTTGATGAGACGCTTCATCCGAACTGCTTCTTGGACAGCATGTGCATCATAAGGATTTAAAATTGCTGGTGCACTTCGACGATCAAGCGTATTCGTCTTAGGATTAATCTTAATAATCTTTGTGTCAGGTACCTGCTTGACACATACTACAATGTGCATAAAAATCCCCCTCCTTAATAACTAATGGCTAAATCACCTATATATATTTTGCAAAGCTTCGTAATAACGATATATGTATCGGTTTACGAGCATAGTACAAACAAATTAGTTGATATTTTATGTGAATAATATAATTTGTATGCGTTTTCAAAAATTATGTCGGTATGAGAAGTGGATTGCTTACGGAATCTTCATTTTTTTATATTGACATATTTAAACAATGGGGTTTATCGACTATGATGGAATAACAATTATTTTTTGAAGGGAATGATACAGTACTTACCATTATAGTTACTATATTAAAAGAAATTGAACATTTCCCATATGATAAAAATCACAGATGTCATGTAATTATCATATATGTAATTGTGTGAGCAATCGCTCTTCCTTATAATAGAGTGTATTACCTAAGTTTTAATTTTAGGGGGAACCTGAATGAATGAAGTTTTGCTTGGAAGTGTTCTCTCCGCTATGTCAACGGGATTAGGAGCAGCAATCATTTTGTTTATGCATCGATCTGTGACACACCGTTGGAGAGATATTTTACTTGCTTTTACGGCGGGTATTATGATGGCAGCTTCCACGATGGGCCTGATTCCTGAAGCCCTTAATACTGGCGGGTTTATACCACTAATGATTGGTATCCTTTTAGGGGTAATTACCTTAACTTGGTTAGAGATGAGAATTCCTCATATTGATTTACAGCATACGACTCAAAAATACGAAATGGAATTTGATGAAAAAGCGATGTTGATTATTGCGGCGATTACGCTCCATAATATTCCCGAAGGATTATCAGTTGGAGTTAGTTATGCTACAAATGCTGAAGGTAATACAGGTAATCTAATCGCTTTTGCAATCGGACTCCAAAACGCTCCAGAAGGATTTTTAGTTGCACTATTTTTAGTGAATCAAAAAATTGAAAAAGGCAAAGCGTTTATAGTTGCTACTTTAACAGGTGCAATTGAAATTGTTACAAGTTTACTAGGTTTCTATTTAACTTCCTTTGTTGAAAGTCTCGTCCCATATGGTCTAGCCTTTGCAGCAGGTGCTATGCTGTTCATTATATATAAAGAGTTAATACCTGAAAGTCATGGGGATGGCAATGAACGAACATCAACTTATTCCTTTATTTCTGGTTTACTATTTATGATATTGTTAATTGACCTCTTTTCCTAATATGAATTCGGCATGAGTGATACATGCCGCTTTTTTATTCCCTTTGAGTGATCAAGTTCCAGATTTACCTACATAGAAACGATTTATTGTATAATAAATAACAAGTATCAATACAAATGGAGGTGACTTAATGGAAAAACAACTTATTCATGAAGCC
This sequence comes from Robertmurraya mesotrionivorans, assembly GCF_050971805.1. Taxonomy (NCBI): domain Bacteria; kingdom Bacillati; phylum Bacillota; class Bacilli; order Caryophanales; family Bacillaceae; genus Robertmurraya; species Robertmurraya mesotrionivorans. Next base: position 128,451 of record NZ_JBPCCH010000007.1, on the reverse strand, counting down.
ATTCAAATGAATTTAGAGAACCATATACAGCACCGAAAATTACCGAAAAAGAGTATTATTAAAAGAGCTATTTTTATTTTTATTGGCGCTATCCTAATGGCTGTAGGATTAGAGATTTTCCTTATACCCAATCAAATTATGGATGGTGGAATCGTCGGGATTTCAATTATTTTGTCTCATATTACTGCGATTAAAATCGGTCTAATCATCTTCATTTTAAATGTTCCATTCTTTTTCATCGGATATAAACAAATCGGAAAAACCTTCGCACTATCTACACTCTTCGCTATAACCATATTATCAATCACAACCGTATATCTACATCCTGTTCCTGCCTTTACTGATGACATCCTGTTAGCAACGGTTTTTGGAGGGATTGCCTTAGGTGCTGGTGTAGGAATCGTCATCCGCTATGGAGGATCACTGGACGGCACAGAAATCCTTGCCATATTAATCAATAAAAAGGTTCCTTTTTCTGTTGGAGAAGTGATCATGTTTTTTAATATTTTTATTTTTGGTACCGGGGGATTTGTGTTTGGATGGGACCGAGCGATGTATTCGATCCTAGCTTATTTTATTGCTTTTAAAACAATTGATATCGTTATTGAAGGGTTAGATCAATCAAAATCTGCATGGATCATTAGCGATAAGCATAAAGAAATTGGTGATGCGATTTTGGCTCGACTCGGCCGGGGTGTCACCTTCCTTACTGGAGAAGGAGCCTATACAGGAGACGATAAAAAGGTTATCTTCTGTGTCATTACACGACTGGAAGAAGCAAAGCTCAAGCTCATTGTAGAGGATCTAGATAGTAATGCCTTTCTGGCCGTTGCAGACATTGCCGAAGTTAGAGGGGGAAGATTTAAAAAACGAGCTATTCATTAGAATACCTACAAAAAAGGAAGGAGCGCTATCGTCTCCTTCCTTTTCAATCTATTTAAACGCATATGATGTTATTAGGCCATACAAACATAGCTTGTTTTCTGGTAATCTTTATTTCTTTTTTGCTTTTCTTCTTCTCTTGTGATAAGCATTGATATTCAAAAATTAGCTTATCTAGCTCCTGACTACACTCAATTGTCTCTTCCCCACCTAGACCATTTGCTTGTGCAGATTCAATCATTTTCTCTCTCATTTGTTGAATCGTGGCAAGCATTTCTCTGCTATTCTGCTGCACCCCGTTAACCTCCTAATACTCCTTAAATCCCCTAAATAAAAATCATCACTTGATGAATTATTGCAAGAATTTGAATAAAAGTAAATAGAATCGCAAAATAAGACATAGTTTTCTTAATATTTCTGTATACGACAAAAAACACCCTAAAATCCCTATTACTTTTCGACAATTATCGATTTTATCCACCAAAAGCAATAAAGACACTAGGTGTTTAGACTCTAGTGCCTTGAAAACTATTTTTAAGCTTCTACTTCATTTTTTTCGTAGATTGGAACCCATCCTTCAGTTGTTACAAAAATACGGATGGCAACAACTTTTCTATCCTCTTGAAGGGTAAAATAATGTCTAACATTCGGAGGAACTGAAATAAGATCACCAGGGTTTAGAAACACCTCGAAAAATTCTCCGTCTAATCCTTGGATAATAAACACTCCGTGTCCACTAACAATAAAGCGGACCTCATCGTCTGTATGGTGGTGTTCTTGTTGGAAGTTCGTTAATAGTTGCTCTAGGTTTGGAGTGTGTTCAGCAAGAGAAATAACATCCTGTGCTTTGTATCCACGCTTCTCTGAAATTTCGGTAATTTCAGTTGAGAATACAGATAAGATTTCTGCTTTCTCTTCATCTGTTAAAATATATTTCTCTTGAAGGTTGCTAGGAAGTTTTGTAATATCCCAGTGCTCATAGATTACCTCTTGAGATTGTAAAAACGCTGCCACTTCTTTTTGATCTTTAATTTCTTCTTTTGTACTTTGAAATACGATATGTGCCATTTTTTTACTCCTTTAAATTTTATTTTTTATATTCTAAAAGTCTTAGATGATAGCGAAATAAAAATTCGGATGCTTCGAGTAGTTTTTTTGCCTCGAATGCATTTTTTCCCCAAACGGTTATCCCATGATTTCTGATTAACACAACGCCTTTATCCTCTTTTACATGCTCACTAAACTCCTGTGCTAGTGTCGGAATATGTGCTGGATTACTGATAATGGGAACTCGAAGAACGGCATCCTCTTCCCATAAATCAAATGCTTTAATGAGTTCCTGGCCAGTAAAGGTGATTTCTCCTTGATCGCCATATAATTCAGATATGATATTATTATCAATCGTATGAACATGTAAACTACAACCAGCAGCTGTTTTTTTATAGATTTCCACATGTAATAAGGTTTCAGCAGATGGCTTCAAATGTGTCTCATTTACTGGGTTTCCATTTCCATCGACGAGCAGAAAATCCTCTGACGTTCGCTTCCGCTTATCCTTGCCACTTGCTGTTACTAAGAATTGTATAGGATTGTCGCTAACCTTTATAGCTAAATTCCCGCTCGTTCCCATAAACCAATCTCGAACAGCAAGCTCATCCTTCACATCAGCAAGCTGCTCCCAACGTTCTGTTAACAGACTCATCCAATCAACTCCTAACCTTCGACATATGCTTGATCACATCATAGAAATCAACAAACTCTCTATGATTCAAGCCATACTCTTTCGATTTTTCTAATAGTAGTTCTCTTGCAATGACTAGATCAGCCTGTTTAGCTGCTTGCAAATCGGTTACTGAATCACCAATAACGACTTTGTAGAAATCTTCTTTAAGCCCACGAATAATACTAGGTTTACAGCAGCCGCAATCATTTTGGCAATGTTCATCACATGCATTTGGCCAAAGAATATTGATATATTCGCCACTAAAATCAGCAGCATTACAATACACTCCTGAAAAAGGGCCATAAGCTTGTAAAATGGGATATACAAAGAAATCAATACCACCACTAACAATATACAAAGGAATATCCTGTTCTTTCAAAAACTTCACAAAATCAGGAAATCCTTTGCGAATTCTAACATTTTCTAATGAATACGTAATGATCTCTTCTTTTTTTGAGGAAGGCAGTAACGAGAAAAGCTTTCCCACTCCTTCTCTGATCGAAATCCTCTCAGATAATATGTCGTCCTTCAGCGCTTCCCATTCGGGAGGAGCAAATTTTTTCATAATGGCAATAATATTATCCTTCTCGGTAATCGTGCCATCGAAATCACAAAATACGGCTATTTTCTTGGTCATGATTGTTTCGCCACCTCAGTGACTCCCCACAGTTCGATTGCAGTTGCCAGTTCAGGATATTGCTGCGAGTTTTCTCTCAATGGCAATCCTTTTTGACTTAACTCAATAGCTTGGCGGAAAGCAAGACCTCCACCTTTCGCACCAGCCGGATGCCCATGAACGCCACCACCAGCATTAATGACACTATCTAAGCCAAAATCTTGTAGTAAAAGTGGAACAAGTCCAGGATGAATACCAGCTGAAGGCACTGGAAAGCCCTTATTCATAGCTTCTGATTGATCTGTTAACGCTTCAGCAATCGATAATGCTGCTTTCTTTTCCAAAGCCACCGAACCGTATGGAGATGGGAATAGAGACAAGTCGGCTCCAGCGTAACGCAACAATTTTCCAAGTAGTAGGGAATGAGAAATTCCGTATACATCAGACGAAGTGAGTGCTCCACTCACAGCTGGATGTGCCATAATCGGAAGACCAACACCCTCTTCTTCGCGTAATTCTTGAAGAACATCAAGACCATACGCAAACACATTAAATAATAGTAAGTCCGCACCAAGTTCTTTTGCTCTTTTAGCTTTGTCAATTAATTGAGACGTACGTCCTGTCAAGTTCACAGCATACAAGGTACGATGTCCCGTTTCTTCATAAACCTGTTGCAGAACTTCTCTTCCACCAGTAATTCTCTGTTCAAAAGGAGTTAATGGGTTTTCAAAAAGAATTTCGTCATCTTTTACAAAATCGACTCCACCCAATGCCTGTTCGCGCAATTGGCTGAAGAGGAATGGAAGATCTCTACCAAGAATTCCTTTAAAAATACTCATCAATAACGGACGATCATATACCCCAAGCTTCTCTCTTAGACCATTAATACCAAACTTAGGACCTGGAAAAGCCGATTTTAACTCTTGTGAAAAATCAAGATCTAATAGCTTAATCTTCCCGTCAAGAGACAGCTTTCCAAACACCGTTGTTAAAATAGCTGGAAGATCTAGCGAAAAGTTATTTGAAGGATAAGCGATTTTTAACACCGCTACCGTTTCATTCGTATGTTCATCTATGTGTAATTTTTCTGCGGAAATAACTCTACCTTTATATTTTTTCAATTGCTCTTGCTCAAGCTTTTGTAATTGAGTCCATGAACCAACCGTTAAACCAAGCGCAATTTCCTCTGCTTTTTTCTCAGGATTGTGTTTGGCGTCATGTACCAAGTACGTTGCGATGATCTCACTCATTTGCTTTCGTCCTTTCTCTCCTATACGCATATACATAAAAAAACCTCTTCTTATCATCAGGAAGAGGTTAGTATCGTAAACTAACATCTCCTTATCTATCAGCCTTTGCTGCAAGAATTAGCACCGTGCTTACAAAACATGTAAGTCGGTTGCCGGGCTTCGTCGGGCTCGTCCCTCCACCTGCTCTTGATAAGAAAACGAATGTTTTCATTATGGAATTATTGTTTATACTTTCAATTGATTTTGATTATTCCAGAATTTAATTCGACTGTCAATACATTAACTAAAAATTTGGAGCTTTGAAATTCTTTCAACCGCTTCTCGCAAACGTGCTTCCGAGGTTAGTAACCCAACTCGGACATAGCCTTCTCCCCATGTACCAAAACCAACTCCAGGGGCAACAGCAATATGTGCTTTTTCTAGTAATAGATCTGAAAATTGTTCAGATGTATAACCAGTAGGAACCTTTAGCCATGCAAAGAATGACCCCTCCGGAGCTACGACATTCCAACCTAATTCTTGAAGTCCTCCGATAAAGACGTCTCTTCTAGATTCGTACAATGCATTTAACTCACGAACACAACTTTGAGACTCAGTTAATGCGGCAACTGCCGCTTCTTGGACAGCTCCAAAAAGACTTACATATAAATGGTCTTGCAACAAATTAAGGGCTGCAATGACACTTTCATTTCCAACCGCAAAGCCTACTCTCCAACCAGCCATATTATACGTCTTAGATAACGTATAAATTTCAATCCCTACGTCTTTTGCACCTTCTGTTTGTAGAAAACTAATCGGTTTATGACCATTAAAGCCTATCGCTCCATAGGCAAAATCATGAACAACACAAATCTCGTGCTCTTTAGCTAGTGCAACCGTATCCTCAAAAAAATTAGCATTGGCTATTGCGCCTGTCGGGTTATTCGGATAATTTAAGAACATAAGCTTAGCCTTTTCAAGCTCGCTATCTGTTAGAGCTGAATAATCGGGAAGAAATTGATTCTCCTCCTTCAATGGCATCGTAATCATTTCTGCTTGTGCAAGAGCAACTCCCGACCAATAGTCAGGATAACCCGGATCGGGGACGAGAACATGTTCACCTGGGTTTAATAGGCATTGTGGGATTTCAACAAGCCCAGCTTTGCCTCCGAAAAGGATGGCAACTTCTTTCTCTGGATTGATATCTACGTTATATTCTCTTTTATAAAATGTCGCAGCAGCCTCTTTTAATGATGCGAAGCCTTGGAAGGGAGAGTATTTGTGATTATTCGGATTCTCTGCTGCCACTTGCAGTGCTTTTACGATATGTGAAGCTGTCGGTTGATCAGGGTTTCCCTGTCCAAGGTTTATCACATCATGACCATCACTGATCTGCTTATTTACTTTTGCAACAAGTGAAGCGAAGAATTGTTTAGGTAAGCTTTTTAATAATTTTGATTGAGGATATATCATCATTTTTCCACCTACTTTATATATTCGGGTAATTGGCAATTTTTATATTGAAAAACTAGTCACAAATGTATATCGTAAATGACAACTTGTAAAGTATTTTTACTAATATTTTTTTAGAAAAGGTGGTTTCTTATGAGAGTTTCCTGTATTCAGATGGACATAAGCTTTGGAAATGTAGAAGAAAACTTTCAAAAAGCGGAAAGATTAATAGAGTCAGCAATGGCTGAAAAACCTGACTTAGTCATTCTTCCAGAGTTATGGACAACAGGTTATGATTTAACCCGCCTCGATGTTCTTGCAGACGTGGAAGCAAAAAAGAGCATTGAATTTTTGCAGAAATTAGCTAAACAACATCGTGTGCATATAGTTGGTGGATCTGTTGCTTCTCAAGAAAACAACGGTGTGTATAACACACTGCTTGTCATAAATAATGAAGGAGAACTTGTTTCCACATACAGCAAAGCGCATCTTTTTAAGCTGATGAACGAGCACGAACATCTTCAATCAGGAAGTACAAAAGGGATTTTTGCGCTCGGCAATCATTTGTTTGCAGGATTGATTTGCTATGATATTCGCTTTCCTGAATGGATTCGTGCTCATACGACAGAAGGAGCGGAGACCATCGTGGTTGTTGCTGAATGGCCTCTCCCTCGTTTGAATCATTGGAGATCTTTATTAATTGCTAGAGCTATTGAAAATCAATGCTTTGTCATAGCATGCAATCGTTCTGGCTCAGATCCCGACAATGTATTTGCTGGTCATTCATTGATTATTAATCCTTGGGGAGAAGTAATTGCAGAGGGAGACGAACTTGAATCCATTGTTACTGGTCAAATTGATTTGGCAGAAGTGAAGAAAGTCCGCAACACGATTCCGATATTTTCAGACCGTCGGACAGACTTATATTAAAAACTATTGACAACTTTAACACTATGCTGATATGATTCTCATCAGTGAATATTAACTGAAAATTACATCTCTTATCAAGAGTAGGCAGAGGGATTTGGCCCGATGAAGCCCAGCAACCGACCGTAATACCATTGTGAAATGGGGCGCTATCAATTTAGCGCCGGATGAATCCGTAAGGCACGGTGCTAATTCCAACAGAAAGAAATTTCCTTTCTGGTAGATAAGAGGTTTGTTGACTAAAGCCTCAAACCTCTTTCTAGCAGAAAGAGGTTTTTTTATGCAATAGGAGGATAATCATTATGTCAACAGTAGTACAAGAAACCTATCAACCATTAACAGAAGAAACAGCCATCTCACTAGCAAAAGAGAGAAATTTATTCTCCGAAAATAGTACTCTATCGTGTACAGAAATAGGAGATGGAAACTTAAATTTAGTTTTTCATATTAAAGATCAAGATGGAAAAGGCATCATTATAAAACAAGCTCTTCCATATGCAAAAGTAGTAGGAGAGTCATGGCCACTCACTATAAAACGAGCAACTATTGAAGCAGAAGCATTAAAACTATTTAAAAAGCACGCTCCAGAATTTGTTCCTGAAGTGTATTATACGAACGAAGTGTTAGCTATAACGATTATGGAAGATTTATCTCATTTGACTATCGCCAGAAAAGGGTTAATTGATGGAAACGAATATCCCCTGCTTGCAAGTCATCTTGGAACATACTTAGCCAATACAACTTTTTTCACATCGGAGTTTGGTTTGGATAAGGGCCAAAAGAAAGAGCTTGTTGGAAAATTTATTAACCCAGAATTATGTAAAATTACTGAGGATCTAATTTTCTCAGATCCTTACTTTGATGCAGAAACAAATGATTTTGAACCACAGCTCACTTCAACAGTTGAAAAACTATGGAATGATACAGAGTTAAAACTTCAAGTAGCGTTACTGAGAAAAAGCTTTTTAACGGAAGCAGAGGCACTTTTACATGGCGATCTTCATACAGGCAGTTTATTTGTTTCGAAGGAAGAAACAAAAGTAATTGACCCGGAATTTGCTTACTTTGGTCCTGTCGGTTTTGATATAGGGCAAGTAATTGCCAATTTATTGTTCCAAGCAATTGCCTTCGAGGAAAAATCCGATGCGGTATACTCACATGTAAGAACATTCTGGAATGTGTATGAAAATCAATTTTCAGTTCTATGGGAACATGACAATTTAGAACCATTTGCACGTATTGATGGTTTCCTTTCTTCTACTCTACAAAAATACTTTCAGGATGCGGTTGGTTTTGCTGGATGTGAACTTATAAGAAGAACAATCGGTCTTGCCCATGTTGCAGACTTGGATGGTCTTTCGGATGAAAAGGAACGAATTACAGCGAAAGAAAAATCATTAGCGTTAGGTAGAGAATTAATTCTTAAGCGTAATGAATTCACATCCATTGAAGAGTTAGTTACATTTTTAAACTCAAAAAAATACGAGTAGAAGGTTTCTCTACTCGTAATCTTACTATTGTTTAAAGCCAGCTCCTTCTAATGTAAGGAGCTTTTCCTTTATATCTATACGTGTTCCTGCATAGCCTGTTAGCTTCTTATTTTTCCCTATAACTCTATGGCATGGAATGATAATAGGAAGACGGTTTGCTTTATTCGCCTGTCCGATCGCACGGACCGCTTTACTATTTCCAATCTTTTCTGCTACTTCCTGATAGCTGTATGTTGTTCCAAATGGAATCGAGTAAAGGACCTTCCAAACAGACCGCTGAAACTCAGTACCTTCCATTTGAAGTGGCAAATCAAAGTCCTTTCTTCTCTTTGAAAAGTAATCCTCCATTTGCTTCACTGCTTCTTTTACCAGTTCATTTTCAAGTGAAAGGATCGTCTGCTGACCTCTTTCGTGCTCCTGAAAATCCTCTTCTCCAATATGAACGGCCGATACTAGTCCATTTTCTACTACTATATAAATAGTCCCTAACTGCGATTCAACCGTTCCATACCATCTATTCATACATGAACCCACCTTTATTTTCCGACTGGTAAATACACATGAAAAACCGTCCCTTTACCAACTTCACTTTCGACTTTAATCGTACCCTCGTGCTCCTCTATAATCCGATAAGAAACCATAAGACCTAGGCCTGTTCCCCTCTCCTTTGTCGTATAGAACGGCTGACCGAGTTTTTTCAGTTTTTCCTCCGGTATGCCATAGCCTTCATCCTTTATGGAAATATGTATCCGATTATCTGTTGTTGGATTCATTGAAATCGTGATAAATCCACCGCTCGGCATAACTTCTATGCCATTTTTAATCATATTAATAAAGACCTTTTTCAGCTGATTAGGCTCGCAGATTAATGTTGGTAAATCATCATCATAATGAAGGAGGAACTGAACATTGTACAAAACTGCTTGGGCACTTAATAGATTGACTGTTTCAGACATGATCTGAGTGATACTATGCTCCACAAATTTAATCGCTTGTGGTTTAGCTAAAATTAAAAATTCATTTATTATCGCGTCAATACGATTCAGTTCAGTTGAAATCACATCAAAATACATGGGATGCTTTCCTTCACTAGAGTCTTCTAAAAGCTGAATAAACCCTTTCAATGCAGTCATAGGATTACGAATTTCATGTGCAACTCCAGCTGCCAACTGACCGATTACACTAAGGGTATCAGATTTATGAAGATTTGCCTCCATTTCTAGCTTTTCCGTAACATCCCTGAAGGTTGTTAAACTTAGGTTGCTTACTACATTTTGCTTCGTGGAATACTCATAATGCAAAGTCTTCCCACTTCTTGTCGTTAATGTTAACGTACCTGTTGCATGACCTTCAATCATGAGATTTTTTGTAACTTCATTTAACTCGTCATCTGGGAAATGACAATTGATCAGCAAATCACGCATTGTTTTTCCGACAACTTCATATTTATTTGCTTTCAAGTACTTTTCACCGGCAGGATTCACATCAATAATTCTTTGATTTTCATCCCATAATAACATTCCGTCAAGAGAGCCTTCAAAAATCTTTCGGAATTTTTGCTCACTCACTCTTAGTTTTTTTTCCATTTGGTACCGTTCAGTCACATTTCTAAAAATGGTCATATGATATCCATCAACGACAAAAAGCTTGGTAGAAAACTCAAGATATTTCATTTGACCATTGTACATTTGAAATAGTAATTCGTCTCGAATGGATCCTCTTATGTTTAAGTCCTGTATGATAGCATAATACTTTTCATCCTTTTCGTACACAAAAGTATCAATAGGATATTGCTTTAATATATCAAGGCTACATTCAAATAAGCGACAGGCTGCATCGTTTGCATCAATGACACTCATATTTTCATTCCAGAAAATAATCGCATCAAGCGATTCTATAAAAAATGATTTAAACAGATCCTCAATTGGTATCTCTATATTATTTTTCTTCATTTGATTGATTCGCACATTCTCCATACCTATACTTGAAAGGAACGTATTCACGGTATCTCTCCTTATAAAGGAACTTCTTAATTATGAATTCTACACTATTCCCAAAACTCCTCTATAGGAAAAAAGAACGCTTTCTAATGAAAGCGAACTTTTTCATTTTCTCTTAGTTCTATATCTTAATTTGCTGTGTACCTTTCTCCACTATGAATTTAAAATAAAAATTGTAAAAATATTTCGAACCTAAAAGTAAAAGGAGCAAAGTAGTTAACTTTGCTCCTTCTTATTATAATAATGGATTTTCGTGCTTTGCCTTCAGACGTTGCCATCTCGCTTCAATTTCCTTACCAAAATCATCTAGCATTGGTTTGTTTTCTTCTTTCAGTAAGTGTTTGGTTTTACCCATATAGGCTAACCAATCTGACAATGGTATACGCTTTTTCTTATCTTCCGGATTGTACGTAATGGTCGTTTCCCCTTGTTCCACTTCATATAAAGGAAAGAAGCATGAATTTACAGCAGCTTCCATAATGGTTTGACCAAATCTTTCCTCAGACTTCCAGTTTAGTGGGCAAGTAATTAAGATCTTTCCATAAACTGTTCCCACATTTTGAGCATACCACTGTGCCTTTGCCGCTTTTTTTATCAAATCTTGTGGAAATGCCTCTGTACCAGTAAACACATACGGTATATTCGTTGACGCCATTATTTGTGCGGTATCTTTATGGTGGAATGCCTTTCCTTGCTGTGCTTTTCCTACATTGGTTGTGCTTGTCATATGACCCATTGGAGTAGAATAAGACATTTGTGACCCAGTATTCATATATCCTTCATTATCATACTCAAGCATAATCAGTTTATGATTTCTTAAGGCCGTTCCAATTGCAGAACCCATACCAATGTCCATCCCACCGTCACCAGTAATCATCACATACGTGACATCATCTGAAACCGGTACTTCTCCTCTTTCCTTTAACTCTAAAAATGCTTCAAGTGTTCCTGATAAAGTTGCAGGACCATTTTGGAATAAATTGTGAATCATGGTTTGCTTATGAGATGAATGTGGATACGCAGTTGTGACAACATATGCACAGCCTGTTTGGAATAAAACCACCACATCCCCTTCTATTCCTTTAAAGAATAGCTCGAGACCTGGGAAGATTCCACACCCAGGACAAGCACCATGTCCTGATGCTAGTCTCTTTGGCTTTGTCGTCAAAGCTCGTAAAGGCGGAATTTTCACCTTGAGCTTTTTCGTTTCTTCATCTTGTTTCACTTCAATTAACCCCGTTTTGAATGCATCTCCATACTGAGGTTCTATAACTGGTTTCAGCACATTTTCAACTTCACCAGGCACATGACCATAGTAATCAAATGCCTTCTCAACATAGCCTTTTTCCTTTGCATCAAGAGCAAGCTCAAAGAACTTCGCTGCATCATCGGCGTAAAAATCCTTTCCTCCAAGTCCGAAAACACGACTTAATACAAGTGTTTGATTTTCTTTATCCTCCTGTAAGGCAGATTTCACCTCATGAGTGAGGTTTGGTCCGTTTGCTCCATATGAATCTGCTCGTTCCCCAACAAGAAGTGCTTTTATATTTTTCAGTGCCTCACGAATCTGTTCAGAAGGGAATGGACGAATAATATTTGGGCTGATTACTCCAGCTTTTATTCCTTTAGCTCGGAGCTGGTCTACTACATCCTTTGCAGATTCTGCCGCAGAATTTAATAAGAATAAAGCAACCTCTGCATCCTCCATTCCGTACAGGTCAAGTACGGGATATTCCCTACCTGATATTTTTTTGTACTGCTCTGCTACCTCTTTAAAAACATCGCCAGCTGCATACATTGCTTCCGATTGCTGGAAATGGTTGTTTAATAGATCATCACCATTCATATGTGCTCCGATAGTGACAGGTTTTTTAGGGTCTCGAGCAAAATGATAATCAGTTGGACATTCTCCTACAAAATTTTGTACTACTTTTCGATCTTTAAAATAGTTTACCTTACGCTTTTGATGAGAAGTAAAGAAGCCATCATAAGCGACTATCACCGGTAATCTGACCTTTGAGTGCTCAGCTATTTTTAGAGCCATTATGTTCATATCATATACTGCCTGAGGCGTTCTTGCCGTTAAGATCACCCAGCCCGTATTTAACGCAAAATATAAATCAGAGTGATCTCCTCTTATATCTAGCGGTCCACTAATAGATCTAGTAACCAGATTCATAACCATCGGGAATCTTGTGCCAGATTGAACTGGAAGCTGTTCAAGCATATACATTAATCCATTTGCACTTGTCGCATTAAACACACGTGCACCTGTTACAGCAGCTCCGTAACAAATACCTGCAGAACCGTGCTCTCCATCCGCTGCAATCAATTTTATATTATGCTCCCCACGAGCTTTCATCTGATCTAAATATTGTGCTACCTCTGTTGATGGGGTAATAGGAAAGTATCCCATTAAATGATAGTTAATTTGAGCTGCTGCCATAGCGGCCATTTCATTCCCAGATTCAAATGTAGCTAATTGTTCAGGCAAACCCATTGCTTGTAATTCTTTTTCTAAAGTTGCCATTACCTTACACCCCCTACAAATGGAAAGTATTGTTTTACTGAATGTTCTTTTGCATAACCAATCATTTCTCGAAGGTCATTTAACGCTTCTGTCGGACATGCCTCTACACACTTCAAGCAGCCTTTACAATATTGATAGTCAATTCCTTTAAGGAACGTCTGCTTTCGGCCTCGTTTATCTTCGCCTTCTTCCCAAACGAAGCAGTAGTCAGGACAAACTGTATCGCAAGCAGCACAATTGATACATTTTTCTTGATGGAATTCTGGAACAAACCCTTGTCTAGAGCCACTTAAATCCTTCAAAATACTATTCGCTTGAGAAATCATTACTCCCCCAATAGCCTGTGTGTTATATCCAAGCTGCGGCACAGGTCTTGTAAAGGATCGTCCTTCCGCATACTCTGGTACCTCGTAAGTTTTGAATTGCACTTCATTATATCCACGATCAAATGTACGAATGTTCGGTTCTACTAAGTGAGGATATTTCTTTTCAAAAGTTTTTCGAATAACATTCCGCATAGATTCAGGATTTAAAAAACTACATATGCGGAATAAGGCACCTAGCATAGCAGTATTCACTTTTGTTTTTTCTTCAACGGCAATGCTCAGTGCATCAACGATGGCCAGTGTACCATAGTTAAGTTTCAAGTCTTTTTTCACGTCATCAAAATCTCTAGTTGAATTAACCAATACAATACCGTCACCAGTTAAACCGCTTACGACATCAACCGTTTTATATAAAGCCTCGTGAAAAACCCCAATTACATGAGGCTGCTCTATTGGACTATGGTCTCTAATGGCGACTTCAGCATCGCAAAACCGGATAAAGCTCTTTACTGGTGAGCCTTTCTTTTCTGAACCATAGGAAGAAAAGTTTGAACCATTCAATCCATGCCCAAGTACCCCAGATTCAGCTAACATTTTTCCGGCTAAGTTCGCACCTAATCCTCCGATAGATTCCAATCGTATTTCAAAAAAACCTAACTCATTTTTAACAGGTAAAATTGACATAAGCCCCTCCCAAACGAAACGTAATTGTTTAAATTTTAAGGCAATGAGCTATTTTACGCTGTGATAAATATCAAACAATTGCAATTTTTTTATGAAACAGCTACTTTTTTCTTTGATTTTCCCTGTAAAATTAAGCGAAATCCGTTATATAACAGATAAATCCATGTACTAAAACAGATCAAAAAGAGGGTTGGCAAAAAGTGTCAGGTTTTATGACTAGAAAAAAAGGGTAAGAAATAGTAGACTTTCGGGAGGAGGATAAGATGAAAAAACGAGACTACTACTTTGATAATGCAAAATTTATTTTAATCTTTTTTGTTGTGTTTGGTCACTTAATCCAATCGTTCATTCAAGACCACCATACGGTCTATACTATATATAAAACGATATACACCTTTCATATGCCAGCTTTCATTCTCATCTCAGGCTACTTTGCTAAAGGATTTCAGAAGGAAGGCTATTTACGGAAAATTTCCCTTAAACTAATTATTCCTTATTTAATTTTCCAACTAATATATTCGGTTTTCTATTTCTTTTTAGATTCAAAAGAGACTTTTGTTGTGGACCCATTTGATCCCCATTGGTCACTTTGGTTTTTAATCAGTCTTTTCTTTTGGAATCTATTTTTATTTGCTTTTACGAAAGTGGATAGGAAAATTGCCCTTACGGTTGCTGTTATTCTAAGTTTACTTGTTGGGTATGTAGATTGGATGACGAATTATTTAAGTCTCTCAAGGACATTTGTATTTTTCCCACTCTTTTTACTTGGGTTTTATTTAAAAAAGGAGCATTTTAAAGTCCTTACAAGTGCACCGTACCGAGCAGCATCATTTATTCTATTTGCTATCGTCTTCACTGGTTTTTATGTAGCACCTGATATGAACTATCAATGGTTATTTGGATCAAAACCTTACGAAGCATTAGGCGCAGAAATCTATACTGCACCTATGATGCGATTGGGGCTTCTTTTGCTAAGTACTTTGCTGGTTCTAGCCTTTTTCTCACTCATTCCTAAGAGGCAATTATTCTTTACTCCCTTTGGGAAAAATACACTTTACGTCTATTTGCTTCACGGATTTATTGTTCAGCCATTTCGCCATAGCGAAGTACAAGATTATTTTTATAATATGGAAACCTTCTTTCTGCTTCTATTAATTTCATTTGTTATTACAGTGTTGCTCTCAAGCAAGCTTTTTACGACCTTTGCACAGCCTTTAATAGAACTAAAGATGTCACGCATGAAGCAATTCTTTACAAGATTTCAGCAATATATAGAAAAAAGGAAGCTCAGTCATTAAGACTTCGGCTTCCTTTTTTTCTATGCGTATGTATGTTATGTTTTCCCTTCTCTATATTTGGAGAAAATATGATAAAATATACTGATTGTATCAAGAAACACAAAGGAGCAAAAGATGAAAGTTATTGCAGCAACACTTAACGCAAAATTTATTCATACAAATATAGCTATTCGTTATCTTAAAGCTTATGCAGAACCTGAATTTGAAGTAGAGCTTTCAGAATATACGATCAAGGATCCAACTATGAATATAGTGACAGACCTTGTCCAAAGAAAGCCGGATGTAATTGGATTTAGCTGTTATATATGGAATATTGAAGAAACAATAAAAGTCATTAGTATGATTAAAAAGATTAATCCTTCGATTCAAATAGTAGTAGGTGGTCCTGAAGTCACTTATGATGTGATGGAATGGATGGAAAAAGTACCTCAATTTGATTTTATTGTCATTGGTGAAGGTGAGGAAACATTTAAAAATCTCCTTCAGCAGTTTGACTCTGAGAAAGATTATCGACAAGTGGCTGGAATTTCCTACCGTACCGAGACTGGAGAAATCAAACTAAATCCGCAGCGTCATAAGCTCGATTTACGTGAACTTCCTTCTCCATACCGTTTTAAAGAGGATATTGAACACCTAGGAAAACGAGTGTCGTATATTGAAACTAGCCGTGGATGTCCTTTCAGTTGTCAATTTTGCCTTTCTTCTATTGAAGTAGGTGTACGTTATTTTGATCGGGAAAAAATTAAAGAAGATATCCGTTATTTAATGAAAAACGGTGCAAAAACTATTAAGTTTGTTGATCGAACCTTTAACATTAGCCGTAGTTATGCTCTAGAAATGTTTCGTTTTCTTATAGACGAGCATTTACCTGGCACAGTGTTTCAGTTCGAAATTACTGCTGATATCATGCGACCTGAGGTTATCGAATTTCTAAACCAAGAAGCACCTCCAGGCTTATTCCGCTTTGAAATTGGTGTTCAATCTACAAATGATTATACAAATGAGCTTGTGATGAGAAAACAAAACTTTGAGAAGCTTACTCGTACCGTAACGATGGTTAAAGAAGGAAAGAAGATTGATCAGCATCTTGACTTAATTGCGGGGCTCCCTGAAGAAGATTATGATACGTTCAAAAAGACATTTAATGATGTATTTGAGATGAGACCTGAGGAACTACAACTAGGATTCTTAAAAATGCTAAGAGGTACTGGTTTGCGTTTACGAGCCGCAGACCATCAATACATTTATATGGACCAGTCCCCTTATGAAATACTAGG
The DNA here is from genome assembly GCF_050971805.1 of Robertmurraya mesotrionivorans. Lineage (NCBI taxonomy): Bacteria > Bacillati > Bacillota > Bacilli > Caryophanales > Bacillaceae > Robertmurraya > Robertmurraya mesotrionivorans. Next base: position 112,017 of record NZ_JBPCCH010000007.1, on the reverse strand, counting down.
TAATAATGTTTTATCCTTTGATGATATTATTAAAATCAAACAAGTTGAAGACGTGCTAGAGAAGTATTGGAATGATCATCGTATGGACCATACGATTGAATATTTAGTTACGAACTCCTTCTCTTCATCCTTTGAATTTTTTCAACAATTTGGGTCTTATTGGGAAGATAGAGGATGGTCTAGAATAGGTCACCAGCTTGAAGATTTATTTAAGCGTTTGTTTGACTTTATCAAATCCATAAATCTTCCTGACCAAGATATTATCTTAAGCTTAATGAAGATAGACTATTTGGAGAATGCAAAATTTAAACCACGAAAATCCTGGTGGGAAGATCGTCTTGAGAAGGATGATAGATCGGCACTTTATCACATGTTTCTTGAGGAGCCTCGCCTATTAGGAGAAGATTTTGCGGCTTTAGGTATTAAAGAGAAGGAGCTTTACAAGCATTCCATCGTAGAAGAGCTTTCTTTTGACTATCAAGAATATATGCAAACAGGAGTATTTTTACGAAGAAAAACAAGTCTGTTAGCATATTTTGAACCTACTAAGCAACAATCACTATTATTCGGAACAAAAAAATGATAAAAAACTAAGGAGTGCTTTTAAGCACCTCCTTAGTTTTTCTTATTTTGCTTTTTCTTACTTCCTTGCTTTTTTTCACTATTCATTAGTGGAACTTCATAATGTTTTGCTGCATTGATATCACCAAACTCACTTCCAAATTCAACATTTGGTGCTTGTTTTTTATTTTTCATTAGGATCTACCTTTTCTTCCTTGTTTAGAATTTCGATTAAATCCCTTCATCGTGTTCTCATCAGAAGTGAATTCTGCTGAGAATTCAGATTCATTTACATTTTTCTTAGGTGTTTTGCTATATTTAACGGCTGCATCTCGCTCTGCTTTTCTTTTAGCCATTTTTCATTCCTCCTTAATGGAATTACATATATTTTTCACTCTTCTTTCATGTTTCAATCTTCCTTTTTTTGTCTTCATTTTCTACTTATAAAAAACCACTGAAAACAAAATATAAAAGAAAAAGGGATGAATGCTATGAGCAAAAAAAGAAAGAAGATCGAAGAAAATTATTCAATTGACGGGACATTACCACATCAAATAAACTCTCCTGACTTCAAGGGTACAGGCATAACCATTCAACCACCATTTATTAACTCTCAAGGGGTTGTTATCGGAGATAGCCAATATGCTTCACCTAATTCGCCATTAGAACAATGGAGTAAGGATACGGATCCTGCCATTATGTCAGGAGACGAATGGGTACATCCGACAAATGATATTGGATGGAATACAAGTGAAAATAGGGAACTTGTGGAAAGTAAGAAAAAACCAAAGGGATACCCTTTTATGCACCCTACAAAAGATGTTAGTCATGGGAAAGATTAATACCACTTTTCCCTCAAATACGAAAACTTACCACTTATGTAATTAAGTCATTACTTGCATACTACACATACAGAGATGTTTTCTCTGTAATTACTAAAAAAAGGAGCTGAGATTATGGCAAGGAATAGTAACAAGCTTTTAGTTCCAGGCGTGGAGCAATTTTTAGATCAAGTTAAATACGAAATCGCTCAAGAATTCGGCGTTACGTTAAGTGGAGATACAGTATCAAGAGGTAACGGTTCAGTTGGTGGAGAAATTACAAAGCGACTTGTAAAACAAGCACAGGCACAAATGTCAGGTCGTAATTTTTAAAAAACTTCATATAAATGGCAAAAAGCCACCGCATTATTTGCGGGGCTTTTCTTCTTTTTTACCATTATTTGTTTTTTCTTGTTTCTTTACTGAACTCATATTTTTTTCATTTTTTTTTATTTCATTATTTTGTTGTCCGGGATTGTTTTGATTAGATTTACCATTTCCAGAGTTTTGTGGTTGCTTCAGTTCATCTTTTTGAGCATTTGGATTGGCGTTTCCATTCCCATTATTATTAGCTGCAGGTATATTTGTTGTATTGTTATTTGGTTCAGTCACGCTTGGAGCAGGTGTTTCTACTGATGTCTCCTCTTGCTTCATGTTATCTTCTTTCTTTTCCTTTGCTTTCTCTTTTGCTTGCTGAGCTTTGTATTTACCAACAGACACACCTTGTTCTTTTGCCTCTTTTCTTTCTTCAGCAGTCGCTTGAACATCGGCAATTTCCACTTCAGTTTCTTTCTTTAATGAATCAATCACTTGATGAAGTTTTTCATCTGTTTTGTTTACTTGAGTACCAGCAAAGACCGTCCCAACGACAATTTCCTGCGTTTCAGAATTTACTTCCTGGTTTTCAATACTAGATAAGATTTCAGATGATACTTTATCAACTTGCTCATTTTTCCAATCAATGTCAGCAATAACTTCTTTACCGCTCTCGTTATAAGCAATCACGTCTATCACTTCTAGATCTTTATTTACAGCAAGTTCAATGCTTGATTCTCCATCTATCGACATATAAGCATAAACTTCGTTATCCACTCTAGATGGAATGAAAGTAAATAAAAGAAGAAGAGAAGCTGCGACAAGTATTCCTGCTGTTTTTTTATGAAAAACCTTGCTCCATCCATTAAAGAAACTTTCTTTCTCAACCGGAACAAAGGAGATTTCTTGTCCTATTTGATAATTCCTATTTTGTTTAGGTGCCTTTAAAAATTCACCTTCGGGGGTTAATAAGGTTAAAAAACGATCATTAACTTCCATTATGATTCCTTGTTTCACGTTTCCAACACCCCTTTGACATAATCCTGTAAATATAAATAATCATTCATTAAGATAATAGATATAGCAATAATATATTTTCGATTCCGCTCGATCGTCTTCCTGCTAACACTTACAGAATCCTCAATTTGTTTGATTGGGAGTCTCTTTTTCTCTACTAAAATTTGCTTGATCTCTTCATTAGAAACGATTTCCTTGGCAACTAGCATGGCGTTTTTTCTTGCATCCGCATGCTTTGGAGAGTTCTCTACTAAATCTTTAAAAGACAGATCAAATTCCGTTAGAAGCTTTGAGAAATGCATGATTTCTTGCCTTCTTAACTCTTCGTCCGTTTTCTTGTAGTACTCATCTAGGGACATATTTGCTTCTAGACTAGTCTGAGTAACCTCTTCATCAGTTTCCTCAAATCCATTAACATCCATTGATAGATTTTGATGCTTGATTTGCTGACGTATATAATCTATTACTCGCCTTTTTATAATAACCTCTGCAAAACTAAGCAGGGAGCTGCCTTTATCTGAACTATACTTTTGTATCGCTTCATTAAATGCAATTAATCCGATGCTAAACTCATCGTCTGTTTCACTAATATATCTTTTACAAACGGAAGATACCGTTTTTGCAATAAAGGGTTTATATTGATGAATGAGTTCATTTTGAAGTCCTTGATCTCCATTTTGAATGGCAAAAACAGTCTCTTCTAATGTGCGTTTTTTCTTTTTTGGTAAAAATAATAAACCTAACAACAGCTTCACCTCACTTATCACCATATATCATACGATACTTTGTTGGGATTTTTAAGGGTAAGCTTTTGGAAAAAAGAGAGCCATTTAAAAAATGGCCTCTTTTTATGAAGAAATGTTAGTTTTTTCCGTTTTCTTTTTGTTCACTCGCATTTGATTTTTGCTGATTATTTGACTTATTTACTTGTTGCTTTTCAGCTTTTTTCTCCTGCTTTACTTCTTGCTTTTCAGCTTTCTTTTGAGCTTGATCAACCTTCACTTGATTTGTTACTTTTGCAGCCGGAGCAGGAGTCGTTACTGCCTCAGTATTTTCTTCGATAACCTCTTCCTCAGTAGTTGTTTCATCTACTACTGTTAAATCTGTTTCTTCAGTTGTTGTTTCATCTTCAGTGTCAACTGGAGTCACTTCTTCACTTTCTTCTTCAGACGCTTTCTTTTCAAGCTTAGCCATTTTTTTAGCTAGTTTTGCATAACTCTTTTCAATATTCTTTTGTAGAGCTGCTTTAGCCACAGGATTTTTTACTTTTTCCATTGCCGCTGTGAGAGCAATTATATTTTGAGAAATTTGCTTTTCAACTTCTTCCGTTTCTTCAACTACTTCTTCATCATTCTCAATAATTTCAATCGTTGCATCTACATCTTCTTCTGTTGCTTCTGTAGGATCAACCTCTTCTTCTGTTGTTTCCTCAGTTGCATCTGTATTTTCACTTACTGTCTCTTCAGCAACAGATAGATTTTCTAAAGCTTTCTCCATTACAGCTAAAGCCTCTTCCTCTTGACCTGCTGAGAATAATGCTTCTGCTTCTGCTAATCTTTCTGTTGCGAATTCAGCTAGTAACTTTGCTTCCTTTACATCATCAAAAGTTAAGATTAACTGTATTTTTTCTAACGCCGTTTTTGCAAAATAGAAGAAATCTCCTGGTAATAGCTCTGGCTCTTCTACTTCGTTTGTATTTTCATCAACGAGTGCGTCATCTAAAGAAATAACTTCCTCGTTTGTATTTGTTTCTTCACTTGTAACTGTTTGTTCAACCGCTTGAGATTCTGTATTCTCATTTTCATCTGCAAATGCTTTAGATGTTGTCAATGAAAGTGAACCAGCTAAAACAATAGCAAAGGCTCCTTTTATAATTTTGTTCATATCAAAGATTGTATGTTTGTTCATCTTATTCACCTCAGTTGTATTGTAAGAAGCGGCCGCTATCTTCTAGTCACTAAATACCTACGAGCAACATGTGAATGCTATGGGGGTGTAAAAGTAGAAAAAACAAAAAAAGTTCTAACAAAAAGTTAGAACTTCACTTTTGGTACCTTTGCTCTTAAAATTAGGTATCTGATCACGAAACCAATAAGCAATCCAGGCACCAAAAAAATCATAGGAAGAAAGATTGGTCCAAATACGACACCAAAAAGCTTCACTTTTTTTGATAACATCAACCCGACCGTAACTAAATAAGCTCCGAAAGCAAAAGGAAGATAAGAGTATTCCTCCGTTTCTGGCATTGCAGATCGGTATGCATCCCACATAGCGAACATATAAAGACAAGGGTAAAACATCAGCCATTGATAATCAAGTACTGCAAATGCTTGATCTATCTCCCATAAAAAACTTAACATAATGGCCTCATTAAAATTACTCATTACATTAACAACAAACTCAAGTAGTACAAATAGTACCCCTTTCACGTAGCTTCCACTAAGAAGCTGACTAAATCCAGGTAGCGCAATACTCCACAATACAGCTTCTAACTTCCCTTGTTTTTTCATCCTAATCACCAGCTAATTTTCATTACTTATAGGTTGTACGAAATAAAGAAGAATTATCACTTGAACATGCAAGACTTTTCCTACATTTTTCGACATTAGACATTATTTCCATTAATTTTCGAAATTCCTCTATCAAAAAGGCTATAAACAACTGGGATAACAAACAATGTTAAGAACGTCGAGCTGATTAATCCACCAATCACCGTAATCCCCATAGGCTGATTAATTTCTGTACCATCCCCTATACCAAGCGCAAGCGGAATAAGTCCCAAAATCGTTGTCAAAGCGGTCATTAGAATCGGACGAAACCGTTCTTTTACAGAAATTACAATTGCTTCAGTCGTTTCCATTTCTTGATTCTTCTTTTGATTGATATAGTCTATTATTACAATTGCATTGTTAACGACAATCCCTGCTAGAACAATTACTCCAATGATAACGGTCAAGCTAATTGGCGTGTTTGTAATGGTCAGAGCGAGGGCAACTCCTATAACCATTAACGGAACCGTAAACATGATAACAAGTGGATATTTCAAGGACTCAAATTGCGCTGCCATAACGAGATACACAAACGTAATAGCCAAGACAAATGCTAATAACAATTGATTTAACGCACTATCAAGCAATTCACGATCCCCACTAAAAACAACTTCTGTTTCATCTGCTAGTTTCAAGTTTTCAATCTCTCGATCCACTTTTCTTGAAATAAAACCGAGATTCGTCGTGTCTTTATACTTTACAGTAAATTGAACAGCAGCCTGTTGGTTAATTCTTTCTATTTTGACAGGTCCATATCCACGGTTAATATTGGTAACATCACCTAACTCAATATAGTTTCCAGCAGGGTTTTTTATTAGCAGTCCTTTTATGCTTTCCATACTTTCGCTTACGCATTTATCATATTCAACAATTACTCGATAGATCTCTGAGTTGTCATCTACTATTTGGGTGGCAACACTCCCACGAGTTACGTTATTTACAATCATCGCAACTGCCGCTGGTGTCAAGCCTTGCTTTAATGCTTCCTTTCGATTCACCGTGATCTGAATTTCTTCTAGTTGTTCCATTAAGTCTGTTGTAACCTCATTTACTTCACTCAGTTTGTTCAACCTTGCATAGATTTTACCAACCGATTCTTCTAGCCTCTCCTTTTTCGTGTCCAGGATGCTGAATGTAAGGGTATTGGGATTCGACCCAGCAGTTGACTGCATATTAAATGATAGTTTAGCGGTTTTATTCGTGGACTTTGCTGCCGCTTCAATTGATTCCTTTACGTCATCCGCAAATTGAAAGATGGAGCGTGTACGTTCATTAAGCGGTTTCATTTTTACGTACATCTCTGCTTCATTCGCGTTTCTTGCTCCTCTGAAGGAGCCCTCCTGTGTTGTTCCAATTAGGCTAACAAATGTCTCAACATCCGATTCCTTTTTAAGCTCTTTTTCAATGGAAGTTAGTACTTTTTCTGTTTCTGATAACGCCATTCCATTTCCTAACTTGACACGAATGGTAAAAAATCCTTCGTCCGTTTTCGGTAAAAACTGCATACCTACAGTTGTTAAACTAAACCCTCCTCCAACTAATAGCAAAGTCGAAACGATTAAAACAAATATTCGATGTTGTAAACACCATCTCACTCCCTTTTCAAGCCTAAGAAGAACATAGGAGCTTTGTCTTTCCTTCTCAGCATTATGTATAGATGCCTTTAATAACCTACTTGCTAGCATAGGAACTACAGTTAACGATACTAACAACGACGCTATTAAGCTAAACGAAATGGTCACAGCAAATTCTTTAAAAAGCTCTCCAATAATTCCTGTAATAAAAACAACTGGTAAAAAGACAGCAACTGTTGTAAGAGTAGAAGCAGTGATGGCCCCACCTACCTCTTGTGAGCCAACACGAGCCGCTTCCTTTGCATTCTTGCCCAACGCCAAGTGACGATAAATATTTTCAATGACCACGATGGAGTTATCCACCAACATTCCAATCCCTAATGCTAGTCCTCCAAGAGTCATAATATTAAGTGTATAATCTGAAAAATACATTAATACAAAGGTAAAAATAACTGAATACGGAATAGAAACACCGATAATCAGTGGACTTTTTACATTTTTTAAAAAGAAAAAAAGAACTAGCATTGCAAATAGGCCACCAAGGAGTAAGGAAGTTGTTATATTTCCTATGGCTTGTTTTATGTATTCCCCTTGATCAAATATAATATCTGACTGAATATCTTGATATTTTTCCTTATTCAACAGTTTCTTTAATTCTTGAACAAATGCTCTAGATACTTCTGCGGTATTCGCATCAGATTGCTGAAGAACACTAAGAAGCACAGAAGGATTTTCATTTGTGCGGGTAATGGTACGATCATCCTGATTTTCTAGTTTTACATCACTTACATCACGTAACTGTATCTCATCACCCGTTAAAGGATTCATTGACACCGTTAAATTTTGTAATGTGTCTATAGAATCAAGGGTGGATATAATTCTTGTCGTTAGTTGTTTACCTTCAGTTAAAATTGGGTTGCCCGGCATCGAAATATTATTGGCCTGAATCAAATCGACTAAATCGCTTTGACTTAATGAGTACGCCTTTAATTTTTCCTGATCAAGTTCAACCTTTACTTCCTTTGCAGAGGTTCCAGATAAATTTACGCTCGCAACTCCATCCACTTTTGTTAACTCCAGTTCTAATTCCTGGGCTAACTGTCTCAACATCTCCTCATTCTCATCCGCACTTAACGATAGTTGAATTACGGGAAACTGCGAAGGGTCAAATTTTAAGAACCTAGGCTTTTCTGCATCGTCTGGGAGAGTTGTTAAATCAATGCGTTGAATAATTTCATCCTGTATTTCATCAATATGTGTCGTCCAAGAAAATTGAAGAAGGATAAAATTTGCGCCTTCCTGTGAGGTTGAGGTGAGAGTTTTTATACCAGGCAGAGTGGCTAAGTTACTCTCCAGTGGTTTTGTTATTTTTTCTACAATCTCCTCAGGACTTGCACCTGGATAATTCGTTACTACCACACCTACAGGAGGTTTTATCTCCGGTATTAGCTTTAAAGGGATATTCACTACCGAAACGATTCCTAGAATCAGCACTAAGAACATTGTGACAATTGTAAAAACTGGTCTTTTTATAGCATATTCGCTAATCTTCATTCGATTGCTAACTCCTCTCAAACCCTAACAGATTCAGCCGACTGAAAGCTTTTATGCCCCATATTATAAAGAAGCACAATATCGTATGCAAATAAGCGCTGTATTCAAACTCTCTGCTAAAAAAGCTTCCCCATTATTGGAGAAGCTTACATAAAAAGTATTCTTATAGTTGTAGATTTAGATATTGATCCCCTGCTTTTGGTTTTCCAATAAAATACCCTTGAGCTAGGTTCATCCCGAGGTCTCTACACAACTCTAGTTCTTCCATTCTTTCAATTCCTTCTGCCAGAACTTGAATGTTTAGGTCTTGTGCAACTAGTTGAACTTCCCTTAAAAACTTTTGTTTCTGCCTATCTTGATCGCAGTGGTCAATATAGCTTCGGTCAATTTTTACATAATCGGGATGTAGCAGTTCTAGCATGTCTATTGTAGAAAAGCCTGAGCCTACATCATCAAGGGCTACCTTCATCCCCTGTTTTTTGTAAGTGATAAACACCTTTTGCAAATGTTCAACATCTTCGATTTTCTCTGTCTCTACAACCTCAAACACTAAATCTGTTGGATCAATTCCATATCTATTAACTAGATGAAAGGTATGCTGTAGACAAAATTCCGGATTATAAATGGTCGATGGCAAAAAATTAATAAAGCTTTTGACCCCTTTTTTTATATACTTTCTACGAGTCTGTATGGCCACCTCTCTTGCCCTTTGGTCGAGCATCGATAGTAGCCCTGTTTTTTCTGCCACCTGAAATAGCTGTCCTGGTGGCATTTGGTTCATGCCATTCGTACGTAAAAGAGATTCAAATGCAAATAATTGGTTGTTCTGTAAATCGATGATTGGTTGTATATGTCCAATTAACTCCCCAGTTTGAATTACTTGAACAATCTCCCGATTTTTTACTCTCTCTAATAAAACAGGTAAAGACGTCAATAATATTGGCTTTACCCTTTCACTCGATAAAGCTGCTTTTACTTCCGGACGATTTTTCAGATCTATAGTCAGTGTATTTAAATGGTCTTCTAATTCTTGAAACGAAGAGTATTCATACTCAGTAAAAGTATTCTCATTATTCATCCCCTCGATAAATAAGTACCCTGAGGTATCAATTTTGTAACTAACTCCGCATTCGGTACATTTTTTCATAGAAGCTCCTCCAGGTCTTAAGAATCAATACTATTATACCAAAAGCAGAGTTTTTTCCTAGAAAAAAGAAGCCCTCAAAACACGAGGACTTCTAGGTACTTATTGGTAATCATCCATAGGATTATAAAGTGTAATGTCTGGATTTTTTTCTTGGAACCAGCGAAGAGCAAAATCGTTTTCGAAAAGAAATACTTTCTTATCATAGCGATCCTTTACTAATAGGCTTCGACTGCTAGAAAGATTTTCATTAATTTCTTCATTTTCAACCCAACGGACGATTTTTGAACCTAATCTTTCCATTAATACTTCTGCATTGTACTCGTTTCTCATCCTATGCTCAAACACCTCAAATTGGAGTTGACCAACGGCCCCTAACAAATAATCATCTGTTCGAACCGTACGGAAGAGCTGAATGGCACCTTCCTGAACAAGCTGCTGAATTCCTTTATGAAAAGACTTTTGCTTCATTACGTTTTTAGCAGAAACTCGAACAAAGAGTTCAGGAGTAAATTGTGGAAGCTTTTCGTATTGAAAGTTGTTTTTCCCAACTGTCAATGTATCTCCAATTTGGTACGTACCTGGATCGTACAAACCAATAATATCTCCACTAACCGCTTCATCAACCGTGTTTCTGTCATCAGCCATAAACTGTGTTGATTGAGAAAGCTTCATTGACTTTCCTAAGCGTGGAATATTGACTGTCATCCCTCTTTCAAATTTTCCTGAACAAACACGTAAAAATGCAATTCTGTCCCTGTGAGCAGGATTCATATTTGCTTGAATCTTAAAAATAAAGCCTGAGAAATCCTCTGATAACGGATCAATTTCCCCTTCTGTAGATTCCCGAGCTTGAGGTGCAGGAGCAAATTGAAGATATGTTTCTAGAAAAGTTTGAACACCAAAGTTCGCTAGGGCGCTACCGAAGAATACAGGTGTTAGTTCCCCATTTGCTATTCTTTCACGAGAAAATTCATTTCCCGCTTCATTTAAAAGCATAATTTCCTCCAACGTTTGGTCATACAAGGAGTATTGCTTTAGTTTATGATCTCCCTCGATTTCTCCATCTTCATTTAACGGAACAAATCGTTCTTCCTCTTCCACACGGAATTGTTCGATTCGCTTGTAGAAACGGTCATATATACCGAGAAATTCTTTCCCCATACCGATCGGCCAGTTCATCGGATATGATTCTATTCCCATAACCTCTTCTAGCTCAGCTAATAGTTCTAATGGAGACTTCCCCTGACGATCAAGCTTATTGATAAAGGTAAAAATCGGAATACCTCTCATTCGACACACTTTAAATAGCTTTAAGGTTTGCTCCTCAATCCCTTTTGCTGAATCGATAATCATGACCGCACTATCAACAGCTGTAAGAGTACGATACGTATCTTCACTGAAGTCTTGGTGACCTGGTGTATCAAGAATATTCACTCGACAGTCATTATAATCAAATTGCATCACACTCGACGTAACGGAAATACCACGTTGTTTTTCAATTTCCATCCAATCGCTCGTTGCAAACTTACCCGTTTTCTTTCCTTTAACTGTTCCCGCATCACGAATTGCACCACCAAATAACAATAACTTTTCTGTTAATGTCGTTTTCCCAGCATCCGGGTGGGAAATGATCGCAAATGTGCGACGCGATTGTACATCATCTTTAAAATTTTTTGCCATTATAGAAATTCCTTTCTTTCCTTACACAAATTCATCCATAACTTCAATCTTATCGTGACTGTATGAAGTTTGCAATGTGTTCTTTACAAAAGCGATAACAAACATATCATTATGTTCATCTATTCAAGAAAGTTCTTCCTTTTCAAGAAAATAATTTCTGCTATAATGAGATAGAAATCAAACTAAATAGGTAAGAATTGTAGGGGGACCGGTTGAAGACCGGTTGAGAGTGCATCCAATTGATGCTGACCCTTTGAACCTGATCTGGATGATACCAGCGTAGGGAACATATTCTTTAAACAATAAACTTGTTTAAATATATGCGCCCGGTTCAAAAACTGCGGCGTTTTTTGACGTCTATAAGTCCAGTTCATATTCCTACTTATACCATTGGAGGAGAAAGTAATGACAAAATGGATAGCTGCATTAGCAGCTTCTGTATTACTCGCAGGATGTTCAGGAACAAATGAACAACAAACAGAAAAGGAGGAATCAAGTGCTGAATTAAAAAAAGTGACTGTCGTTCTTGATTGGACTCCAAATACAAATCACACAGGGCTATATGTCGCAAAAGAAAAAGGCTTTTTTGAAGTGGAAGGTCTTGATGTGACCATTCAGATGCCTGGAGAGGCTGGTGCTGACCAACTTGTTGCTTCTGAGAAAGCAGACTTTGGTGTAGGTTATCAAGAGGGCATTACACAGGCTAGAGTACAAGGGGTACCGCTTGTTTCTATAGCTGCGGTCATTCAACACAACACATCTGGTTTCGCATCACCGGCATCTAAAAATATTCAATCTCCTAAGGATTTTGAAGGAAAAACATATGGTGGTTGGGGTTCACCTGTTGAAGAATCCGTCATCGACTCACTTATGAAGCAGGAACAAGCAGATGTAGAAAAGGTGAATATTGTAAACATAGGCGATGCAGACTTCTTTACCGCTGTTGAACGTGATATTGACTTTGCATGGATATACTACGGTTGGACAGGCGTGGAAGCGGAATTACGAGGAGAAGACATAAATATGGTCTACTTAACCGATTACTCCGAAAAGCTAGACTACTATACACCTGTGTTAACAACTAGTGAAAACATGATTAACAACGATCCAGAAACAGTAAAAGCTTTTGTTAAAGCGGCTTCAAAAGGCTATGAATTTGCTATCGACAATCCTTCCGATGCGGCGGACGTCCTAATCAAAGCTGCTCCTGAGCTTGACGCAGAGCTTGTTAAGAAAAGTCAGGAATGGCTTGCAACCAAATATCAAGACGATGCAGACCAATGGGGTCAGCAACGTTTAGAAGTATGGGAAAACTATGCTTCTTGGATGCTTGAAAATGGGTTACTAGAATCAGAGTTAGATGCAGAAAAAGCCTTTACTAATGAATTTTTACCACAATAGGAGTTGGTCATATGGCAAACGCGCTTGTTAGTATACAAATTATCCCTAAGACAAAAAACGGTGAAAATGTGATTCCTTACGTAGATGAAGCAATAGCCATTATTGATGCGTCAGGAGTAAAGTATGAGGTTCATCCCTTGGAAACAACTATGGAGGGTGATCTTCAGGAACTTTTTGCAGTCATTACGAAAATGAACGAAAAGATGATTGAAATGGGAAGCAGCAATGTTATTTCGCAGGTGAAGATTCTTTATCAACCAGGTGGAATAAAAATGGATACACTTACGGAGAAATATCGTTCATGATACAAAAATTACAAAAAGGGTGGAGACCAATTTTTGTTCTCCTCCTTTTATTCATTGGCTGGGAATTCACCGCAAGAATTACTCAGGTTCCAACTTGGCTTCTCCCAACTCCATCACAAATTTTTAACGAACTCATAAATGGTTGGAGCAGTGTCTCTGTACATCTTACATCCACCATTCAGCTTATTTTTCTAGGCTTTGTTTCTGGAGTTACCGTAGGTCTGTTAACTGCCTTTATTTTACATAATATTCCTTTTTTAAAAGAATCTTTATATCCGCTTCTCATTTTATCGCAAAATATACCCATTATCGTACTTGCTCCACTTCTTGTTATATGGTTCGGCTTCGGTCTATTACCAAAATTAATTGTTATCACTCTGGTTTGTTTCTTTCCAATTACGATTTCAGCCATGGATGGATTTCGCCAGGTTGCTCCAGATCTCTTCCATTATATGCAAATGGCAGGAGCAACAAAACGACAGTTATTTTGGAAACTTGAGTTTCCGTTTGCCCTTCCCTCAATCTTTTCAGGTCTGAAAATTTCAGCGACTTACAGTGTCATGGGAGCCGTTATATCTGAATGGTTAGGATCAGAAAATGGTATTGGAGTCTATATGACACTCTCTTCCTCATCGTTTCGAACAGATCGCGTGTTTGTTGCCATTTTTCTCATTATGGCATTAAGTTTGTTATTTTTTATCATGATTAATTGTTTGGAGAGATTTATAATTCGTTGGAAAGCTGAGGGGAACAATCGTGGAGCATCTTGAATTACAAAATGTGTCTTTTTCTTATCGAGATAAACAAATCTTACATGATCTCAACCTCTTTATTAAGAACGGGGAGTTCGTAACGATTCTTGGTCCCTCCGGAAGTGGAAAAAGTACGATTTTCCAGTTAATCGGTGGCCTGCAGGCTCCACAAGCAGGGTCCATTATACTCGAAGGAAATGACATTACAGGTAACAGAGGACATATTAGTTATATGCCCCAAACCCCTTCCTTACTACCTTGGCGAACAATCATTCAAAATGTCGTTCTTGGCCAAGAGCTGAAAGCTAAAAAGGATTACGAAATGGCTATGGAGATGCTGCGAAAAGCGGGGCTAATGGAGTATAGAAATGCTTTTCCTCACGAACTTTCAGGGGGTATGAAGCAAAGGGTTGCATTTTTACGGGCACTTCTAAGTCCCCAGCCCATCATATGTTTAGATGAGCCATTTTCAGCTTTAGACGAGTTAACTCGTCAGGAAATGCAGTTATGGCTACTTTCGATTTGGGATCAGTACAAAAAAACAATTATTTTTGTTACCCATAATATAGAGGAGGCACTCTTTCTTTCCGACCGAATACTCGTATTATCCGATAAACCTGCAAGAATCAAACAAGAGGTTGTTGTTCCCTTCTCGCGACCAAGAAACGAGGAAATGATGTTCTCCGGAGAATTTCTTCGTTACAAAAAAATGATTCATGATTTTTTAAAAGAAAAGGTTGATCAAAAATGAGGAAAATAACAGACTGCCATTTACATCTAGATAAGTACCTAGATGAAGAGATTCATACGATGATGGAGACACTTGACGAAGTTGAAATGCTCATAAGCGTTTCCTATGACTTAGAATCCTGTAAAAGAAACGCTTATCTTTCAAGGATATACCCACATGTCAAAACAGCATTTGGATTTCACCCTGAGCAAGCAATAGGTTCAGACGAAGAAATGGCAGACCTTTTTCAATGGGTGTACACACATTTCGATGAGATGATAGCGGTTGGAGAGGTTGGCCTCCCCTTTTACTTACGGACTTCCACTTCCTGGAACTCTTCTCTGGAACCGTATATAGAACTTCTTGAAGAGTGGATAAAGCTGGCTAGCAAGAAAAACTTTCCTATCTCGCTTCATGCAATTTATGATGACGTGCCAACCGTTTGCTCTCTGTTAGAAAGGCATAGTATTGAAAATGCTCATTTTCACTGGTTTAAAGGAGCAGACACAGATATGGATCGAATCATTCAAAACGGACACTTCATATCGCTTACTCCTGACCTTTTTTACGAAAAAGAAATTCAACATATCGCTAAGCGTTTTCCCCTTTCACAGATGATGGTGGAAACAGACGGTCCTTGGCCCTTTGAAGGACCGTTTAGCGGAAGAATGACACACCCCAACATGATTCATCAAACAATAAGACAACTTTCTGAATTGAAAGCTATCTCAGTGGAAAAGACATATGAAACACTGTATGTAAATACAAAACACTTCTTTCGTTTATAAAGGAATGAAGGTGAGAAACCCCACCTTCATTCTTTTTTATTACCACTTAAAGCAAGCAGCACCAACGATGATTAATAGGATGAAAAGTACAACGATTAGCGCGAAGCCACCACCGTACCCAACTCCACCAACTGCTGGATAACCGCAACCGCTGTAAGGAGATCCGTATCCGTACATCTAAATTCCCCCCTTTAAAGTTTTAATTAATTTTTAATAACCGAAACCATAGCCCCAAGAAGCACCAATGATAATTAAAAGGATAAATAAAACTACTAGCAGAGCGAAACCTCCGCCGTATCCACCAAATGTTTCTGACATTTAAATTACCTCCTTAGTTGTAAGTCAATATATCCTATGTAAGAAACCCAAAATGTGCGAATAGTCAAACGCCCTTTTTTAGGTAAAAAGCGGAGGCGGCTTGTACATGGATTCTAACGCATATTAAACAAGAGCCTCCCCAAATGGGGAGGCTCTTGTTTCTACATGATCGGTCTCATTTCATAATTATTAATTATTGATTCTTTCATTTCAGCAAAATTATATTCGTATTGAATCTGATTTGGCAAGGGAAGTTCAATCCAACGATACAGACCAAATTGAGTAATTTGTTCTTTGTAAATTGGTCGACAATTTTCTAATACACTTACATTGAAGGATTCAAAACCATCCAATTGAACTAATTCTTTAAGTAATTGCCTTTTCATTTCGAGACTCGTTACTTCTTTCTCCTTTTTGGAAGGAAGATGAATAACAATTTTTTCATCCTTTATTTGCTCCAAAATCATTAATTTTGATCTAGAAAGCTTCTTTAGCATTCTATTAATTTTCCAAAGAGAGACACCATCAATCGTTTTAAAAATTAATGTAATATTTTTTTTCATCTTTTCCATTTCCTTTATTTCCTCATTTTCGTATGTATGCATAACATATCACAATTTGTCGATTTAAAAAATTGGACAATTGACCTAGCAAGTACTTGTCGTTTTCTTTTTCTTATTGAAGATCAGGACGTTTGTTGTATGTTTCTATCATACATTACCAATATTGATGTAAATTTACCGTCTATTATTTTAAAAAACCATTCTAAAGTAGTTTAATAGATTTTATAAAAAAAGGAAACTTCCATCTTATTCCTGCATAGATTTAAAGGTAGATTGAAGTAAAGGCGGAGAACAAGAGTGAGTCGATTGAAGGAATACATGACGTATAAACCTTGGGTAAGTTTGAAAATTGTTTTTTTACTAGTTTGTCTCATCGTACTTTTTCTTTTAGTAGCGAAGCTTTACGCTAATAATACTAACGTAACCGATCAACCTAAGGAGGACGAACCAGGGGAAAAGATCATCATCATCTTACCGAGTGGGAAAAAAGTTTATACGTACGAAAACTTGATTGTATCTGAAAATGGAAAGCTGTACTACAAAGGAGATCGATCAGAGCTTGATTTAACAGGCGGAATTGTCAAATATGAAGATTGGGAATAAAAACGAAAAGCCATCCATCGATGGCTTTTCATTATTATATTTTATAGTTTACTTTAATAACATTTGCCTTTTTTAACGTATCGTAAACAATAACGATAGCCGGGCCTAAAAATAATCCAAGAAAACCAATAAGCTTAAAGCCTATATACAGACTTACTAAAGATGCTAGTGGAGAAATCCCTAGACTGCTCGAATATACCTTCGGCTCAATTATCCTTCTAATTACTGTGATTAACCCGAATAAAATAATTAAGCCTACTCCTAGCAATTGATTTTCCTGTAATATTGCCACAATTCCCCAAGGAACTAAAACGGAGCCTGTACCCAAAATAGGTAATATATCAACAATGACTATTAATAATGATAAAAGAGTTTTATTTGAAACACCTAAAATCCATAATCCTGTGAATGCCATCACAAAGGTAATTACACTTAAAAAAAGCTGAGCCTTTATAAAGCCAACCCCTGCCCATGTGAGCTGATTTATGACAAGGGATGCTTTCTTTAAACTTCCCTCTGTTAGATGTCTTTTTATATTCTCTTTTAATCTAGGTAGCTCTAAAGAAAACAGGAATAAAGCAACCAAGTATACTAAAAATTCAATTAAAAAACCAGGAATGGCTGTTAATAAAGATATGATGGTTTCAAACATAGTTTGTAAGAAGGCATCTAAGGAAGCGATACTTGACTCTATTGTGTTTTCCATCGATTTTAACACTTCTTCTGGAAGTGTTTGTAAATATCTTTCTAGGCTACCCATTATTGGTAAAAGTGTACTCCGATAAAAATCCTTTACAAAAGTCGGAGTGCTCTCTGACAAACGAAGAGTTTGTTGAATGATTAAAGTAAAAAAGTGATAGCCAATGATTACTAAACCTAATATGTACGTTAAGAATGATGCTAATACAGCATGTACTCGTGCAATCCTAAGTTTATTTTTATAAAACTCAACTAATCCTTCTAAAAATATAGCTGTAACTAAAGCAAAAACTAATGGCAAACTATACGGCAGTAAGAAAAAGCCTACACTGCACAAGATAATAATGATAAGAAGCTTTTTTAACATGTATTTCTCTCCTACTTTCCTTCCATAGTATTAGTATACAGCCATTTTCATATGGAAAAAAGAGTTAACATCAAATAAATATAAATGGACAATGACCCCTTCTAATAAATGGATCAATTGTCCTTTTCCAACTCATTATACTTGCTTAGCAAACTGTGATAAATACTTATAATTTAAACGACTGTGCTGGTGTATTAAGTGAGCAGATCTCGTGGCACCTGTTTTTCTCAATGTATTAAGGGCTTTAATCATTTCTTCCGCGGTACCAATTCCAATCCCATGACCAAAATATTTATCTTCACCTAGAAATACAACATTTTCTCCAATCCAAACCGAATTATTATAATCTGGATTGTAAAAATACATCACATCCCCCGGAATAAAATCCGAGCCCACTTTTGTGATAATTCCTAGGTCCTCATCATAGCTCCAATCCCAAACGAGTAGATGATTAAAAAGATGATTAAAAGCTCTCTCGTCAATGGATTGAAGAACAGCATAATAAAATATGACAACAATGGCTGTCGAGCATTCAAAACCGTACTCTACCCCATTATGAAAAATATCTTTTATTGCATCAGAGGGTAGCACATTTGGCTTAAGCATATAACCTCTTGATGTTTTTAACCAATAAACGGAATGGAACTTTGATGTTTGAAATACGGAAAATTCTACTTCACTTTCGTTCAATGCATTGGCACTATTTATCATGTTCTCTCGTAACATCAATTCAAACAAAAGCTCTCTACTATGAACATATATATGCACTTCACTACTGTTCTTTAAGAAGTGAAAAATTTCTGCTTGTTTGCTAGATAATTGAAAAGGGGGTATCTCTACATTCATTCCCGCAACGATAATCACAAATCCTTTACCTCCTTTCTCCATTACTACATGCTATGCTTCAATGGGAAAAGAGGCATCCATATTGCGTAAAAAGGGGGCATGCGCCCCCTTTCATTACGGTTTTAATATAATTTTCAAGCAATTTTCTTTCCTTTTATTAAATAACTTATATGCTTTTTCACCATCAGCTAAAGGGATGTGATGGGTGATAATATCATTAACCTTTATTTTCTCTTTACTCACTAGCTCATAAAGGAATTGCGTATTACGTATGGCGGGGGCAAAGCCCATTTTTAGTGTAATATTTCTTGCAAAAAAATCACCCAAAGGAAACCCATTATACCTAAGACCATACACCCCAACGAGTTGAACAACTCCCCCTTTTCTAACAACTTGGCTCGCCATCTTAATTGCTGTAAGGCCGCCCCCCTGTAGAAAAAGTGCTGTTTCAGCAAGTTCAACCGGTGTCATTTTACCACTTGCTCCAACACAATCAATGACAATATCTGCTCCCCCTTTGGTTATCTCTAACAAATGGTCTGATAGCTCATTTATCTCCTCAAGATTGAATACCTCTACCCCATTGGTTCTTCTTGCATGTTCCAATCGATAAGGAATTCTGTCAATGGCGATAACTCGGTTCGCTCCCTTTAGCCAAGCAATCTTCTGTGTTAACAACCCAATCGGACCGCTTCCGATTACTATAACCGTATCACCAGGCTTTACATCTGCATTCACTACTCCCCAGTAGGCAGTTGGGAGCGCATCCGCTAGTAGAACTAAAGCATCATCTTGTAACTCATTATCATTAGGTACTCTAAATCGAGTGAAATTTGCAAACGGAACTCTCAACCATTCTGCTTGGCTTCCAGAATAATCTCCGTACAGTCGTGAACAACCAAACATGGCACCAACTTCTGGCTTCACCTCTTTATTCGCAAGATCACACTGGCTTTCTAGACCATTTTCACAGTAAAAACAATGCCCACAAGCAATGTTAAAAGGGATAACCACCTTATCACCCTTTTTTATTCCGGTTACTTCTCTCCCGAGCTCTTCAACGATACCGACCGCTTCATGTCCAATAACATAATCCTTTTCGAGGCTTGGAATCATTCCATGGTATAGATGCAAATCTGAACCACAGATCGAAGAGGCAGTGACTCGTACAATGATGTCATCTGGAAGCTGAATGACTGGATCAGGTACATTTTTGACTTCTACATGTAATAACCCTTGATAAGTAACAGCCTTCACCTTATTCACCCCTTCTAATCAGTGAGAGTCAGCAAGTAGTGAATAAGTGCATCCTGCTCAGATTCAGAGAATCCTGTCGTTTGATCTACCCAAAAGGAATGTCCTTTACCAGTCACATTCGCAGTGGATAAACTCTTGTTCTTTGTATTGCTTTCAATCACTATTTCTCTTAACCTTGAGTCAACCATCGCTTTTAGACTATGGTATGGATCAGGAAGCTTCCCTTGTAAAATGGTTTCTGCTACTCCAACCTCTCCATTTGGACCAACAGCCACTCCGCCATCGTGTAAGTAAGGAGCACTTCTAGAGAGGTTATAAAGGCTAATGGTTTTGTAGGCTCCCTTTGTATTCGTAAATCCCCAAGCTAGTTTAAGCAACTGCTCTTGTTCAGGTGTTGTTTTAATTACATCTATTTTTGGATTGTTAGGAAGTGGTACAGACGTTCCCTCTTCATATACTTTTGGTACATCGTGGTAGTCCTTTAATGGCGAAAACCCCTTTGAACGTGAGGCATTCGTTTTTATTTCCTCCACTGAAATCAACTTATTGCTCGTTGCAAATGTCCCTGCATGGCAAGAAATACATCCTGCTTTTGTAAATACTTTTTCACCCTTCTCTGATTTTTCATTATCCTTTTGTATTCCACTTGGTACCGGAGAAAGAGAATTCATGTATGCACTCATCGCGTTTAATTGTTCATATACCTTATACCCAGCCGAGCTTGATAAGACCCCTACAGATGTCATATAGGAGGTTTTTGGATAGGTGGGAGATTTAGTCAATTGATTCACACCAGGTACTCCCGGGGTAGGGTCTACTTTCGCAAAAAAGTCAGATGGCTTTTGCGATGACTTTCCATCATAACGATACTTTGGATTCGCTGCATTTTGTAAAACGGTTCCCAAATATACTTCCTTATCTATTTTCATCGTATACTTACTAATCTCAGAGGCTGAGACCGCATCCATATTTTGTGAATGGGCATTATTAATCGCTGCCGAAATCCCATCAAAAGGACCGATTTGACCTTGTCCGCTCCAACCAAATGGACGATCACCATTCGTCATCGCGTCAGGAACTTGAACAGGATTATTATGTAAATCAATGGTCGTGTCATTACTCCCTGCAGGCCATTTAATAATCTCTGCATCCACGAATTTTTCAAACTTATCTATATCAGGTAAGGCATCTTTTGTTCCATTCGATGTTTCTATTTGTACAGAGCTTTGACTAATATACTCTTTAATATCCTCTAGTTCTGTATGAGTAAAATAGGAGGCTGTATTAGTACCCATCGCAAGAGCTAGACCGATTTGCAAATCCGTATTGGGGACTCCCTCCATAATTTTCCCCTTTTCATCAACGGAGGCATGACAAGCAGCACAGCTAACACCTGCTTTTAATCTCCCTTCATCAAACACTACCTTAAATCCAACTGGTGTCTTAGCCCCTTTAGCCACATCAAGACCTGTATCAATTAAGTCACCTTTTTTTATGCTGAAATCACCAACTGAAAAATCTTTATACGCTTCGACCCTGAGGTTATTCGTACCCTCCCCATTTAATTTTAAGATCGCCTTTCCAATGTTGCCTAACGTTAAGGCCCCGTTAAACATACCTAAAATATCTGAAAAAAACACTTCATTCCCAAAGGTCTCTTCATAAAATAATTTTCGCCCTAACTCAATCTGTTCAGGTGTTCCCATCTCCACTTGGTTTGACACAGAAGCTATTTTCGATTTTTTTTCTGATTCCCTTACATCTTCTGCTTCCGGTACAAATGCGTAATCAATCGAAACATTTGTCAATGTATAGATTGCAACACCGAAGATAAGCATAATTACTCCAAACAAAATTAATAGTTTTCTCATTCTGCACCTCCATAGCAAACATATTATTTGCCCTATGGAGCTTTACGATACAAAAAAAAGACGCAATAATTATGCATCTTCTCCTAGAAACTATAAACCATATTCAAATGATCTCTTTTTAGACCGATCGGTGATACTGAATAACGTTTATATAAGACAGGTAGCTTTATACATTCTAGCTCGCCTTCGTATAAGAAGCTTCCGTATATACGACCATCAAGCTCTTTTACAACTTCTTGAAGGATATTTAAATGCTTTGAGTTTTCATTTAAAACCGCTTTTAAGCTAAGCCATTCCTCCTTATTTTGCAGAGGAAATACCGCTAATTGAGTACTTTCGTTAGTCTCTTTTTCATTTTGAGCTTGATAGCTATATCGATGAACTTTCTGCAACGGTTGTTTTTGTTGTTCAATTTGTACTAAATCTTCAATCATAGCACTTGCAGTAGCCTTTGAACCAGCTCCTGGTCCTTGGAGCATAAGAGTCCCAACCAAATCTGTCTTAATAACTATGCCATTATCTACCCCCTCCACATTGTAAAGAGGATGTTCGGTGCTTACAAACGTTGGCTTTACGGTTGCCTTGATTCCCTCATCCTCTCTTTTCAAAGAGGCCAGCAGCTTTAGCCTTAATCCATGCACCTCACCTAAGGCTAGATCTTCTAATGCGACTTCTTCAATCCCAATTCTTTCAACCTTTTCCCAGTCGGGCTGCTCATGGTAGATTAAACTGCTTAAAATCATTTGCTTGTAGAAAGCATCTCTACCAGAAATATCACTTTCTGGGTTAGCCTCTGCGTAACCGAGTTGTTGTGCCTCTTGCAGGCATTCTCCAAAGCTTAATTTCTCATTTCTCATTTTTGATAAGATGTAATTGCTCGTTCCATTCAAAATACCCTCTAGAACTAAAATCCCATTCACTTGAAGGAGTTGAATAATCGTTCTAAGTAAAGGAATCCCTCCCGCAACGGCTGCCTCAAACGTTAAGAACTTACCTTTATTTAAAGCATATTCCGTAAGCTCCTCACCACGATTAGCAAGCAATTCCTTGTTTGCACTTATAACATGACAGCCACGATCTAAAAATAACTGTATATAGGAATAGGCTGGTTCAATACCAACAATTGCTTCGAACACATAGTCTATTTTTGGGAGAGCTAGGATTTCCTCAATCTTTGTAGTTACAATAATATTCTTGGGAAGCTGACGTTCCTTTTCTGTCTTCACTAATATACCAACAATTTCAACCTTCTTACCAATTACCTTTTCCAGCTTCTCCTGATGAGTATGAAGGATGGAATCATACACACCTGAACCTACCGTACCAAATCCTAAAAGAACCACTTTTACCGTTTCCATCATGTTTTCCTCCTCTGATAAAATAAAAAACCCTCTTCCAAAGAAGAGGGTGTATTGTTATCATCTCTTCTTATCTGTCAAAGCACGATTGCTTTGCAGGAATTGGCACCGTGTTTTCTATAAAAAGAAAATCGGTTGCCGGGTATCATCGGGCCAGCCCCTCCACCACTCTGGATAAGAAATCCAATATTCAGTTGATTTATGGATAATAATAGCACAAACTTTTTTTAAAAGTAAAGAAGAATTATAGAATCTTACAATTTTGCCATAAGATTATATATATCTTGAAGAGTCTCATATCCCTTTCGCTGAGCTTTATCAATAAAAATACACCACAGAACAGCTGTCAATTTAGCGTCTCCTAGTGCATGATGTCTATCCACTACTTCTATTCCATACCGCTCGCAAATATCTTCAAGCTTGTTTTGGGTTAATTCTGGATCGGCAACTCTTGATAGGAATGACGTATCAATGATGCGATGTTTCTGAGGGGCTTTGAATTGTTTCCAGTTCGCTGCTTGCAAGAAGTTTTTTTCATGATTTGAATGGTGTGCAACAAGTGGCGTTCCTCTAGCAAAGTGATAAAAATCCAGCAGAACATTTGATAACGGCGGCGCACTCTTTAGCTCCTCTTCAGAAATTCCTGTTAACTCCTTCACCTGGACTGGAAGTTCTTTATCATATTGAACTAAAGAATAAAAGGACTCGACTTCTTTCACATACGCACCTTTTGTCTTTATAGCACCAATAGACAAAATTTCATCGCCTTTTTCAGGAAAGAAGCCCGTTGTTTCAAGGTCAAAAACCGTCACCTCTAATTCAGACAATGGAATCAGTAAGGCATTGTCTGAATTCAGTTCTTTTTGAATTTGACGCAAAAAGGCAACATGCTGACCGTTTTGTCCCTGTAAGCCACTGTATACATTTGTCCCCAATTTCCCCTGGATTCCCCTCACAAAATGAATAAATGGTTCAAACGCCATGATTTCCACCCTTTTCAATCATTCTATGAACGTATTGCTGCAGCTTCTTTCCATCTTTCAGTATCTTTTTAATTAATTTTTGATTGTCTTTCGTAAGTTTTTTTACATACAAATAGTGGGAATCATCATAAGAAGCCGTAAAAGAAAGGTGATCTAATCGGAACTGAAGAAGTTGCGAAAAATTCTCCTGATATTGAGATAACTCCTCATACTTCTCTAATTTGTTTAGCTCTTTTAATCTACCTATTGTACTAGTCTCGATTATTCCTTCTTTCCATGCCAATAGCCGAACTGCATTCACATATGGTATAAAAGCAGAATACTTCAAATCAATAGCTCCAGCATGTATTCCCTTCTCCTCAACAATGATTTGTCCTAGTGGACCAATCGTCTTTTTTACATGTTTTACATTTTCTAATAATCGGCCTAAAAATTGAGGATGGGAATGACTATATTCGTGGATCACGTTTTTTAAATGGTAAAGGAGATCATGGTCACCTACAAGTTTTCTAGCATCATAGAAAATTTGCAAATTGCGAATCGAAACCCAACTGCTCTCCTCCATCCAACTTACCACCTGTTTATTCCAGCTGGCAGATGTTTGACACCATAGTGGATTTGAACTCATTACCTTACCATCGCACAATGGGTAACCAACTATTTGTAATCCAATTGATAATTCCTTTCCTAATTCACTAAAATAAGAACCTGCCTCTTGACTATCTTCTTGAAAAATAATCCCATGATCTTGGTCACTTATTAATCCTTGTTCAAATCGTCCCCCGCTACCAGTAATAAACCATACAAAGGCACACGGTGGTTTAGCATTCATTCGGGCACTCGCAGCCTTAAATACCTTAATCATAATCTCGTCGTGGAACTTATTTAGAGAATCTGAATTTGATATATACTCTGCAACATGAGTTTCTTTCCATAATTTTATTGATTCATATGAACTCAAATCCTACACGCCCTTTAAGTAGATAAGGAAAGCCCCATAAAATGAGGCTCTCCTTATTAATTATGAAGAAACTTTTTGATTTTCACTAGTTAAAAATACTTCTGGGTATCCGTAGCTACCATGTTCACTTACATCTAGACCCATAATTTCTTCTTCTTCAGTTACACGCAATCCTCCAAGTACTTTCTTTGCAATCACTAGGATGACAAATGAGACGACGAATGCATATAAACCTGATACACCAACACCCATTGCTTGAACTCCAAGTTGCTCTAAGCCACCGCCATAGAATAAACCAGGCTTACCAACTGTCGCTAATTCTGGTGTTGCAAAGAACCCTGTTGAAAGTGTTCCCCATACCCCAGCCGTACCATGTACAGATAAGGCAAAGATCGGGTCATCAATTTTACGTTTTTCAAAGAATCTCGCGCTATAGAATACTAGAATTCCAGCTACAAATCCGATCACAACCGCTGCCCACGTATCAACGAAAGCACATGATGCTGTAATAGCAACCAGACCTGCGAGTGCACCATTTAAAATAGTTGGAATATCTGATTTTCCTAATACAACCCAAGAAATAATTAGTGCTGCCACTGCACCAGCACCTGCAGCTAAGTTCGTATTAAGTGCTACAAATCCAAAGAATCCAGCATCAACTGAAACGGTACTACCAGCATTGAATCCAAACCAACCTACCCAAAGAATAAGAACACCTAATGCTGTGAATACTTGGTTATGTCCATAAATATTGTTTGCAGAGCCATCTTTGTTATATTTCCCAATACGAGGCTTTAATAGAATAGTAGCTGCTAGTGCCGCCATCGCTCCCGTTAAGTGAACAACTGTTGAACCAGCAAAGTCTTGCTTCCCATGTTCCGCTAACCAGCCACCGCCCCAGATCCAATGAGCAACGACCGGATAAACTAATGCTGAGAACAATACTGTAAAGATTAAATATACGGATAATTTTGCACGTTCAGCAAACCCACCAAGAGCAATTGTTATGGCAATTCCTGCGAATGCTAATTGGAATAAGAAGAATACTGAGGAATTAAGTGCTAAATCTAATTCTGCTCCACCATAGAAAAAGTTTGAAGCACCAACGAAGAAGTTAGCATTGTCACCAAAAATAAATCCAAAACCGACTGCCCAGAATACTAATGAAGCTAAACCGAATGTAAAAATGGTTTTACCAGCAATATGACCAGCGTTCTTCATTCGAGTGGAACCTGCTTCTAGCATGATAAATCCACCGATCATGAAGATAACTAACACTGCTGATACCATTACCCATAGACTGTTCATTAAGTAGTTTACATCCATTTTTCTTTTCCCCCTAAATATTAGTTGTGTAACTTTACTTAACATTATAATGTCATAAAATATAACATCAGTTCGATTAAGTTTATTTTATACGATATCTATAAAGAGTCAATATTATTTACAAACATTCTGAAAATACCATGTTAGATAATCTAACAAACCCTATGTGTAACCCCTTTCTTTATGGTTTGACAACAAAAAACACCATCTTCCACAAGGAAAACGGTGTTATTTCGTGCTTATTTCATCAACGAGCTTTTCAGCTACTCTGCGATAATGATTGCTAATATTAATTAATGAGGCGATAAGGAGAACATTCTTTAAATAAAGATTCTCTTCTTCAGTGGTATCTTCCATTTCTTCAATCACATCTTTCCAGTGTGACTTTACCTCTTCGTTAAAAGATGTAACATTTTTCATGGTCAAATTTAGGTAGGATGTATAGAATTTCTCTAAATCAAGATTACCTGATTGGATACCGTCGTTCAAACCAACTAATGTTGTCTTAATATCATTAATAGACAAGCCACCCTTAAGCTGGAATATGAGACTAATTAGTATAAGGTGCTCCTTTGAATACTTCTTATTTTTTATCGGAATGAACAATTTATCCTTTGCGTAATTGTTTATCATTGTTTTCGTTAATAATTTCTCATCTTTATTTCTTTTCTTATGATTAAATTTCTGATCAAATAATTGAATAACTTGATCCATATATAAATCAATTGCCGGGATATCATCCATTGTAATTTGTTGCTGCAATCCTAGCTCGTCAATAAGCTCGTCAAGATGTTTCATAATACTCTCCTTTTTTCTTCTATATACATTTCAATTTTACTTCACAATTCTGCATAAGTAAATGTTGACTAGTTGTTGTAATGTGTATACTATAATAAGTAGTTATAAAAACTACATGTAAAAAAAGGAGAGAAGCACATGCTTTCTTATATTAGAGAACCTATCAATGGTCTTACCCATTTGGCAGGAGCCATTCTTTCGTTTATCG
The DNA here is from genome assembly GCF_050971805.1 of Robertmurraya mesotrionivorans. NCBI lineage: Bacteria > Bacillati > Bacillota > Bacilli > Caryophanales > Bacillaceae > Robertmurraya > Robertmurraya mesotrionivorans. The sequence goes on along the minus strand of NZ_JBPCCH010000007.1, from coordinate 84,665 downwards.
CCCTCTTAGCGTTGGTGATTAAAGCTTCCATTACAACGAGCTCCGCTTTAGCAATTACATCAGTTATCATTTTTGGGTTAAGTATGATATTGCTTTATTCAGCATCAGCCACCTACCACATGGTTGTTGCAAAAGATTCGGTCATTGCTTTTCTGCGTAGGCTTGATCACTCAATGATTTTTATTCTCATTGCAGGGACGTATACTCCTTTTTGTTTAATTAGTCTGAATGGATTAACCGGTTGGTTACTGTTTTCTATTATCGTATTTGCTGCTCTTTGTGGTGTGTTATTTAAAATGATTTGGTTTAATTGCCCGCGTTGGTTATCAACAGTCATTTATATTGTGATGGGTTGGATGGTAATCTTTGTCGCTTCTCCTCTTGCAGATATTTTGAGCAACTCTGGTTTATTTCTGCTTGTTTTAGGAGGAATTTTTTATACAATTGGCGGTATTATTTACGGAGCGAAACCTAAATTTCTTCAATCACGTTTTATGGGGTTCCATGAGATTTTTCATATTTTCATCATGCTCGGATCGACTGCTCACTTCCTATGTGTGTATATGTATGTACTATAAATTAAAAAACAAGTCCCCAATTAATCTATTAATTAGGGACTTGTTTTTTCACTTTCAATAAATAAGTTTCACATTAATCACAATCGGTAATTACTACTCCTAAAGGTACAGAGACACCATTAAACGTGTTGAAAACTCGTGTATTTGTTTCATTAAATAATTCTAAATCAATGATGTCGTTCGCATCGTCAACAAATAAAGAAAATGTGTACGTACCAGGATCAATTCCTTCGCTACCTGCCTGTACTTGACCTGAACCAGTAACAAACATTACATTTTCTTGTCCTTCGCCTGGGCAGTTAATTGTAAAAAATTCATCCGCAACAAAAGTAAATTCAACAAAAGGATCCATTCCGTCAGTACTAGTAAAGGTAAACGTGAAATTTGTACCCTCAAGAGTACAGGAAGGGCAAATATTACTACTTGTTGATACATCACCTACTCTATTTTGTTGCTGGACCTGTACCGTTTGCCCCTCAGTCGAAAATCCAAAATCTGTTCTGCAATCACAAGGTGCTGAAGTAGTAGTGGTCGTTGTATCAGTCGTTGTGGTCGTTGTATCAGTTGTAGTGGTCGTTGTATCAGTCGTTGTATCAGTCGTTGTATCAGTCGTTGTTGTGGTGGTTGTTGTTGTTGTGGTGGTGGTTGTGGTTGTAGTTGATGTAGAAAGAAAATCGAGAATATTTTCGAATTTAAATTGAAGTAACATTTCTTTTTTAATGATAGTTTGCAACATTCTTTCCACTTCACGATTTACTTGTAATAACTCAGCAAGGCTTCCAGCAACAATATTCGGATTTACTAGATTTCCTTGATCATCCACAAGAGTACCGATTGCTCCCTGAAGCTTCTCAGCTTCAGTATTAATTAGGTGCGCTAAACCAAGCTCTTCAAATGCAATCGAAGCAAGAAGTAAGAGAATTACTTGTTCAGAATCAAGACCATCGATTGGATTAATACCTTCAGGAGGGATATTCGGAAAAGACATATTAAGATATACAACTCCTTTTCAATTTAATGTAACAATAATAAATTATTCAAGTTCCCGTAGTTTGTATAGACACTTATAGGTGTATATGACAATTTTAATAAATGTTCTTCCTTCTCTATACTTAATTTATTCCATCCTTGTAATATGGTTTGGACTTGTTTCATGTCAAACACACATTTTTCAAGCGTTTTAATATAACTTTTAAGCTTCGTCATTTTTTGAAAAACTTGTTGTTATGAATCTATTTATAGCGTGAAAAAGACCACGACCAATATAAAAAACACCCAATTGCTTAAAACAATTGGGTGTTTATATAATGACCTGTGAGGGACTTGAACCCCCGACCCCCACCCTGTCAAGGTGATGCTCTCCCAGCTGAGCTAACAGATCTCTTATAAAGTACATATTTTATTATACTTGATTTAAGAGAATTGTCAATATCATCCCTCATTTAACAGAAGTCTTTAATTTTCTTTTAAAATCCATTGCCACTCTGCTTTTCCACAAAATTTTCCCAACTTTCTTACTCTATAAGTCTATTGATTTTGTTTGAAAATAATTACTATACTTACCTTACAACCTCTTAAGGTTGAACCTTTAAGTCGGGAAGGAGTTCATACATGAAAAAAAGAACTTTAGGATCTGTGCTTATTAGCGCAGCAATGGGACTATCATTATTTGCAAGCGGTGCACTAGGTGCCCAGCAGGAAAGTGCTTCAAAGGATACTTATCGAGTGTACATCCAAGGACCTCAGAGCGAAAAGGTGAAAGCAAAACAAACGTACGGATCGCGCTGGGACTTTGAAAATGACGGGTTTACAACAACAGTAAACGAAAGTCAGTACAACGCTTTACTTAAAAACAAGAATCTTACTATTGAATTGGTTGAAGAGGTAAGCCTCGAAGATCGTACAGAAGCAAAAGCAAAGCCAGGAGTATCTGCACAAGCTCTTCCAAGTGACCAAACTCCTTGGGGAATTCAAGCAATCTATAATGATAGCTCTGTTCAAACAACATCCGGTGGTGCAGGAATTAAAGTTGCCGTTTTAGATACCGGTGTATACACAAGCCATATTGACTTAGCAGGTTCAGCTGAACAGTGTAAAGATTTTACACAAACAAAATCTCCTCTTGTTAACGGCTCTTGTAATGATAGAAACGGTCATGGAACCCATGTCGCTGGTACAGTATTAGCTCATGGTGGTAGTGACGGACTAGGAATTTATGGAGTGGCTCCTGAAGCTGACCTTTGGGCTTATAAGGTACTAAACGACCGTGGTTCAGGCTATTCCGATGACATTGCTGGAGCTATTCGACACGCAGCAGACGAGGCAACAAGAACAGGTTCAAAGGTTATTATCTCCATGTCCCTTGGTTCAAGCTCAAAAGATACCATGATTGCAACCGCAGTTGATTATGCTTACAGCAAAGGTTTATTGGTGGTTGCAGCTGCCGGCAATAGCGGTTCTGCAAGCAACACGATTGGTTACCCAGGTGCATTAGTAAATGCCGTTGCGGTGGCTGCGCTTGAAAACGTTCAACAAAATGGAACTTACCGTGTCGCTGATTTTTCATCAAGAGGCAATCCGAATACTGATGCTGATTTCGTTATTCAAGAGCGTGATGTTGAAGTATCAGCACCTGGTGCAGCAATAGAATCTACTTGGTATAACGGTGGATATAACACAATTAGTGGGACATCAATGGCTACTCCACATGTTTCTGGTTTAGCGGCGAAAATATGGGGGGCCAATCCTTCACTCTCACATACACAGCTTAGAAGTGAACTACAAAATCGTGCAAAATCGTACGATATTAACGGCGGAATTGGTGCGGCAGCTGGAGACGACTATGCTTCAGGATTTGGATTCCCTCGCGTAAGATAAAGCCAGGAAAAAAAACCATTCAGAATTCTCTGGATGGTTTTTTTACGTTCGAAATATCGTCCTTTTTTCCTGTATTCAAAAATATCTGAAAAATAGGTTTACATTTATGGTAACGGTGATAAAGTATAAGCATTAGGAGGTGATTTCGTTGCAATTTGGACCTTTAATTAAGTATTATCGGACTCAAAAAGGGCTTACCCAAAAGGAGCTTGCTAATGGAATTTGTTCCGTTTCCCATTTAAGCAAAATTGAAAATAACGGAAAGGAAGCAAATGATGAAACCATTTCTCTCCTGCTCGATCGATTACATATCAGCATAAATCGGGCCGAGGAACAGGAAAAAATTATCTGTGACTTATTAAATCGATTAAATGAAAAGATTTATTTTTACCAAAAAAACGAGGTTGAAGATATTATCAACCAGTTGAAGGATTATGACGCAATTATTCCGTTTACCTCTTACCTACATACATATGAGCTGTATAAGATGCGTTACCTATTGTTTCTCGGTAATGTAGATCAAGCTGACCACCAAAAGGAAATTCTTAATAAACTAAAGAAATCATTTTCCCAACATGAAATCTATTTATTTCATTATTGTATTACGGTACTGTATATATTAAAGGGACAATTTGAACAAGCGGATCAACAGTTTGACTCATTATTTCAAATCAGTCATGACTCTTCTTCGGGCGAATTCCTATATTATCGTTCAATGGTAAAGGCAGCCTTACAGCAATCCGGTCACGCCATTCACTTTGCAAAAGCAGCCCTCCAGTCCTATATGAATGAGCATAATTTTATTCGAATCCTTCATTGCTTAATGCTGTTAGGAATTAACTACACTCACTCTGGAATCTTCGAAGAAGCAAAAAGCTGTTTTCACCATTTAGAAAGAAATGCAACATTATTAAACGAAACGAATCTCCTACCACAAATTTATCATAATATCGGGCTTCTTTATAAAAAGCTTGAAGACCACGATAAAGCAATGTTGTATTTAAATAAAAGTCTTTCCTTACAATTATCACCTACCACACATTGTCTCGTCACACAGTACGTTAAAGGTCAAGTTGCTTTTAAGATGCATTTACATCAAGTTGCAAAAGAAGCCTTTACTATTACATTCACTCTCTCAGAAACTCTAAATAATAAAAAGTATTCCATTCTATCAAAATATTACCTCCTTGCATTGGAGAATCAATCAAAGTCAATCCAATACGTCATTTTAACCGTTATTCCATATTTAGAAAGCTCAAACGAAAATAAAGATGACTTACTCATGTTTTATCAATTACTTTCCAAGCATTATCATTCAACTGGTATGTTTGAGAAAGCAATATATTATTTGAATAAAACCATTTAGGAGGATATTATGAAAAAATTAATCTATTCCTTTGTTGTCATCGCTTTTATTCTTACATCTTCAACAGGTGCTACCTATGTTCTTTCAAGTTCTGATGCTCCACAGGGCCACCCAATTTTACCTCCAGTGAAAGAAGCATAAAAGTACGGCGGTCTGAGAAAATTCAGACCGCCGTTTTTTATATTCTATAAACAACTAAATAAAATAGATATTAATTTAAAATAATTATAAAAAAGTATTGATTTTCGAATGAGAAGTGTTATCATAATTATGTACTCTACTCGAACTTTCCAACTTTCTAATCTTCTAATAAAGAGGTTCTTTTATGAATAATGAATTTGATTTCGATAAACTTATCCCTTTTTTAAAAGAACGCGGACTACGGATTACACCACAAAGAATGCTAATATTAAGAACGATTGCATCCATCAAAGGTCATCCAACTGTAGATGACATACATTCACAACTCCCCTCTATTAGTATTGCAACCATCTACAATAACGTAAAAATGTTTGTGAAATTAAAAATATTAAATGAATTGCCCTATGGTAATGGTTTAAGCAAATATGAATTTCAAATGGAAGAACATTATCATGTGATATGTCATATATGTGGAATAATTGAAGATTTTAAATATCCACTATTAAGAGAAGTGGAAGATGTAGCTAACAAGTTAACTAAGTTTCGTGTTCATTCTCATCAGCTCGAGCTTTATGGAGTATGTAAAAATTGTAGTGAAAACAAAGAAGTTACTAATTAAAAAAGAAGGCGATTATTATGCATAACAGTGTATGCCCTAAGTGTCAAACTCCCATTAAATATTTGAAGCATAGTGTGATTTGTAAATGTGGAAGTAAGTTTAAAATCAGAAAAAATTAACCATTCCTTAAAACTGCAAAATATGTGCAGTTTTTTTATTTTTTAGTTTGTATGCCCTTCTCCCTTTTATCAAAAAATAGGTATGTATGTTGATGGAAAATGATGAAAGGCGGGAATGGAATGAAAAAAAACAACTCATCAAAAATTGCTGGTAAAACATTTGAGCCCTCTGATTACAACAGTGAAAACCAACTCGAAATGGGATTAGCCCAAACACATGAACAAGCAAGTGATGGTTATTACGAAGGGACGATCGACCAAGAACTAGAAAAGAATGACTGATTCAAAAAAGTGTGGATTTTTTTCCACACTTTTTTTCATTTATTGAATAAAGAACATTTGTTCGTATATAATAGGAATATCAACCTTAATTGTGAGGGATGCATATGCAGAGGGCTTTACTAAAAGCATTAAAAGAGGAGCAACCTATACAGATCATCTATCTTTCCGACAAACAAAAAATTACTCAACGAACAATCATTGTAAATGAAATCAATCCACATACGATCCGCGCTTATTGCTTTTTACGAAAGCAAAAGAGATTGTTTAAAATTAATAATATATTGTCTGTTTTCCCAATAAAACAAAAAGAGCCTAACATTGGCTAGGCTCTTTCAATAAATTACTTACCTATAGCTGTTGATGGCTCAGGTCGTTTTATGAATAATTGAAGTGCAACTAAAACGGCAAATGTCACCAAGCCAATGATGTCAGTAACCCCTTCTGGATAGATAAGAAGAATTCCACCAACAATACCAACAATTCGTTCCCACCAGAACAGCTTTCTCATCCAATATCCGATAACCCCCGCACCTATCGCCATCATACCTGCAAGTGCAGAGAAGATGACCCAGATAAGGTACGACCATGTTGTATCTATCATTAACAACTCTGGCGATAAAACAAACATATATGGAATGATAAATGCTGCAATGGCCAACTTCGCTGATTGTACACCTGTACGAATCGGCTCGCCTCCAGAAACACCCGCTGCTGCAAAAGCTGCTAATGCAACTGGAGGTGTAATGTCAGCAATGATTCCGAAATAAAACACAAATAAATGTGCCGACAAATCAGGTACACCAAGCAATATGATTGCTGGTGCAGCAATTGTAGACGTAATAACATAGTTAGCTGTTGTTGGTGATCCCATTCCTAGCACAATCGCTGCGAGCATGGTTAACATTAATGTTGGAATTAACGCTCCACCAGCAAGATCTAATAACCCATTAGCAAGCTTTAATCCAAGTCCTGTCTTTGTAACAACACCCACAATAATACCAGCAGCAGCAGTTGCCGCTGCCACTCCAAGCGCTGTTCTTGCACCATCAACAAGTGCTTCAATAATCCCTCTAATACCTACACGTGTTTCTTTATTAATAGCTCCTACAATAATTGCTACAAGGATGGAAAATAGTGCAGCTCTTGTTACTGTCATACCAGATGTCATTAACACAATAACTGCGATAATCGGTGTTAATAAATAGAACTTTTTAAGCACCTCTTTACGATTAGGCATTTCCTCATCTTTTAAGCCTCTTAGTCCAAGTCGCTTGGCTTCAAAGTGAGTCATAATCCATATTCCAGCAAAATATAATAAAGCTGGAATGGCAGCTGCTTTCGCAATCTCCCAATACGTTATTCCACCAATAAATTCTACCATTAAGAATGCAGCAGCACCCATGATTGGTGGCATTAATTGCCCACCTGTTGACGCCGCTGCCTCTACTGCACCAGCAAAGTCCTTTTTATAACCAAGTTTTTTCATCATAGGGATTGTAAATGAACCAGAGGTAACAACGTTAGCAACTGAGCTCCCACTAATTGTCCCTTGTAAAGCACTTGAGAAAATAGCCACCTTTGCAGGCCCACCAACTCTTTTTCCGGCAATTGATACTGCCAAGTCATTGAAATACTGCCCAACACCTGTTTTCACAAGGAAGGCACCAAAGAGTAAAAATAAGAAGATATACGTTGAAGAAACTCCTAAAGGTGTACCCAGGATTCCTTCTGTTGTATAGAACATCGTTTGAACAAGTCGTTCAAGTGATAGCCCTCGATGAGCTAAGAAGCTCGGCATATATGGTCCGTATACAGCATATGCAAGAAAAAGTCCTGCAATAATTGTTATTGGTAACCCCACTGCCCTTCTTGTTGCTTCAAGCACAAGAATAATGGCAAGAAGTCCAATATAGAAGTCCATATCAGTTAACATACCAACTCGTAATACCAACTCATCGATCATGAGAGGCCAATAGGCACCCACTGCAACTGAAGCTATTGCTAGTAATACATCATACCAAGCAACTTTATTTTTTTTCCCTTTCGTTTTTCTAGCAGGAAAAAGTAGAAATATAAGAGCTAGTGCAAATCCTAAATGAATAGAACGTTGCAATTGAGCAGTTAGAATACCAAAAATACCTGTATAAAGTTGAAATAATGAAAATGATAATAATCCGAGAAATACAATCCAACCAAATATTCCTGTTAGCTTTCTCGAACCAGCTTCCGGATCATATTTTTCTAAAAGCTCTTCTTGCTGTTCTTGTGACAGAGATTCGAATTTATCCGTCAATGAGATTCACTCCTTTCCATTGTTGATAAAGGTTCATCTTAGTTACCTTTATTCTTACCCAAGTACCTGGCTGTATATATTCGTTTAAAGGGTACTCTTTGTTTCCATATATTACTGTATGATTAGCACGAATCTTTCCAGTTCTTAAATCAAAGTATGGAAAAATTCGATTCATATTTTTTATATAATACTTTCCATTCTTTTGCTTAAAAACTTCACCTTTTGATGCATTTTCCGGCATCCCAATGGAAAAATCAGAGTATTCGAGTTCAAACTGCTTAATTTCTCCATTGCTATTAACTTGATAACTCTCAATTACGTCTGATAGGTGAATCGAGTGTGTATATTTTATTTTAAATTCCGGATGGTCACCGAGTGGAATATACACAAGAACCTTACCGGTGTTCTCTAACTGAAAAGTTAAAGCTTTTTTGTATGGAATAATTGATAAACAAATGATGAGTAACATACTGAGGAATAAACTTAGAAAGGACTTGCTTTTAATCACTTTCCCCATGGTAACACGTCCATTTTCTAATACATATTTATCTCTAAAAAGCGAAAATTGACCGACCAAAATAACCTTAATTGGTTATAAAAGCCGGCCGGTCACATTTTCACCAAACTACTTTATTATTCAGCTTTAATACCTTTTTCATCATAATACTTCTGCGCACCTGGATGGATGTCAATTCCTACACCATTTACAGCATTTTCAGCTGAGATCAATTTACCTTTGGCATGTGTCACTTTATCCAGGTTTTCAAAGATAGCCTTCGTAATATCATATACAACATCTTCAGAAAGGTCTGAACGAACAACTAACATTGCTTGAACAGCAACAGTTGCCACTTTATCAGTTAGTCCGTACGTACCAGCAGGAACTTCGTCCTCAACATAGTATGGATATGCTTCAATTAATTCTGCAATTTTATCAGCAGCAATTGGTACAATCACAATATCTTCTGTTGCAGATAACCCTTCCACTGCTCCTGTTGGTGTTCCAGCAGTAACGAATGCAGCATCAATTGTTCCATCTTGAATACCTGCAGTAGACTCATCAAATGATAGATCTTGCTTCTCGATATCATCAAATGATAAACCGTGGACCTCTAAAATTTGTTCTGCATTAGCAGCTGTACCTGAACCAGGAGCTCCTACAGAAACTTTTTTCCCTTTTAGGTCTTCAACAGAGCTGATACCTGACTTTGCAGTAGTAACAATTTGAATTGTTTCTGGATATAATGTTCCAATTGCTTGAACATTATCAACTGCATTTCCTTCAAACATTAATTTTCCGTCTTTAGCATATGAAGCAATATCAGTTTGTGAAAAGGCAATTTCTGCGTCACCAGCTTTAAGTGTGGTCATGTTCTCAGCAGAAGCACCTGATGTTTCAGCGTTTGTTTCAATACCAGTTGCATCCGAAATAATCGATGCAAATGATCCACCTAATGGATAGTATGTACCACCAGTCCCACCTGTTACGATACTAATGAACTTTGGTTTTTCAGCACCTGAATCACCGCTATCCTCAGCACCATTTCCCTCGTCATTGTTTGCTCCACAAGCAGCAAGCACAAGTGACAGTACCAACATCAGAACGGTTGAGAGAAGAAAACGTTTCTTTTTCAATGGAATTCCCCCTTTTATAAATTTCCAGTTTTTCGTATCAATTTTATCATAATCCTTCATCAGTTTGTCAAACAATTTGGTACAACTAGCATATCTGCTACAACTTTTCTATGATTCATTCTAATACACTCTATTTATTTATGTAATTTCTATACAGTATTTATACACAAGATAAAATAAATTTATTTACATACAATATTTGTGATAGAATTTTTAGTAGTACCTTTATATTCCAGTTAGGGGGAAATACTAAGTGAATATCCTAAAAGGAACGATCCAAGACTTATTATTTTACAGTTACGAACTTAAAGAAGAGATAAGCCTTTTGGTATATAAACCAGCCAATTTTTCACCTTTATATAAGTACCATCTCCTTGTTACAGCTGATGGGAAGGATTATTTCCAATTAGGTAGAATGGCAAGGCTTTGTGATGATCTACTTTCTGAAAGAGAAATAGAAAATCTTATTGTTGTTGGAGTTCCTTATCTTACGATTGAAGATCGCAGGGAAAAATATCATCCGACAGGTAATAAGCATGAAGCTTACATCCGCTTTTTGGCCCATGAGCTTATACCATTTTTGGATCAAAAGTTTCCAACCTTCCAAATGGGAATGGGACGGGCATTAATTGGTGATTCCTTAGGGGCTACTATTTCTCTACTCGCCGCTATAAAATATCCAAACACATTTGGAAAGGTCATTCTTCAATCCCCTTACATTAACAATAGCGTCTTTGAAAAAGTGGTTAATGAAAACACAACTAGCCTTCTCTCTATTTACCATAGCATTGGACAAAACGAGACGGCCGTAAAAATGACAAACGATAAGGTTTATGATTTTCTAACACCTAACCGAGAACTGAACAAATACTTAAAAAATCATTCTCTTTCCTATGTTTATAACGAATTTGATGGAGATCATACCTGGACATATTGGCAAGGAGACTTGAGAACGTCCCTAAAAGCGATGTTTGGCTCATAATACAAAGGGTATTTCGGACCATGTATGGGTATAATTATATAAATGATTTTGAAAATTTGTTATAATAATTAATATTCAACTCTTCTATATTACATAGCTTATCGGAGGTCATAAAATGAAATTTGGAATTGTTATTTTCCCTGGAAAAACACTTCAAGATTTAGCTAATTCTTACAGAAAGCGCTATGATCCTCATTATTCACTCATCCCACCACATATCACATTAAAAGCGCCATTTGAAGCTAGCGAGGATGAGGCAAAAACATTAGCTAACAAACTTGAAGATATCGCAAAAAGATTTTCTCCTTTACATATTCACATACCGAAATTTAGTTCTTTTCATCCCGTAAACAATGTTATTTATTATAAAGTAGAACCTTCTACCGAGATTACGGATCTTCATGAGGCGATTGATGCCCTTGGGTATGGAGAGGCTACAGAATATTCCTTTGTTCCTCATATAACGTTAGGACAAAGATTATCAGATGATGAGCATTCGGATGTTTTCGGATCATTAAAAATGCAGAAGATGAATCACGATGAATACGTTGATCGTTTCCATCTTTTATATCAATTAGAAAATGGCTCATGGACTGTTTTTGAGACATTCAGGCTTGGAAAGGAATAGATATTAGTGAATGTAGAAATCGTTACAACAAAAGAACAGCTCGAGGATGCCTTTAGTGTTCGAAGATTGGTATTTGTTGAAGAACAACAAGTACCGGAGGAAGAAGAGATTGACCAGTACGACGATGAATGCACTCACTTCGTACTTTATGATCAGGAAATGCCTATAGGTGCTGGTCGCTTTCGAAATTTAGATGGGATCGGAAAAGTGGAACGAATCTGTGTACTGTCTGGGACCAGAGGTACCGGAGCTGGAAAACTGATAATGGATAAAATTGAACAATATGCCAAACAAAATAAATATTCTGCATTAAAATTAAACGCTCAAACACAAGCCATTCCATTTTACAGTAAATTAGGATATGAAGTCATATCTGAAGAGTTTATGGATGCTGGTATTCCACATCGAACAATGAAGAAATATATATAAAAAAAATGCCTCATTAGTTGAGGCATTTTTTATATGCTTATGTCAAAGTATTTTCCTTTTCCTGTAATCTCATATATATGTGCTAACGCATCATTTGAAGGTTTTACTACTTTTCTTTCGTCTCTTTGAATCAATTTCTTAGAAAAAGAGGATTGCTGGTGCTGATTCCCCTCTGAAGTTCCACTTTTTATCGGAATCACTCTATTTACCGATTCATATTTATATGGATCTCTTGATGCTATTAAGTTTCTCTCTATATACTGATTTGATTGAAAATTAACTACTGGAGCAATATAGCCCATCTTCTTCACCTCTTTCATAAATCTCCCATGAGCTTTTGGAAAAATAAAACTTTTATTTTTTCTTCTTTATGTAGGAGTAATTGTTTTGTTATGATAGAGTTCGATTGAGTTTTTGATTTTAAGGGGTTAATTATGAAAATTGCTATGAAAAATAATGAAAAAGTTAATTTGGACATTTTAGATAGAGAGAACTATCAATTTGTATATGATGAAGCTAAAAAGGGAAAACTTCATTGTCCCATTTGTAAAGAACAGGTTCGTCTGTATTTAGGAATACAAGAGGAGCCCTATTTTTATCATATGCTACGGAAGCACTCAGATTGTAAAGATTTAGAGAGTGAATCCGCTGAAATGGGTAATGAACCTATCGAATATGTTGAACGAAATGGCTTCAAAATACCAGTAACACGTATGATTGTATCTCCAGCCAAACATCATACGTTTCAGCCATCAATACGTGTAAAAGCTTCTCCCTCCTTTCAACCAACCGTTCGGCAAGAATCAAACATAACCTCACATTATATAAAAAGATTATTCAACAACGGTTTCCAACTTGATGATCAACAAATAAAGGCAGTTACAACGGTAAACGGTTCTGTCCTAGTTGTTGCTGGTGCTGGTAGTGGTAAGACGAGAGTGTTGACTACAAGAGCTGCATATATGCTTTATGAGCTAAAAATAGATCCGAAATCAATTATGCTTGTTACGTTTACAGCGAAAGCAGCCACTGAAATGAAAGAAAGGCTTAACCAATATCCTCTCCTTTCACCTACAGACATCAATAGGCTGTTAACTGGTACATTTCATAGTATTTTTTATAGAATACTAGCTTACCATGAGCCAGAAAGATGGCATCCTTCTAAACTGATAAAAAAGGATTGGCAAAAGGACCAAATATTTAGAGAAGGTGGAAAAACAATTTCTCTTGATGAGAAGGAGTTTGCATACGATTTAGCTCTACAACAAATTGGATACTGGAAAAATACCTTTCTTCTTCCACAGGATGTACAAACAGCTAGTCGGTGGGAGGAGCAAGTATTGCATTTATATAAATATTATGAAACTGAAAAGGAAAAGAAGAACCTTTTTGACTTTGATGATATGCTCATCGGCTGCTATAAATATTTAACCGCTCATCCTGATGTTTTAGAAATGTACCAAAATCGGTTTCAATACTTTTTAATTGATGAGTTTCAAGATATTAACAAAGTTCAATATGAGCTGATTAAATTGCTATCTCGGAAAACTGAAAACTTATTTGCCGTAGGAGATGACGATCAATCTATTTATGCATTTCGAGGTAGTGACCCTAATTACCTTCTATCTTTTGAAAAAGATTTTCCAAATAGTAAAATGATTATCCTAAACGAAAATTACCGTTCCTCACATGAGATTATTTCAACTGCTAATCGGATCATTGAAAAGAATACAGCTCGGAGAAAAAAAACCATGCAAGCTCAATATCAACATTCTCTTTCACCTTTGTTGTTTTATCCTTTTGATGAAGAAGAGGAAGCAACCATGATTGTTCAGGATATAAATGAAAAACTACAAAACGGTTATGTTCCAAATGATATCGCCATTTTATACCGAACGAATACCGGGAGCCGAGCAGTTTTTGAAAGACTGGCAACAACTAGCTTTCCTTTTCGAATAGATCTGGATTCCGAGAACTTTTATGAACGTTATTTAGTAAAATCCATGTTGTCCTTTCTACGTCTAATTATTAATGAGGATGACCAGCACGCTATCAGTCAGATACTCCCGGTTCTCTTTATTAGACAATCCGTTATGACTGACTTAAAAGCAAACAGCATTTTGAATGATTGCTCCTTGCTCGAATGCTTATCCAATATTACAACCGGACATGCTTTTCAAGAAAGAAAGCTAAAAAAGCTATTACCATCCATTAGAAGCTTGAAAGGACGCACGCCGCTAGAGTGCATTGAATTCATTGAAAAGGAAGTAGGATTTGGGGAATATCTAAAAAAGCGCGGCAATGAAGGAAATAGTCTTGAAAAAGGCTCTGACGATATTCGGGATTTGAAGGTCGCAGCTAAAAACTTCCAAACAATCATCGACTTCCTAGACCACACGAAGCATATGAGTGCTATGAATAAAGAAATAAAACAACTTAGTAAACAGCTTGAACAGGCAATTACCCTTAGCACCATTCATCGAGCAAAGGGATTAGAATACCGAGTCGTGTATATTCTTGATGTTGTTGATGGAGGAATCCCCCACGACTACGCACTAGACTCCTTGAGGAATGGTGAGTCGGCACCAATTGAAGAAGAACGTCGTCTACTATATGTAGCTATTACTCGCGCTCGAGAAGAATGCTATATAGCGATACCGCATAAGAGAAGAGGCAAAAACGCTAAGCCCTCTAGATTTTTGACTCCCATCCTTCCTAAATAAAACAGTAAAAAGAAGAGAGAAGCTTCCAATTTCGGGAGCTTCTCTTTTTAAATTATTTTTTATTAATCATTTTAGATAACGTATTAAAATCAAGCTGTTTTCCATCAGCAACGATAGAAGAAACGATTTTATCTTCCATTTCCTTTGTGACTGGTTTGTTTGCAATTTGAGATACACGTTTGATTACATTGCGAACTGTTTTTTCATCTTTAAAGTTTGCATTTTGTAATGAACCAGCCAGTTCAAGAATGTCTTTCATATTAACGCCCGTTTTCTTTTCAACATTTTTGAAAAATTGATTATCCATTCTTAAAACCACGCCTCCTTTTTAAGCTACTCTTATCTTATGAACAAAACATAAAAAGGGTGATTTTTGGACAGGAAAAAGACCGTTTCTTTGTACAGAAACGATCTTTCTTCCTACACTTCGTTTTGGAGATTAGTTGTAAAAGCTAGCTCCAACAATAATTAACAAGATGAATAATACAACGATTAATACGAAAGTTGATCCGTATCCACCGCCGCTGCCACCATATCCGTAGCCGCAGTAACCGTAACCCATATCAAGTCACCTCACTTTTCCTTGACTTACTATAACGTATGTAAGTGACCTGAAAACGTGTAGGCTTTGTCCTATATTAAAAAAGTTTTAACCTTTTGGTTTAAATATTAGAGCACCGATAAATGCAAAAACGATTGCTGCTGAAATACCTGAGCTTGTAATCTCAAACATGCCCGTTAATACCCCGATAATTCCATGCTGTTCAGCTTCTTGAAGGGCACCGTGAACAAGAGTATTCCCGAAATTTGTAATTGGTACAGTTACTCCAGCACCTGCAAAATCTGCTAATGGTTCATATAATCCCAATCCGTCTAACACTGCTCCAATAACTACAAGCGTACTTAATGTATGTGCAGGGGTAAGCCGTGCTACATCAAACATTAGCTGTCCGATTACACAAATTGCACCTCCAACAACAAATGCCCAAAAAAACATAGCGAGCATCTTCTTCCCTCCCTTATTCGTTCATTTCAATAGAAACAGCATGGGCAATACAAGGAATGGTTTCATTTTGTTGAACAGTAAGCGGGGAAAGAAGTGCTCCTGTTGCAACGACTAGAATTCGCTTGTATGTCCCCTTTTTCATTTCATTTAGCAGATGGCCATACAATACTGTTGCTGAACAACCTGCCCCGCTTCCTCCCGATTGAACCGGCTGATCTTCATGGTAAATTAACATGCCACAATCCTTAAATTGCTCTTTATTAATTGGTAAGCCTTCCTGTTGCAATAATCCAAACGTTGTTTCATGTCCAATTTTTCCAAGATCACCTGTTACAATTAAGTCGTAATATGAAGGATCAATTTCTAAATCCTTAAAATGAGCTAAGATCGTATCAGCTGCAGCAGGAGACATTGCACCACCCATATTAAAAGGATCTGTTAGCCCAAGATCAATGACTTTTCCTATAGTGGCTGATGTTGTAACTGGTTTCCCACTTGCATTTCCCTGATTTGCTTTGACCAGTGCAACACCTGCACCTGTTACGGTCCATTGAGCGGTAGGTGGCTTTTGTCCACCGTACTCAGTGGGGTAACGAAATTGCTTCTCAACAGCCGCATTATGGCTCGTAGCACCTGTTAGAATATAATTTCCTCCCCCATAATTAACAAAAAACGAGGCAAGTGCAAGTCCTTCCATTGATGTCGAGCATGCACCAAATATACCTAGATATGGGACTTTCAATTGTCTTGCAGCAATGCTAGTTGGAGTAATTTGATTAATAAGATCTCCAGCAATCATAAACTGTACATCATCTGCCGTCACACCCTCTTTTTCGAACGCTGTATTCGTTGCAACTTCGAGTAAGTGACGGTGGGCTTTCTCATAGGAATCTTCTCCCATCCATAAATCATCAAACAGAACATCAAAATCATTCGATAGTCTGCCATTTGCTTCGAACGGACCACCAGTAACACCTGTAACAGCAATAACGGGGCGATTATTAAAAACCCATGATTGTTTTCCTTTCAGCATTATATTGCCCCCAGTTTGATTAATATCGTCTTAATTAACGCAACCACAAACGCTGAAAATACCCCAAATAAAACAACTGACCCTGCTAGTTTAAATAAATTCCCTCCAACACCTAGAACAAATCCCTCAGTTCTATGTTCAATTGCAGCGGAGATGACTGCGTTCCCAAAGCCCGTTACAGGTACTGCACTACCTGCCCCTGCATATTGGCCTAAGCGATCGTATACCCCAAAGCCCGTTAAAAGCATCGAAATAAACACCATCGTTGCTACAGTTGGATTTCCTGCTGTTTGCTCTGTAAAGCTGAAAAAATAAATATAAAAATAGGTAATAGCCTGACCGATCAGGCAGATGAATCCTCCAACTAAAAAAGCCTTTAAACAATTTTTAAAGACTGGTCTTTTTGTTTCAAAATTCTTCTCAAATTGCTTATATTGTTCTACCTCTTTTGATTCTTGGTTATTGTTCCCCACCTTCACATGCTCCCTTCTTAAGTAAGTTCCTTCTTCAGCTTTATGATTTCTTCTAGCTTTTTCTTTGCATCCTTATCGGAAAAATTCGGGTTTTTCATTTTATCGTTTAATTCAACAGCTTCTAAAAATATTTTATAATCACTTGAGACAATGAAATTTTCCTTCGGGTACTTTTTTTCAAGCATTTTATTAATTTCCCCTTCAATTTTGACCATATGAAAACGCTGCATATGTTTTACCTTATAAGCAACTAATATTTCCTCCTCACCTTTAATGACAGCTACATCATAAAGTTCATCAAATTTAGCAACATCCTTTTTTATTGAGGCCACTAGTTTATGTTTATCATCTGTTTTCTCATCAAGAATGATTGGATCGGGATCACTTTTTTGAATTAAAGACATCCCACTGTGCTGCGTAGCGTCAGAATTACAGGAAGTGAGCAATGCGGTTAGTACAGTTAAGGTGAGAGTGAGTGATTTTTTCATATCATTCCATCCTTTTGTTCTTATTCTTGTAATTATTTTTTCAAAAATAGAAGATTTTATGTTGGATTACATTTGTATGTTTCTTCCATCCACTATTATTTCAAAGGTTAAAGTAATATTTACAATTTCTTCATTTAATTCATAAATTCATATGATACTGTCGAAATAGAGCGAAAAAGAGCCACTTTGATCTTTTTCCTGGGAAAGGAGCTTTTTACAATGAATTCAACTGCATTAATTAGTCAAAACGTTATCCAACTTCATACATATAGTGACTTAGAGATTCGAAAAGAGTTTAGGACCCTGTTAGCTAAGAAACAATTAAGAACCGTTTACCAGCCAATTGTTAATCTCACTAATGGCAGCATCTTAGGATTCGAAGGGTTAACTAGAGGTCCTATCCAGAGCAGCTTTCAATCACCACTTCAACTATTTAAGTATGCAGAAGAATATGGCTCGTTATATACGCTTGAAAAAATAGCAAGAGAACTGGCTTTTGAAAATAGCTCAACTATCCTTAGGAATGACGAAAAGTTATTTATTAATCTAAGTCCTCAGGTGATTTATGATCCAAGCTTTACTCCTGGACACACCGTATCCTTGCTTAAACAATATAAACTATCCCCTCAAAACATTGTGTTTGAAATAACTGAGCGAAGTGCAATTGAGGATTTTTCAGCCTTTACGAAGGTTCTATATCATTATCGAGACCAAGGATTTCAAATTGCTGTTGATGATGCTGGAGCAGGCTATTCTTCCCTCCAAGCTATTTCAGAAATTCAACCTGATTATATAAAAGTCGATCGCTCCCTGATTAGTAAAATTCATGAAAACAATGTAAAAAAACATATTTTGGATGCATTTGTAACCTTTGCAAAGAAAATGGATTCAATAATAATTGCGGAGGGCATTGAATTGGAAGAAGAGCTAGACGCTGTAATTCAATTGGGAATTGATTGCGGACAAGGGTATTATATTTCCAGACCAAGCTTTCCTGTCGCAGAACTTGACGAAACACTTATAGAGAAGATCAGACGCACACATACACAATTAAATAAAAACAGAACACTGAAACCCGTCATTGTCCAGCTTGACGATGAAATTGTTATTATGAACAAAAATCAAATAATAAAAAAAGTAGCTGTCGGGCAACTACTTCAAACATCAAAGAGCCAATAAAAAAATCCTGCTTCCATAAGAAGCAGGATTTTTTTATTATCTAGATAGTAAGTGGTATCCAGAATCTACATGTAGATTCTCACCAGTCATTCCGCGTGACAGGTCGCTAAATAGGAACAGTGCTGTATCCCCAACCTCTTCCTGTGTTGTTGCATGTCTTAGAGGAGAGTTCTCCTCAATTTCCTTAAGAATCAAATTAAAATCGCTAATACCCTTAGCTGATAATGTTCTAATCGGTCCAGCTGAAATAGAGTTCACACGAATATTGTTTGGTCCTAAATCATTGGCTAAGTATCTTACACTTGCTTCTAGAGAAGCCTTTGCAACACCCATTACATTGTAATTTTTAATTACTCGCTCTCCACCAAGGTATGTTAGCGTAACAATGCTTCCACCTTCTGACATTAGCTCTCTTGCCTCTTTCGCAACCGCTGTTAATGAATAAGAGCTAATATTATGAGCTAGTAAGAAGCCATCTCTAGTTGTACTCATGTATTCCCCTTGCAGTTCTTCCTTGTTTGCGAACGCGATACAGTGAGCAATACCATGAATTGTTCCAACTTGTTCTTTGATCGATGAGAAGCATTTTGCGATGTCCTCATCAGAAGTGACGTCACAAGGAATTAGAAGAGATTGTTGACCTTCTAACGTTTCAACCAATTTACGAACTTCATTTTCAAACCTCTCTCCTGCATACGTGAAGATTAAGTTTGCGCCAGCATCATGTAAAGAGCGAGCAATCCCCCATGCGATACTACGCTTATTAGCAACGCCCATTACAACTATATTTTTTCCTTTTAAAGAAAGGTTCATTATGTATATCCTCCTAAATAAGAATCTGTTATTAGTACCTAGTACTAATATTACATGATTTTTTTCAAAAAGAAAAGCCTTATTGATAAAGGTAGTCTGCTGGGGGCCACCAGCAGACTACTTTTACATAAGGAATTCTAACTCCCTCTTTAACTCTTCAACATACTCTTTAGAACCTGTTACAATTAAACGATCATGTAAGTGAAGCTCTGTATCTCCATGAGGAACGATGGTTTCTTTTCCACGGAAAATCCGCACAAAAATGACATCTCCTGTAAACGGGAACTTTCTAAGTGTCATTCCTTCATATTGTACGTTCATTAACTGGATTTCATATAATGCGGTTTCCTGATTGGTAAGGATATTCAATACGCTCGGAGTTTCAATTAATGCACGTAACAATGCCTTTGTTGACAGGAAGATAGAGAATACCTCTACGTCTTGAGCTTTTAAATCCTCCTCTAAATCATGTGTTTCAATCCTTGCAATAACCCTTTCTACTCCTCTTTCCTTACATGCCAATGCTAATTGAGCATTGATTTCATCACTACCCGTTGAAACAACGATAATATCTGCATGAAGTACATTTTTCTTTTCGAGTGTTTCAAGCTCAAAATCTGGAATTTCTACAATGTTAAACAGTGAGTCCGCAATTTTATATGTCACTTTTTCTTGCTGTGTATGATAAATCGTTGGTTCATAAAGACTATCTTCTAGTTGTCTGGAGACTGGCATGGTTAATTGATTGGCACCAATAAAAGCTATCTTTAGTTTTTTGACTTGTACCGATTCCTTTGGTAACAGCTTTTTAAACACAATTGGTGTGAATATACATGTAATGACTGCTACTAAAATAAGCATTCCACTCATTTCATTCGTAATGACACCCATTCTCTCCCCAATTGTAGCAGCTGCAATCACTAAGGAAAGTGTTGAGGTTAAAATAAAGCCTGACGCCATAACGGTTTTGAAATCATACCATTTCTTTAAGAATAGAGCAGGGATAAGCTTTGATAAGAGTAAAGCGATCAACAGAAGAGGGATAAGTATTATGAGCTTCGGATCACTAAATAGCTCCCATATATTTAAACCAACTCCTACCATTACAAAGAATATCGGAATTAAAAATCCATAACCAAAGGAATCAAGCTTATGAACTAATTCTTGATTCGGTGATAATAATGACACGAGTACTCCTGCTAAAAACGCACCGAGAATATTCTCCGCTCCAACCGTTTCAGAAAGTCCAACAAGAACAATAATAAGAGTAAATACTCCTCTGGTACCAATTTGAATGGTTCCTGTGGAGAGTGGTTCCAATATTTTATTGTTTTTAAATCTCTTCGCAACAAAAAATAAACCAACTCCTACAGCAAAAAGGACGAGTAGTAGCCATGTGTTGCTATCTCCACCTCCATATAAGGAAACGAAGACAGCTAGCAAGATCATTGTAACTAAATCAGCAATTACCGCCACTAGTAGGATAATCTGACCAATATTGGTCTTCATTAATTTTCCTTCCTTTAAAGTCGGTACGACAACACCTAAAGAAATCGTTGAAATAATTAACGTCATTAAAAACGCATTCTCAATAAATCCTGCCAGTACGAATAGATACGATAAAGCCAATGACACAATAAAGATACCTATGAAAACAATGGTTGCAGCAAGAAAGGTATTCGGTTCCTTCTTACTACTGCCTTTCTGATCTTTATTTCCACTTTTCTTAAAAGCAGAAAAATCAATTTCAAGACCACTTAAGAACATCAAAAAAATAAATCCAAGAGTCGACAATGTTTCTAGCCACATGTCTTCATGAACAATATCAAAACCGCTTTTCCCAATGATTAGACCGACAATGATCTCAGCAACCACCACTGGAATAAAGTTTAATTTAAACCGATGCAAAAGAATTGGTGTTAAGAATGCAACAACCACTACTATTAATAGTGATGTAACGGAAGCACCATGTTCCATTTGTTTCCCCCCCTAACTAATCAAATATCCCATAAATATAGTAGCCATACCTAAATAAATGAGAAGACTAATAATATCGTTTACCGTTGTAATAAAAGGACCTGATGCAACAGCAGGATCTACCTTGAGTCTGTGCATAATTAGCGGAACTAATGCACCAGCTAGTGTGGCAACGATTAAAGTCAGCAGGATGGATATCCCTACGAGCATACCTAAGAAGATATCTCCTTTCCATAGGTATACAATAATCATCACTAACATTCCACAAGTAGTTCCTGTTATCACACCTGTTCCTGCTTCTCTTACAACTAGCTTTGATTTCTCCTCTTTTTCTAAATCACCAGTTGCTAGTCCTCTAACAGCAACAGCCAAGGCTTGAGTACCTGTATTTCCTGCCATACCTGCAATCAGTGGAATAAACACCGCCAATATTGCTACTTGGTCTAAGGTTTGTTCAAATCGCCCCATTAAATTTGCAGTAATCATTCCTAAAAACAAAAGAATAATTAACCACGGCAGTCTTTTTCTCGCAGCGGAGAGTGGGCCTCTATCAAAACTATCGATTCCCGAGACAGCCGCTAGCTTTGAATAATCATCAGATGCTTCCTCTTCCATAACATCCATTACATCGTCAACGGTGATAATTCCGAGAAGATGATTTTGAAAGTCTACAACCGGTAATGCTAAGAAATTATAGTCTTTCATTTTCCTTGCAACTTCCTCTTGGTCCTCTCCAACCGAAACAGAATGAACACGTTCATTCATAATCTCTTCTACCATCTGATCATCATCACTGACTATTAAATCCCTAAGGGAGATAACACCAACTAACCGCTTTTCATCGTCTACCACAAACAGATAATAGATTGTCTCAGCGGTTGGGGCCTCCCTTTTTAAAATATACATCGCAGAACGTATGGTTTGATTTGCTGCAATCGAGATAAACTCTGTAGTCATAATACTACCTGCTGTATACTCTTCATAGTGAAGTAACTCTTTAATCTCTTGAGCTGCTTCATTATCCATAATAGCAAGATAACTCGCAACTTGGTCTTTGCTCAGCTCATTAAGAACATCTACAGCATCATCAGCATGCATATTAGCAAGCATTTCAGCAGCATAAGTCGGTGTCATTTGCGAAAGAACTTCTTTGTAATCTTCATCCTCAATTTCTATATTCTCGAAAATCCCAGCCATCTCTTCCGGTGACAAATAATGGTAGACCTTAGTTTGGATATCTTCTTCCAAATCCTTAAAAAATGAAGCTTGATCATATGGATGTAATTCTAAAAATTCTTCTCGAAATTTCCCTATATCTTCATTTTGTAAAGATTCGAATAATAAATCAAAATCAATATGTTGTTTCTTTTCTAGACTGTTATGAGCCATTTTTTCTCCTCCTTCCTCCCCATACACTCATATTTGTAGTTTACCTTTCCCTAAACCAAACATGAAAAAACACTCGGTGTAGAATCATAATGTGATGAAACTTATGAGAAAATAGTTTGTAGAGACGGGAAAGGAGAGTATAGGTAAAAAATGAAATTAGATATCATTGGTGACATTCATGGATGCTTTGAGGAATTCAAGCTGCTAACAAATAATTTAGGATATGAGTGGAGCAACGATTGTCCCTTTCATTCAGAACGTAAACTGGCTTTTGTTGGGGACATAACAGATCGTGGCCCACAATCCCTTAAAATGGTCGAACTTGTCTATTCCATCGTTATGGATCAAAAAAGCGGATATTACGTTCCGGGTAATCATTGTAACAAACTTTATCGATTTTTTCTCGGTAGGAACGTTCAAGTAACTCATGGTCTTGAAACAACTGTTGCAGAATACGAGGATTTAGCAAAAAAAGAAAAAAACGAAATTTGTGACAAATTCATTCGTCTTTATGAGTCCTCTCCTCTTTATCAAGTGTTAGATAATAAAAAGCTTGTTATCGCCCACGCTGGCATAAAAGAGGATTTAATTGGGAAACAAGGTGAAAAAGTAAAAACATTCGTTCTATACGGTGATATCACTGGAAAATCGAATCCCGATGGCACACCAGTTAGACGAGATTGGGCAAAATCATATCATGGAAATGCAACGATCGTCTACGGTCATACACCCGTTAGGGAGCCAAGAATTGTGAATAATACGTATAATATTGATACAGGCGCTGTGTTCGGAGGGAAACTAACTGCCCTTCGTTACCCGGAGATGGAGCTAATATCAGTCCCTTCTTCCATGCCTTTTGTTCACGAAAAATTCAGGCCTTTTGAATAAACGAAAAGATAATTATTCAAAAAGCCTTGTCATTTCTTCTGGTAATGGAGAGGAAAACATCATTTCTTTTTGATAAATGGGATGAAAAAAGGTAATTTTTCGGCAATGCAATGCCTGCCGCTGTATAAGTTCTCGTAATCCGCCATATAAATCATCACCCAAAAGAGGATGTCCAATATGTTTCATATGCACTCTTATTTGATGAGTTCTACCTGTTTCAAGACGTAGCTGGATGTGAGTAAATAACGGATAGTTACGTTTAACAATATAGTGGGTACAAGCATATTGGCCATCATCCGTAACTTCTCTTTCAATGATGCTATCCTTTTTCCTTCCAATCGGTGCGGTAATCGTTCCTTTCTTTGTTGGCAAAGCTCCGTGAACAAATGCTTCATAAGTCCGGTGAACCCCCCCACTCTTTTGCTGTTTGCTAAACAAGTGGTGAATATGCCGGTGCTTTGCAATCAATACAATGCCAGAAGTATCGCGATCAAGCCGTGTAACTATATGAGCCGTTGATTGAAGATTAATGGATTGATAATACCCAACTAATGCATTAGCAACACTGCCTGTAGGATGTTCCCTTGAAGGAATAGTATTCATGGCAGCCGGCTTATCAATTACTAATACATATGGATCTTCGTAAAGAATGAATAAGGGGATCTTCTCTTCTACGATCCCCTCACTATGTTTTTCAGGTGGATAATATACTTCAAGAAGATCTCCTTGTTTTAACTCATACCTAACCGTCATTTCCGCTCCATTAACCAAAATACGGCCACCATTGAATTTGATATCAGTTAGAGCTGTTTTTGATATATCTTTCTCTTTTAAATATTCCCGTATTAACATCCCTGCGTGTATTTCATCAATAACCCATTGAAGTTTAAATTGTGACATGTACGGTCTCCTGCTTGTTAGTTATCCGCTACAAAAGAATCTCTTACTCTCTTCCAGAATGGGAATGGTCGGAAACGAGCAAAGCGTATCTTTTCATCAGCAACACGAAACTGAATGGATTTTACATCTTTATGAAGAAGAGTTAAATGGTCAATAGTTAATTGGAAATCTGGTCCATTTACCGGTTTTAGCATACATGTATGATGAGCCGGTAAAACAAGTGGGGACCCGATTGTTCGGAACACACGGTTATTAATCGATGCCATCTCAGCTAATTGTATAGCAGGTAATGATGGATGAAGAATCGCTCCACCTAACGCTTTATTATACGCGGTGCTTCCAGATGGAGTGGACAAACAAAGTCCATCACCACGAAAACGTTCAAACTGCTGACCCCGTATTTCTACATCCATTACTAATGTACCTTCCACACTTTTGACAGTGGATTCATTTAACGCCAAATATCTCGTTTCTCTTCCACCATGTTGGTAACGAACGATTACCTCTAACAATGGATACTCAATGACTTGATAGGGTGTTTTAGCAATTGCAATGACAAGCTTCTCAATTTCCTCTGGGATCCAATCGGCATAAAAACCTAGATGTCCCGTGTGAACACCAACAAATGCTGTTCGATCTAAGCGGCTACTATAGCGATGGAACGCGTATAGTAGCGTTCCATCTCCTCCAACTGAAATCACAATATCTGGTTGATCCTCATCGTATATAAGTTCAAAATCCTGCAAATAAGTTCTCATTTTATGCATGAGAGTATTAGATTTTGAGTCTCCTTTTGAAGTAATCGCAAATTTCATGACCAAGTTCGCTCTCTTCTATAATTAATTATTTCCCTCTTGATGCAGCTCTTTTTTCCTTGAAAAGAATGCTTGTGCATCTTGGATTTCCCCACGAATAAGGGACATTTCTTCATCAAGTCGAAAAGCAGCTTCTGCTGCTCTTTGTAGTCTTACTCTAATATCCTCTGGAAACTGCCCACGATATTTATAATTTAGGGAATGCTCAATCGTTGCCCAAAAGTTCATTGCGAGTGTTCGAATCTGTATCTCAACTAGTATCTTTTTCTCCCCTTGAATCGTCTGAACTGGATATCGTACAACAACATGGTAAGAACGATACCCACTTGCTTTCTTATGAGATATATAGTCTCTTTCCTCAACAATTTCAAAGTCATTTCGAAGACGAAGAAGTTCCACAACC
This sequence comes from Robertmurraya mesotrionivorans, assembly GCF_050971805.1. Taxonomy (NCBI): domain Bacteria; kingdom Bacillati; phylum Bacillota; class Bacilli; order Caryophanales; family Bacillaceae; genus Robertmurraya; species Robertmurraya mesotrionivorans. The sequence continues at coordinate 58,629 of NZ_JBPCCH010000007.1, read as the reverse complement.
CTTTTTATGTCATCGACAAATTGACACATCATCCGAAGGCCTGCAATATCCTGCATTTCTGTCTCTAACTTATCCAGGGGAATTGATTTTTGATTGGCTTTATCTAAGATACTTGCGATTGGCTTTACTCTACCAGTAACAAATTCAATAGGTGAGTGAGAGGACTTCATTTCGAATTGCCGTCTCATCCCTTTGAGCTTTACCTTTAATTCTTCCACCGCTTGATTGTAGGGAGCCAAGAATTTTTCCCAGTGCTTCATAAAGTCACCTCATCCGGACCATTTTTTTATATTGGTGGGTGATATTAGTTACAAAAACACTCTTCTACTTTTGTAACCATTTCCTCTCCATAGTTGCTATTACCTTTTATATTGTCAATTAAGTACAATAATTCTTCCTGCAGGTTTGGTAACACAATAGTTTCTTCACCATTAGAAAGCTTATATTCGCAATTGTTTCCCAATCCTTCTTTTAAGATTGGCCATGTATTGAGAGTTAGCTCAATATACATAAAGCTGTCATCTTTTTCAACAATGTATACAAAAGCCAATTCATTTGAATCAACAAGTACTTGACCTGTTGCACTTAGCTCTTTTATCGAATAATCATTGTTTACTACTAATATCACTTCATTTTTTTCAGTTTTGATTGCTTTTTCCACATAAATTTTTTCTCTCATTTTTAATACCTCCACACTTCCCCTATTTTATCATAAGTGGCTGAATTATCCACTTCACATGCAATCACATATTGAAATTGAACACGTAACAACCGATAATTAAACATAGCATGAGTAGAGAAAGGAAGAACAATCTTGAGCCAACATATCGAAATTGAATTTAAAAACATGCTCACGAAAGAGGAATACCTTCATTTGATAACCGAATTTTTGATAAATGAAACTATGATTGATACGCAAATTAACCATTATTTTGACACAGAGAAATTTCAACTAAAAGAATTAGGCAGTGCCTTACGAATTCGTGAAAAGGAAGGGCGATTTGAGCTTACATTAAAACAGCCCTTAGTGGTTGGCCTTCTTGAAACAAATCAAGAATTAACAAAGGACGTAGCCTTCGCGATGTTACAAGGTGCCACCCTTCCAAATGGAATCGTGAGGGAACAATTAGAAAAAAACGATTTTCCTATCAATAAGCTTCAATATTTTGGTTCTTTAACGACAAAACGGTGTGAGTTACAATATAAAGGTGGTTTATTAGTTCTAGACCATAGTTTATATTTATTAAAAGAAGATTATGAGCTAGAATATGAGGTCGAGGATCCGGTAGAGGGTGAATTAGCTTTCAAACAACTTCTCCAAACCTTTCAAATTCCCATTCGAGTTACTGAAAATAAAATTAAACGGTTTTACAATCAAAAATACTCACTTCATTGAGGTGTCAAATGAATATAGATAAACTAAAAATTATGCTCCAACTACAGGCATTACAAAATTTCAATTCTTCATCTAATTCATCATCTGGAAATATATTTCAAGACCTAATGAATGAGATGCTGTTAGAGAAAGGCAACTCTCTTTCCCAGTTAAGTGGACAAGCGAGTGTTTCTACAACTGCCACCCTTTTAAATCAAACACCTTCATTACCACCTATCAATATGACGAAAATTTCTAGTACTGGAAGTTCAACTGAATTTGATTCAATTATTCAAGAGGCAGCAGCTAAATACAACTTACCTGTAAATTTAATTAAATCAGTTATTAAACAAGAATCTAACTTCAACCCCAATGCAGTTAGTGGTGCAGGAGCTTCTGGTTTAATGCAACTTATGCCTGCTACTGCAAAAGGACTTGGAGTGACTAATGTATTCGATCCAAGAGAGAATATTTTTGGTGGCAGCAAATACCTACGGCAAATGCTAGATAAATATAACGGCAATACAACATTAGCTTTAGCAGCATACAATGCTGGACCTGGAAATGTGGACAAGTATGGAGGAATTCCTCCATTTAAAGAAACTCAAAATTATGTTAGAAAGGTTACGAGTCACCTGCTAGCATAAAATACACCGTCTGTTACCAAACAGACGGTATTTTTATGCGTAATAGCCGATAGGAAATAACCTCCTAATGCACATTGTTTGTGATATAAACTCCGCACTGATAAAATAGTACTATCAATTGGATAGATGCGTAGGCGGCTTGGTTAGGCCCGACAGGCATAAGACGAAGACTGAAAGAGGTCCTGACCTCTGTAGGGCTTTGGCTTATGACCCCGAGGGACTAGCCGCTGAAGCTCGATTGCAAACTATTTAACAAACGAAAAAAGATATGTTTAAAGGAGTTTTTAATATGGTCGGAAACATGCTTACACCTTTTGATTTGATCGGTGAAGAAACATTGCATCGACTAGTTGATGCCTTTTATCATCGAGTTGGGCAACATCCAGATCTGACTCCCATATTTCCGAATGATTTAACGGAAACAGCGAGAAAACAAAAGCAGTTTTTGACACAATATCTAGGTGGACCTACTCTTTACACAAATGAGCATGGGCACCCGATGATGCGAGCTCGACATTTACCATTTGAAATAACGGAGACTAGAGCAAAAGCATGGCTCGGATGTATGCGCGAAGCTATGGATGAGGTTGGCCTTACCGGTCCTATCCGAGATGAATTTTATGCGAGACTTGTGCTAACAGCTCAGCATATGATAAATACAGATGAAAATGAAGAGATGAAAGGTGAGAGAACGTGAGGAATCGAGAAACATTGCCAACGACTCCCTCCTACTATTGCCATGGAAATGAGAAGAAGCCGCTTGAAATTTATATGTTTATTGATCCTCTATGTCCAGAATGTTGGGCACTTGAGCCAATTATAAAGAAGCTACAAATTGAATATGGTCGTTTCTTTTCAATTAAATATATTTTAAGCGGTCGCCTTGCATCATTAAATATGAGCAAAAAGCAAAAATATGAAAACATTGCAGACTTATGGGAAAAAACTGCAAGCCGAACAGGCATGTCTTGTGATGGAAGTCTTTGGTTTGACAACCCTATTTCGTCTCCTCATTTAGCCTCTATAGCTATTAAAGCGGCTGAATTGCAAGGAAGAAAAGCCGGGATTCGCTTTCTAAGAAAATTACAGGAGGGTATTTTTCTAGAAAAACAAAATATCTCAAGTTTTGAGGTATTAAAGGAAATGGCTAGTTCCACCGGATTAGATGTCGATGAATTTGTTCTTGATATTCATTCGGAATCAGCTGGCAAAGCCTTTCAATGTGACTTAAAAATCACCTCTGAAATGGAAGTGGACGAAATCCCAACCTTGGTTTTCTTTAATGAGAATATTGAAGACGAAGGAATCAAGATTACCGGATATTATCCGTATGAGGTATATGAGCAAATACTTGAAGAAATGTTACCAATGAAGCCCGAGAAAAGTACCCCTCCTACTTTAGAGAGCTTTCTCAAATGCTTTAAACTCGTGGCAACAAAGGAAATCACGGTAGTTTATAATATGTCTATAAATGAAGCCGAAAAAGAAATGAAAAAGCTACAATTAAAACAAATTGTTGAACAAGTTCCAGCTAAATATGGTATGTTTTGGCGCTATATTGAATAGCGCTAAAACTATGTAAAAAAAGAAAAGGCCATACAAACCTGTCTGTTTGTAAATGGCCTTTTCTCTATTTAAATACGAACAAAGGGGATGGGAGAAATTTTTCACGGTCAAACAAAGGGGTATATGTTTGCTTGTGATCAACTTCACATCAATAATATATCACGAATTAGATTATTCGACAATAATTGTGCTCGCTATTTCACAATATTGTCATAATCTATGAATGATTACTGGGACAAACGAATATATTTATAGAGAAGGAAAAGGAGTGATGATTTGTGGCACGAACCATCGGCTTATGGCTGATCGTTTTATTTATTGTTATTTCTTTTATACTAAATCTTTTTGGCTTATTAAATATTTTCCCTCTCATAATTACAGCACCCCTATTATTTCTTTCCTTACTGTCCCTAGTTCTCTTTTTAAATGAACGGAAACGATTTAAGGGTTTATAAAAGTCCCTCCCGACTGGTCGGAAGGGACTTCATTTTTATGATAATAATGCTTCCATTTCATTTAACTTTTCTTCAAATACCTTGCATGCTTCCTCAATTGGCTTAGAACTCGTCATATCAACTCCAGCCTTTTTCAGAACTTCAATCGGATAATCTGAACTACCTGACTTTAAAAAGTCTAGATAACGCTCAACTGCAGGTTGACCTTCTGTTAAAATCTGTTTAGACAATGCTGTTGCAGCACTGTACCCCGTTGCGTACTGATACACATAGTAATTGTAATAGAAATGTGGAATTCGAGACCATTCTAAGCCAATTTCTTCGTCAATTTCTATGTCTTCTTCACCAAAGTACTTTTTATTTAGTTCATAGTACTCTTTTGTAAGAAGATCCGCTGTTAACGCTTCATTATCTTGTGCCTTTTTATGAATTAAATGCTCATATTCTGCGAACATCGTTTGGCGGAACACGGTACCTCTAAATCCTTCTAGAAAGTGGTTAAGTAAGTACAGACGTTTCTGTTCATCATCAATCGTCTTTAATAAATAATCATTCAGTAGTGCTTCGTTACATGTAGATGCAACCTCTGCTACGAAAATAGAGTAACTGCCGTATGCATATGGTTGTTCTTTTCTAGTGTAATAGCTGTGTACCGAATGACCAAACTCATGAGCAAGAGTAAACAAGTTATTAACATTATCCTGCCAATTCATAAGGATATAAGGATTCGTTCCATACGCACCTGAGGAATACGCGCCACTTCTTTTCCCTTTATTTTCGTGAATGTCTACCCAACGGTTGGTAAAACCTTCTTTTAATACATTTAGATAATCATCACCAAGTGGTGCTAAGCCTTTAATAATAAGTTCTTTCGCTTCTTCATAAGGAATTTCCATCTTTACATCCTTTACAAGCGGCGTGTAAAGATCATAAATATGAATTTTATCAAGTTTCAATACCTTTTTCCGAAGTTTCACATATCGGTGAAGCAAATGTAAGTTTTTATTGACCGTATTAACTAAGTTTTCATACACAGATTCTGGAATATTATCAGCCGCTAGAGCTGCATGTCTTGCTGAACTATATTTGCGTACTCTTGCATTAAAGTTATCTTTTTTAACTTGACCACTTAATGTACTAGCAAAAGTATTTTTAAACTTTCCATACGTATCATAAACAGCTTGAAAAGCATCCTTTCTTACTCTCTGGTCCGCACTTTCGAGGAAACGAATATAGCGACCATGAGTTACGTCCACTTCATTTCCATTTTCATCTTTAATACTTGGAAACTGAATATCCGCATTGTTCAACATACCAAAAGTATTACTTGAGGCACTCATTACTTCTGATGCTTCTGCAAGAAGGGCCTCCTGTTCTGCAGATAATACATGTGGCCTTTGCAGGTTTAATTCATCTAAAGAATGCTCATAAAGCTTTAATTCTTCTTTTTCATTTAGAAATTGTTTTACTTTATCTTCGTCAATAGACAATATTTCTGGAACAATATAGGCAAGTGTGCTTGCTGCCTGCGTGTAGAGATTTTTGATGCGGTCGTCTAAGCCTTGATAAAAGGAATTGGTGGTATCCTGATCATAACGCATATGAGCATATGTATACAGCTTACCAATCCTTTCTAGCAATTGATCCTGTGCTTGTAAAGCCTGAAATAAAGAATCCGCACTTTCCCCAAGCTTTCCTTGATAGCTTGACATAGAAGGAATTAACTGTTTAACTTCTTGAAATTCACTTTCCCATTGTTGATCTGATTGGAAAATATCCTCTAGTTTCCATGTGTCCTCCAATGGTACTTCACTTCTAGTGGGAAGTTTCTTTACTGCCGTCTCATTTGCCATTGTTATTCCTCCAATCTACTCACTTCTATTTTTGGTATTCGCCACCAATTAATAAAATCCTGCTTCTATCTAGGAAAAATCCACTACACCCTAGTGTATGTTAACAGCGGCGAGTTCATTAATACCAAACAATCTTTTCATTAGTAAGATTCTTATAAAATTGTTCTTCAAATTTACTAGCTTCACTAATAGTACTCGGAAAAGACATAGGGTTCTCATACCTATATACATTAGGCTTGATTTCATTAAGGACTTGGCACTTGATCAATAGATAAAAATACTCTCGAATTAATGCCAATAGTTGATCCACACTTGGCTTTAGATGGTTTCTAACTTTAATATGGTTCCTATTTATACGCTTGATTAATTGTTTATACACGTCCTCTTTTGTAAGGATGATCCCTACCTCTTTCGAAAATATATTATCTAATAAAACATACATTTGCCAAATGATTGGGGAGGTTTCGAGTAATAGATTATCTTTTAGTGGTACTCCAACATAGGGCGGGAGGAGATAGAGGTGAAGTTGATTCCTGTACAGCTCCTGCAGGAAGAGCTTGTGTGTGTGAAAACGAATAATATTGTCTTTTACATGTTGAATTCCTTTACGCCAGTTATAAACATAAAAGGTATTCTGAAAAATTGGGTTTAACCATTGAGGTAAGTGTAGTTGAGAATGAGGAATTACATCGTAGTCACATTGCATCGTATGTGGAGAAAGCGGGTGCAAATTCGTTATCGAAATAAAGCTCTTTAGACTAGGACAATATGATGGTAAATACCAGTCTCCTGTATTATTTCTTTTAATAAACAAGGATTGAAATTTTGGAAGAGTAATTAGATTGGTTTGTTTCCTATGAACTCTATTTGCACCTAGTATCCATAAAGGTGTCATACCACTTGATAAATACCCATTTGTCCGCTTTTCAAAAATCTCCTCTGATATCGGGGAACATTGATATTCAACACAGTATGTGTTTCCTAGGAACGTAAACATAAGATCTGGTCTTTGCATGATCTCAGGTAGAAATACTTCCAATTCAGCTTTTGAGCATTCTGTTTCAAGCCATTGAAAGAGCTGCATTTTTGCTTGCATATGATACGCAGATTCTCGATCGTATTCAACACATAAAGGTGACAATTGAACATGAGCAAAGTGACTGATTCGCTGAACACCAAGCTTAACAATTACTTTCCCCTTACATACTGGACAAAAATAATGGTTTTCCCTTAATCCATGTACTCCCTCCTTCTTTATCAATTCACCAATATAAACGGTCTCTCCATATTGATTTTTAGCCGTTAACAATGAATCATCTCCTTTCTGCTTAATAATTCTCTTCCTTACTCGTTAATTCCTCCATAAAAAATCTCCTAGCTGTTTTCGGCTAGGAGATTTTTTATAAAAGTGGAGATAATAGCCTCGATGTAGATTCTAACAGCTTTAATCCAAAATGACGCTTTGTAAATTGAGCAAGATTGATCTGCCTAGAAAAAGTAATATCACTTACATATTCATGGACTAACATTTCAACACTTCTTGTACCGTATAAAAAGGCATTTACTTCAAAGTTTAAATGAAAACTCCTCATATCCATATTCGATGTACCTATCGAAGCAATCTTCTTATCGATAATTAATATTTTACTATGCATAAATCCTTTTTCGTATTCGTACACTTTGACTCCAGCCTCCAAAAGCTCTGGAAAATAGGAACGGGAAGCATGAAAAACAATCCGTTTATCCGGTTTATAAGGCACAAGAATACGTACATCAATACCACTTAATGCTGCTACTTTTATTGCTGAAAAAATATCTTCATCTGGAATGAAATAGGGAGAAGCAATCCAAACAGATTCCTTTGCGGATGTAATCATAGCAAAAAAGATCGTCTTAATCACACTATGTTCATTATCTGGACCACCAGCAATTAACTGAACGCCACCATGAATGTTCTCCTCAAGATCAGGTGAAAGGTATTCAGAATTAAGAAAACTTTGATTCGTCATATAGTACCAATCTTTAAGGAAAATTAACTGTAACGTTCTTACCGCTTCTCCTTTGACAAGTAAATGTGTATCTCTCCAAAATCCAAAGGAATCATTACGACCTAAATATTCATCACCAATATTTAATCCCCCAACAAACCCAATATTCCCGTCTATAACAATAATTTTACGATGGTTTCTAAAGTTAAATTTACTATTTAAGAAAGGGATACGAACCGGACCAAATGGAACGACCTCCACACCAGCTTCTTTAAGCTCTTGTATGTATACGCTCGGCAGCTTCCACGATCCCACAGCGTCGTATAGAAAGCGAACTTTCACACCTTCTTTCACCTTATGGATCAAGATGTTTTTTATTTGTTGGCCAATCTCATCGTGGCGAACGATATAATATTCCAAATGGATGTGATGCATAGCCTTTTTAAGCTCTTCTAAAATTTCATAAAAGGTGGAATCGCCATTCGATAACACCTTAGTAGATGTGGCAAATGATATCGGACTATGGCCTATACGGTGGGCTAAATGGAATAACCTTTGCTGATCTTCTCCCAGTACTTTTATCTTTTCTTCACTAATAGGGTCTCTTCCACGTTCGTATTTCAAGTAATTTTGTTGGTCCAGGGAAAATTTACGACGAAACATTCTTTCCTTTCTATGGTTCCTTCCAAACAGCAAATAAAAAAAGAAACCTACTAATGGAAAACTACCTAGTACAATTAACCATGTTAATGTCTGTGTAGGATGTCTATTTTCTAAAAAAATTACTGCTCCAATAAAAATAACTGATAATGTAGTTAGAATACTAATATATCGGAATAATCCTTCATACACTTTTCCTTGGAGAAGAAAATAAAGAATAGCTAAAACCGCAATAAATAAAAGAATTCTAACGAAATTTTTCATAGCTACCCCCTCTAAAACATTGCCTTACTATTCCCTCAAAAGTAAGAGGATAAACTCTTTGTCCAAAAAGTAAAAAACCGATTTCATTTATTGAAATCGGATGATTATTTAAAGTGTCTTCTTATTTCAGAGAAAACATTCTCAGACATAATTAGTTTTCCATACTCTTCTACACGATGAATGGTGATCGCTGTTTCATGTCCATATTCTAATAATAAACTTAAGCTATTATCGATATCCTCTTCATCATACTCCTCTTCTGGAAAATCAACATATAAATAATATTTACCTTCGAAGGAATATAATTTTGTTGATAAGTCTTCTAAAATATTACGATTTGAGAGTGATATTATGTCTTCAAAGTCTTTAAAGGCAATCAGGAACTCAAGTGTATCTTCGTATGAATCATCATCTTCATCGTCTGCTTTTGTATTAAAATGCTGATCAAGCAATTCCTCAATTCTTTCATCTACAGGAATATCTTTCAGCCTTTCATCTGTGATAGGAAGTTCGAACTTCTGCCCATCTTTTGATATTTGTGCTTTTGTTACGAGAACTTCAAGACCTTTGTCAAGAGCCTGGACCTGGATCCAAAGAGGGCCTTCAATCATAAATTCTTCCTCTTGATGAACCTCATCCATCATTTCCCAAAAAAGCTCTTCACTTTTTTCACGATTATACCAGATTTCATCACGGTCAAATCCTCTTTCTTCAATATCCCCGTATGAAATATAAAACTTGACTGTATTATCGTTAATACGTTCGATTTCCAACACTAACCTCTCCCTTCTTGCATTTTTGGAAGGGACTTACCCTCATGCAGAAAAACGATCTAGTCTTTAGTATTTCCTGAGGCATATGTTAACCGTATTGTTGCCTCGTATTTATATTTTATGACAAAAATACAATAAAGGGAAATAAAATGTTACACATTTCAAAAAACCAACTAACACCCATATTTAATACTTTTCTTCCTACATAATTATCTATTATAGCTATTTTTAAACCAATAATAGATAAAAAACCTTCGATTCCAATCGAAGGTTTAAAATCATTTAATTAACCAAGCGTTGAGCTTCACGTAATTGAAACGTTCGGACTCTTCTTGGTAGGAAGCGACGGATTTCATCCTCATTATACCCGACTTGAAGTCTCTTCTCATCAATTATGATAGGTCTACGCAGTAAACCAGGGTTATCTTTGATCAACTCAAATAAATCCTGAAGAGGCATAGTCTCTAAATTAACATCTAGCTTTTGAAACGTTTTTGATCTAGTTGAAATAATTTCATCTGTTCCATCTTCAGTCATTCGAAGAATCTCTTTGATTTCATCAATAGATAATGGTTCAGAAAAAATATTTCTCTCTGTATAAGGAATATCGTGTTCTTCTAGCCAAATTTTCGCTTTACGGCATGATGTACAACTTGGTGAAGTGTATAATGTTACCATTAACTAACTCACACTCCTTTAAATTTAACTTATAAAATCTATGTTGGGAGATATTTTGGTCATTTGACGTATTATTTAAAATCACTTTAAATTAGTAATTTATATTAATTATTATACATCAAATCTGAGTAAAAAGGTATCCTTTTTTCGAAAGTTTTAAATTACGATAAATACAACAAATTTATTGGCTAGATAGTCTATATACGTAAAAGGTGAGAGAAAAGTTTCATTTTTCCCTTACTTTTTTTAAAAAAATACGAGTATTTTTATGTTTCTACTTTATTTACCCAGATTTTAGTTGGAGTAAACCTTAATATAATTCTCAGTTAGCTAATGAAAATGAAAAACAGTCACCTCACAGTGGCAACTGTCCAATGTTCATTAAATATCTTTTAATAGGTCCGTTGTCTCATGTTTTTGGTCAAAACTTAATACCTCTTCTACTGGTTCATATGACTCTCCATAAAACTCAATATCCTTATATGTGTGAATCAATTTGTATGCTTGTTTCATACCTTCAAATATCGCCTCTTCGCTTTCATGTCCAGGTGACCAATAAAGAATTTCCATGGTATTCACTTCATTTGTTGCTAACGATCTTCTTTCATATCCAATTTTGCTTGCATGTTCAAAACCTTCACGTTTATAAAAACGTAATCTCTTTTCTGTATCGCTATCTTTATAGTTAATTGGTTCAACTTCTAAAATGATTGGTTTTTCCTTCTGTTTCAGCTTATCTAAAAGTTGATGTCCTAACCCCTTCCCTCTCGCTTCACCAGAAACATATAAATAATCAATGAATAGAAACTGGTCAAATTCCGCATACATTAACACGTGATACTTTCCTTCGTCTTTGTGATATATAGACGATTTCTCTTTTAGAAGGGTTTCCATATGTTCCTTTGACTTCATTTCTTCAATTGGAAAATATTGATTTAATTTTTCATACCAGTGCATATAATACTCCTTTTAATGGATTTATCGTTTATGAACTATATTTGAATATAGAAAGATTTCTTACGATACAATTTTTTGTTAATATTACTCTTTTCATACTAAGGATAATTCTTTAGAATAGAAAGTAGTGGGAATTACATAACCGCGCTTACGCCAGTTATTCATAAAGGAGGTTTATTATGGTTAATTATATTACCGACCTTACCATTGTTGCCTTATTAATTATTGGAATCACCGCTGTTTTAGGAGTCGTTACAAATGGAATTGGTGAGAAGTTGTTTGGTGGTAAGCAAAAAACAGAATTTGTAGACCAATCAGCAAAATTTCAAACCGGCTGGAAACAAGTTGGCGGAAAAAGAAAATAATATATTTATCTCTTTATCACGTATCGTAAGCGCTTCACTTTTTACTTATGATAACCTATAGCATATCTTTCTTCAAATGAAAAACGATCTCGTCTTCGAGATCGTTTTTCTTATTTCATGTATTGTGCGAATTCCTTCTCAGAACATAGAACGAAATGTCCTGGTGATACTTCACGTAATTCAACGGATTCATCCGCATGGTAATTATGCATTTTGGGATCATAAGTTTTGCGTTTTCTTGAACGCTCTGATATAGGATCTGGAAGTGGAATTGCAGAAAGCAAAGATTGAGTGTATGGGTGCTTTGGATTATTATATAATTCATCAGCTGGAGCTAGTTCTACAAGCTTTCCAAAGTACATAACTCCAATTCGGTCACTGATATACTTCACCATTGAAAGGTCATGTGCAATAAATAAGTAAGTTAACCCTTTTTCCTTTTGAAGCTTTTTCATTAAGTTAACAACTTGTGCTTGAATTGACACGTCAAGAGCTGAGATGGGTTCATCAGCAATGATGAAGTCTGGATCAACTGCTAGAGCACGAGCAATACCAATACGTTGTCTTTGACCACCTGAGAATTCATGTGGATAACGGTTCGCATGCTCTTTGTTTAATCCAACCGTTTCTAATAGTTCATACACTTTGTTCATTCGATCTTCTTTCGTTTTTGCTAGACCGTGGATATCGATCCCTTCAGCAATTACATCAGAAACTTTCATTCTCGGATTTAATGAAGCGTATGGATCCTGGAAGATCATTTGCATTTTATGATTAAATGCCTTTAACTCTTCCTTAGATTTTTTCCCATGTACATTAACCCCATCGTATAAGACTTCTCCGTCTGTTGCATCATAAAGTCGAATAATTGTTCGACCAGTAGTAGATTTCCCACACCCTGACTCTCCTACGAGGCCTAATGTTTCACCTTCATATATATCGAAACTAATTCCATCAACCGCTCTGACTTCGTTGGGCTTACCGACATTAAAGTATTGCTTTAAATTTTTAATTTCAAGCAATTTCTTTCTAGTTTCCATTGATTTACCTCCTTATTTATTATTGTAACCTGGATACATTTCTCTTCTCTTCATAACAGCTGCTGGCGGCTCTACCTTTGGAGCATCCGGATGAAGTAGCCATGTTGCTGCGTAATGTGTATCCGAAACTTTAAACATTGGAGGCTCTTGTTCTAAATCAATTTTCATCGCATATTCGTTACGCGGTGCAAACGCATCTCCCTTTGGAGGGTTAAGAAGGTCTGGTGGTGATCCTGGAATGGCATAAAGCTCATCTTCAGCTGTATCCAAATCAGGCATCGAGCTAATTAGACCCCATGTATACGGATGCTGCGGATTGTAGAAAATTTCATCTACTGTACCAATCTCAATAATTTTCCCACCGTACATAACTGCTACTCGGTCTGCAACATTGGCAACCACACCTAAGTCATGCGTAATAAAGATAATAGAAGTATCAATTTTTTTCTGCAAATCCTTCATTAGTTCCAAAATTTGTGCTTGAATCGTTACATCTAAAGCAGTAGTTGGTTCGTCAGCAATCAATATTTTTGGATTACATGCTAAAGCAATCGCGATAACAACCCTCTGTCTCATCCCACCAGAGAATTGATGAGGATATTGTTTAAAGCGTTCCTCAGCCATAGGAATTCCAACAAGCTTTAAAAGTTCAATGGCACGTTGCTTAGCAGCAGATTTACTCATATTTTGGTGTTTAATAATTGGTTCTATGATTTGCTTACCAACTGTCATTGTTGGATTTAAAGAAGTCATTGGGTCCTGAAAGATCATAGAAATTTCCTTACCACGAATCGCTTGCATTTGCTTGTCCGATAATTTCGTTAAATCTTTTCCATCAAATAAGATTTGACCCTCTTTAATCTCAGAGTTACTCTCAGGTAAAAGACGCATAATAGCCTTTGTTGTTACAGACTTACCTGAACCAGATTCTCCAACGATGGCAAGAGTTTCACCTTTATTAAGATGAAAGTTAGCTCCACGAATCGCTTTTACTTCACCAGCAAACGTATGGAAAGATATATTTAAGTTATTTACTTCTAATATTTTTGACATCTTATTTCACCTGCCTTAGTCTCTCATTTTAGGATCTAACGCGTCACGAAGACCATCTGCAATCATATTAAATGCAATCATAATGACAGAAATAATAATCGCAGGAACTAGCATTTGGTATGGGAAGGCAATCATTGATTTAAATCCTTCATCAATAAGTGTTCCTAATGATGCTAATGGCTCTTGAAGACCTAAACCGATAAAGCTTAAGAAGGCTTCAAAGAATATTGCGTTAGGTATCGTAAACATTGTGTTAATAATGATAACACCTGCGAGATTAGGAATTAAATGTTTAAAGATAATTTTCGCATGGCTAGCACCAAGTGTGCGAGACGCTAAAACAAATTCTTGGTTTTTCAATTTTAATACTTGGGCACGAACGACACGCGCCATACTAACCCAACCGGTAATGGTCAATGCTACTGTAATTGAGATAATACCTGGCTTTAATACAATAATCATCAAAATAACAATGACTAGATTTGGAATTCCCGAAAGTACTTCAATGATTCTTTGCATAATATTATCAATACGCCCACCAAAGTAACCAGAAATAGCACCAAAGGCAACACCGATAACCATATCAATAAAAGCCGCTAAAAATGCGATATATAGGGAGATTTGCATCCCTTTCCAAACACGAGAAAATTGGTCTCTTCCAAGAGCATCCGTACCAAACCAGTAGTACTCTTCAATTTGCTTTTGCTCATATGGATTTACCACATTACCATTTTTTAACGTTCTTGTTCCATCAAATGGTAACCAAGATATATTTTCTAATGCCTCAATACGAGGTGGTAAGTTAGCATGTTTCGTGTTTTGCTTATCAAACTCAAACTTACTTAATGATGGCCCAATTAAAGCCATAATAATTAAAATTCCGATAACTACTAAACTTACAATCGCACCTTTGTTTTTTCTAACTCGTAACCACGCATCTTGCCAATAGTTTAGACTTGGTTTGGAAATGCGCTCACTTGTTGATGCATCAATAATAGCGGGCTCAAATTGGTCTTTGCTGATTTTCTCATCAAATTGTGCCATTATTTCTTCCCTCCCGCTAAACGAATTCTTGGATCAATCAAGCCGTAAAGAATATCAACTACTAAAATAACAACAATAAATAGGAACGCAAATAACAAAGTTGTCGCCATAATGACCGAATAGTCATTCACCTGAACAGATTTTACAAACTGCTCTCCTAGTCCTGGAACAGAGAAAATCTTTTCAATAACAAGGGAACCGGTCATTAAGCTTACAGCAAGCGGACCTAATACAGTAATAACTGGAATTAAAGCATTTCTTAAAGCATGCTTAAATGCGATTTCAAAATAGTTTGCACCTTTAGCTCTTGCTAGTGTTATATAATCAGAACCCAATACTTCTACCATTTCAGTTCTCATAAAACGAGCTGCAATGGCAATTGGGAACATGGAAAGTGCAATCGTTGGCATAACCGTGTATTCAGGACCTTTCCAGAACGCAACAGGGAACCAACCTAGTTTTACACCTACATAATACTGAAGCAATCCAGCAAAAACAAACGAAGGAATGGATTTACCAATAACGGCTATAAACGTCGTTCCGTAATCTACCCACGTATTTTGCCTTAGCGCTCCTAATACCCCAAGAATGATACCGACAATCGTACCTACTAATAGTGCTTGAAAGCCTAATAAAGCAGAGGCACCAATCCTTGCACCTAATAATTCTGATACTGGTGTATTGGCAAATTGATAAGAAGTACCTAAGTCACCCTTAACTAAGTTTGTCATATACGCCACATACTGAACCGGAACTGGTTCATCAAGCTTATAATATTCAAGCATCATCTCTAGTTGCTCATCTGACATTTTCGCTTGGTTTTTAAATGGTGTTCCTGGAATAAGCTTCATTAAGAAAAACGTCATTGAGGCAATTAGAAACAAAGTAATTAACATATAAATGACCCTTTGGCCTATATATTTAACCATTCGTGCACCTCCTATTTATTTTGAATTTTCCCCATCTTTCGACAATTTAATGACAGGGAAAAAGAGAGTATATTTAAGCGAATATACTCTCTCTCCTATTTCATTGTACATCATTTCACCATATTAATTATATGGTAAATTATTTATTTAGTTTTGCAAACTTCCAGCTATACTCTGGTCCAAAGATATGGTAAGTAAAACCTTCAAGCTTTTCGTTCACTAATAGGTTTGAAGCACGTTGGTATGTTGGAGCAAGAGCTGCATCTTCCATTAATACCTTCTCAGCTTCTTGTAATGCTTCAAAACGCTCAGCTGGCTCAGCAGCTAATTCATTTTGAGCAGATTTAACTAACTCGTCATACTTAGCGTTAGAGTAAGACATTTTGTTGTGTCCGCCACCAGTTAACCAAAGATCAGAATATGTCATTGGATCTGGATAGTCAGGGCCCCAACCTGCATGAAGGATATCATAGTCTTGAGTATCCTCACGGTCAAGACGTACAGAGAATGGAACACTTTCTAAGTTAATTGTTAAACCTTCAAGGTTTGTTTGTAGTTGATCCTTAATGAATGCATCAACTGTTTTTGAAGTTTCAGTGTCTCCACCTAGGAAGTTTAATTCTAGAGTTTCAACTCCAAGCTCTTCAAGACCTTTTGTCCAATATTCTTTTGCTTTTTCAGCGTCATAAGTGTTGTAGTCTCCGTTTGCAGCACGGAAGTCTTCACCAGTTTCAGGATGCTTTACAAACTCAGCAGGAACTGCGTAGTTTGCAGCAAGAGAACCATTTTGAAGAATATCGTTTACTAGAGCATCTTTATCGAATGCTAGAGCAAGAGCCATACGAATGTTTTTGTTAGCTAGAGCTTCATTTTCTTGGTTAAACTTTAACCAGAATTCAGTTGGCTCTAACCAAGTTACAAGGCGAGAATCTCCCTCATATTGTGAGATAACCGCAGGTGTTGATAATTTTGGTGTTACATCAGCTTGTCCTGCTTCGAAAGCATTTGCTGCTGCTTGTGGATCTTTAGATGTATTATAGTTGATTTTAGTTAAAGTAACATTTTCTGCATCCCAGTACTCTTCGTTCTTTTCAAGAGTCCACTCAGTAGCAGCAACCCCATCCCACTTAGTCATTTTGAAAGGACCGTTAAAGATTAGGTTTTCAGCATTCTTTGCGTAATCAGCGCCTTTTTCTTCAACAAACTTTTGATTTTGTGGATAGAATGTAGGGAAAGCCAATAAAGCATTGATGTAAGCAACTGGCTTTTCAAGTGTAACTTCTAATTCAGTATCACTTAAAGCTTTAACTCCAAGCTCGCTTGGGTCAACTTCTCCAGCTTTCACTTTATCTGCGTTTTTAATTACTCCAGTCATTATGTATGGACCGTAGAATGAAGCAGAATCAGGTAAAAGTGCTCGTTGCCATGCATATACGAAGTCGTTAGCTGTTACAGCATCACCATTAGACCATTTAGCTTCTCTAAGTTTGAATGTGTAAACAGTTCCGTCTTCGCTAACAGTTGGTTCACCGTCAGATAATGCAGGAATTGGATTTTGTTCCTGGTCTAAACGGAAAAGACCTTCGTTAACGTTGTTGATCATTGTGAAACCTACAGTGTCCTCAGCAAGCACAGAGTCCATTGATGGAATCTCAGCAGATTCTAATACTGTGATTTCTTGGTTTTCAGCTAATTCAGAACCTGTTGCTTCTGAATCATTATCAGGTGTTGCCTCGTCCTCTTTATTGCCACCAGAACATGCAGCTAAAAACATGCTAAGTACTAGTGTAAGGACTAAAAGCAATGAAAATTTTGACTTTTTCATTGATAGACCTCCTTAGATTGTTTTTTCTGAAAAGTTGTACATTAGTTATTATACATTTAATTTACGGTTTGTACATGTTTTTTCAAAAAAATTTTACACTATTGTTATAATTGTTAACATCGACTTTAGATATACTATGATATAATTAGCATTTATTAGAAAAAGAATATCTAACCCGACCAACTAGTTTTTTGATTTATTGTTTTACAGATATAATAATTTTAGAAAGGATTACCTAATGAAAACGGTTAAAACAAAGCTAAATTTAGCTCTTTTATTATGCTCTCAATTAATTATTTTCATCCTAATGTTTTTCAGTAATAGCATTTCACTTCTAAACTACATTAATAAAGGCTTCTATATATCAAGTTTGCTAATATTTATCTCATTAGCAATTTTTACAGTGAACACAGGATTTTTTGACGTCGTAACCAAATCTTTTCGATTAATTTTTGCTGAAAAAGATGTAACAAGAGAAAACGTGGATGAAATGAGACCACTATCACAAATAATTACTATTAAATATTCTCCGTTACTGTTTGTAGGTTTTATAAATTTAGCTCTTTGTCTACTAGCGCTCTTCTTCTACTATATATAAGCGGTAGTTCTTGATTAAAAGAGAATAGTTACTTATAATTTTTAATAAGCAACTTATTACATAATTGATGAGTGATTTTAAGTTTGTGGTTAATATTTTGCCACTCTTTCCTTGTATTAGATTGGAGGGGTGGTTTTTTCCACTTAAAAGGAGGAACTTTCATGAAAACCATCTTCTCTGGTATCCAACCGAGCGGAATGATAACACTAGGAAATTACATAGGAGCATTAAAACAGTTCGTTGAGCTTCAAAATGAATATAACTGTTATTTCTGTATCGTAGACCAACACGCTATTACGGTCCCTCAGGATGCTCAGCAACTTAGAAAAAATATTCGTAGTCTCGCTGCCTTATACATAGCGGTTGGATTAGATCCTGAAAAAGTAACTTTATTTATTCAATCTGAAGTTCCGGCACACGCACAGGCAGGCTGGATGTTCCAATGTATATCCTATATTGGAGAGCTTGAGAGAATGACACAGTTTAAAGATAAATCTGCTGGGAAAGACGCGGTTTCTGCTGGATTACTTACTTATCCACCATTAATGGTTGCAGATATTTTGCTTTACAACACGGACCTTGTTCCAGTGGGAGAAGATCAGAAGCAACATTTAGAACTTACACGTGATTTAGCGGAGCGCTTTAATAAGAAGTACAATGATATTTTCACTATTCCAGAGGTACGAATTGCAAAAGTTGGCGCTCGTATTATGTCCTTACAAGATCCAACGAAAAAGATGAGTAAGTCTGACCCTAATCAAAAGGCTTTTATTTCATTATTGGATGAGCCAAAGCAAATAGAAAAGAAAATTAAAAGCGCTGTTACTGACTCTGAAGGGCTAGTAAAGTTTGACAAAGAAAATAAACCAGGGGTTTCGAATTTATTATCAATCTACTCCATCCTAACTGGAAAAACGATTGAAGAATTAGAGAATCAGTATGAAGGTAAAGGATACGGAGACTTTAAATCAGAACTAGCACAAGTTCTAATTTCTGAATTTGAACCGATTCAGAAAAAATACCATCAGTTAATGGAATCTACTGAATTAGATGAAATCCTTGATAGAGGCGCAGCTAAAGCAAATCAAGTTGCTAGTAAAATGGTTAAGAAAATGGAAAACGCCATGGGGCTAGGAAGAAAAAGAAAGTAAACTAAAAAGGCTGGATATCCAGCCTTTTTAATTTACTTTCGGACCATGCTCCATCTCCCATAACTTTTCAAAGAAGGGCTGCCCTTTTATTAAGTTTTCACAAAAGTTCTCATGCTTTAAGGACCAACCGTACTTTGTATTTTCATATAATTCCTGCCAAACATTTTCAAATGTTAGGTCTTGAATCTCCGAATACTTTTCTGGATTCCACTCTGTGTACCAGTATCTTACTTCTGCGGCGTTATTTGATGAGTGAAGCTGGTCTAGGGCCATAAATAACAACTGCTTTAGTTGTCTCTCTTTTCTAGTTAACCCGTTCATTAGCTCTGGTGCTGGTGATAAAATATGAAATTCTTTTAATGAAGAATGATCATTAAATGCATACGGAATGGTGTCATGCTTATCGATCATCTCATAAACTAGCTGCTCTTGCCGTGGAATCAACCTACTCTTTCGAATAGGTATATTGTAGCCGATAGTATCCACTACTAATATTCCCGTACCATCAGTGACGACAAAGCAATATTCTAGCTGTATACGCTCGTGATTTTTACGTAAATATGCCTTTTGATAAACATCGTCCAATAGCTGCTGCGGGAGTTCAGAAAGATCATTTTCAATATAGTTAAACAACACTGACTCAACCTTTAACAATGGAACCTGATCTAGAAGTTCGACTCCGTCATCTTTCCGCCACTCATGAAAGTGACAGATATTGTATCCGTTCTCTTCTCCTTCAAACCAATTTACCCAAACATCATGAAGATACAACATGAATTAACCCCTCACTTCACAAACTGTTTGTCACTCAGTATGGGCAGGTTACCGTTAATTTATTCCTTTTATGAAATCTTAATCCAATTTATGTTTTATTCCTCTTTACCCGGAAAATAAATACTTAACCATATAATCAACATACCAACTAGAAATAGATAGCACTCTACACGACCCTTAATAAATTCAAGATAGTCCATCATCGTATATCCTGTCGTTAATAAGTTTAGGTATGCAACTGTACTTATCCCCCCGAGTACTGCTAGTCCAAAACCAGTAAGCAAAAGGAAAACCCTCATAATCATAGAGATTTCCCCACTCTCTCCATCGCCCTTCCCCCAGCTCTCTTTTCTACATACATATGTTACTAGTGGACAACTTATGTAGACAAAAAAAATCTACCAGTTTGAATTGGTAGATTTATCTGTTTGATTTAGGGTTAAAGGCGTCTTTAAACCCTTCACCTATAAAATTAATGGATAAAATCGTGCCAGTTAGCACTGCTGCGGGCGGAATCCAAATCCACCATTTACTAGTCAACACATCAGGACTGCGTGCTTCCTGAAGCATATTTCCCCAGCTTGGTATATTCATCGGTACACCAAAACCTAAAAAGCTAAGACCTGTTTCTGCAACAATCATAACAGCTAACGTTAATGTTGCTTGTACGATTATTGTAGACATAACGTTTGGAAGTAAGTGCTTTGTAATCGTTTTAAAAGGCGAGCATCCAATTGAAATCGCACTTAAAATATACTCATTTTCCTTTTCAGCCATTACCTTACTTCTAACGAGACGAGCTGTACCTGTCCAGCTCAGTACCGAAATAACAAAAATTAGGGTAGCTGTGCTAGATTCTAAGAAAATCGACTTTAATACAATTACAAATAGTAAAAATGGGAAGTTCATCATAAAATCAGTAAATCTCATTAACGCATTATCAACCCATCCACCGAAGAAACCTGCAGTCGCACCAACAATAGAACCGATAGTTATGACTGAAATCGTAATAGAGAATGCAAGTAATAGTGACGTTTGCCCACCGTGTAAGGTTCTAGCAAACACATCTCTTCCAGACTTATCTGTTCCAAAAAAGTGCTCAGCCGATGGCTCCTTACTCATCTGAGTAAGATTGATTTTAGCTGTTTCTTCGACTGGGACCGTTAAAGGCTCAGCAAAGATAGATAACAAAGTAACAATGATTAAAAATGCCAAACTAATCATGGCTATTTTATTTTTCAAAAATTTCCGGCGGGCGAGAGCCCATGGTGATTGGCTCTTCGGAGGCTTAATCATGCTCCCAACAGCCGCTGTAGTTGGTTGTGTAACTGGTTCCATTCTCTCACCTACCCTAACTTAAACGAATTCGTGGATCTACTAATCCGTACAATAGATCTGCTATTAAATTACCTATTAATGTTAGAACCGTTAACATCATGGCAATCGCCATCATAACAGAATAGTCACGAGCATTAACTGACTCAACAAACAGATACCCGATTCCCGGATATGTAAAGATGGTTTCTGTAATAATTGCACCACCAAAAATACTGGCAATATCAAATCCTAATAACGTAACAATTGGGATAATGGAATTTCTTAAAATATGCTTATTATAAATCGTTGATTCTTTCGTACCTTTCGCTCTTGCAGTACGAACATAATCTTTACGAGAGCTTTCGATCATATCATTACGCAAAAATTGTGTATAGGATGCAGTAGCGAGAGATCCTAGCACTAGAGCCGGCAATATCGTATGTTTCGCTTTACTAATAAAATACTCAAATGTACCAGGTTCCACACCTGAGCCGATACTTCCTGTGGCAGGTACCCAACCTAAATTAATAGAGAAAATATAAATAGCAACTAATGCTGCAACAAAGCTCGGAATGGCTAGAGCTAAATAGTTAAATCCTGAAATGAGGTAATCCCCGATACTATATGCGTATCGCCCTGAAAATCTCCCCATTAAAAAAGCTAAACAATACGTGATTAAAAGTGCAGATACTCCTAAAATGATTGTGTTTGGAAGGCGATCACCAACCAATTCCATTACTTCGCGTTTGTGTACGAATGAATCACCAAAATCTCCCTTGACCACTCCACTCATCCAGCGAATGTACTGTACATGAATAGGGTCGTTTAATCCCATCTTTTCACGCATTTCTTCTATATAAGCTGGATCTGAATTTAGTGGATCGATTTTACCAGATAGGGCATCCCCTGGCATAAGCTTTGCCAGGGAAAATACCACTACTGAGATAAGGAAAATAATTGGAATCATACCTATTAGTCTACGAATTGTGTATTGTAGCATGCTCAATTCCCCTTATCAAACTAAAATGTAATTTTCATTACTCCGTTACAGCCCATAAATGGAAGTCTTCTGTTCCGAATGGAGTAACTTTTACGTTTTGAACACGCTTATTGATTGCCCATGGATCAACACGTTGTTCGAAGAAAATGATTGGTAACTCTTCGTTAACTAGTTTTTGCCACTCATCATAATATTGTTGACGGTGCTCAGTAATATCCATGCTCTCATCTTCTGGGAATGTTACACCCTTCTTGATTAACTCATCAGACTCTTCAGAGTACCATCTCCACATGTTCCACTTGTCTGTAGATAACCAAATTCCTGCTGGATCTGGATCTGCAGCAAGTCCCCATGCACCCATGAATGTTTCAACAGAAGGATCATCAGCTTCAATTGTGTCATAGAATAAGTTAAAGTCTTTTAATGCTCCACCGTTAAGCTTTGCATTAAGACCAATCGCTTGCCAAGATTGAATGATGAATTGAGCACGTGCTTCTGAAGTTTCAGCACCAGCCATTGCATCAAAGTTCACAGTAAATGGCTTTCCTTCTGGATCTTCAACGAAACCATCGCCATCTACATCTTTGTAACCAGCTTCATCAAGTAATTCTTTTGCTTTTTCTACATCAAATTCATATCCATTAATTTCAGAATCATCAATTTTTGCCCATGAAACTGAAGGGAATGGTGTATTTAATGGTTTTCCTAAGCCGTTTGCAAAACCATCGATAAATGCTTGACGATCAATAGCGTGAGCCATTGCATGACGTAAAGCTTTGTTTTGGAATTTTTGGTTATCAGATACAACTACACCCTTTTCAGTGTCGTAATGACCCCAGTCAAATCCGATATAGCTGTAAGACATTGCATCTGCTTCAACTGCATTTACGTTTGGAAGCTCTTTAATTGCTGCCCATTGATCCTTCGGTGCTTCGATAACATCTACTTCACCGTTTTGGATTAAGCCTTGTGCTAAAGATCCGTCAATGATTTTGTAAACAACTCCGTCTAATTTCGCAGGACCTTGCCAGTAATCATCAAAGCGTTCAAACTCAATCATTTCACCAGCAACAATATTCTTAACCTTGAAAGGTCCAACCCCAATTGGGTTTTTACGAATTTGTTCAGAATCTGGTAGTTCTTTAGAAGAAATATCTCCATAGTAATGCTTTGGTTCTGGATATACCCAGATATTATCTAGTAAGTTTACAGATGGTTCTGTAACTGTTACCTCAATTGTGTAGTCATCAATTACTTTAATACCTTCAATTGTTTCAGCTGTTCCATCATGGTATTCTTGAGCACCCTTAATCATAGCTACGTTAGCAAAACGTGCACCTTCATAAGTTGGATCTGCGATTAAGTACCAAGCATACTCCATATCTTCTACAGTAAGCTCTTCTCCATCATGCCATTTCACGCCTTCTTTAAGCTTAAACGTTAATTTCATGTGGTCTTCAGAAAGTTCCCATGTAGCAAGGTTTGGTTGTGGTGTTAAATCATCACCAGTTTTGATTAAAGCTTCATGCATAAATTGAAGAGCATTAACATCATCTTCTCCTTCGTAATATGCATAAGATAAAACACCTTTGAATGGTTGAGTATAACCAAATGTTACTGTACCGCCTTCTTTTGCTTCTCCAGCTGGCTTATCACCCTCTGCTGGCTCTTCGTTAGCTGTTTCCTTCGAACATGCTGCTAAAAATAGAGACATGATCAACATTACAGAAACAAGCCAAAATGCTGACTTTTTCATTGTTTTCCCCCCGGAAATAGTTTTTTTCTGCTAGTTGTATAAATGACAAGCGACTCTATGCCCAGGCTTCACCTCCTTTAAAGTAGGCTTAACCTGCTGACATTCAGGCATTGCATGAGCACAACGAGGATGAAAGGTGCACCCTTTTGGCGGATCAATCGGGCTTGGCACATCGCCTTCCAGAATAATTCTTTCCTTCTTTTTTCTTGGATCTGGCTCAGGAATAGCAGAAATTAAAGCTTGTGTATACGGATGCAACGGCTCGGCATACAAGCTACTTTTCTCCGCTACTTCAACTAGTCCACCTAAGTACATTACTCCAATTCGGTCACTCATATGTTTTACTACACTTAAATCATGAGCGATAAACAAGAAGGTTAAATCAAACTCATCTTGAAGTTCTTTTAACAAATTTAAGACCTGTGATTGAACGGAAACATCTAGAGCCGAAACTGGCTCATCCGCAATTATTAACTTTGGCTTTAATGCAAGCGCTCTCGCAATTCCAATTCTTTGTCTTTGTCCGCCTGAAAATTCGTGAGGATATTTGTAATAGGCATCTTCAGGTAATCCTACCTTTGTTAAAAGCTCCATTACTTCTGGTTTTAACTCCTTAGAGCTTTTATTTGTGAAATTTCTAATAGGCTCAGAAATTAAATCTCCGACCATCATCATTGGGTTTAGAGAAGCATATGGATCCTGAAACACCATTTGAAAATCTTTTCGTACCTTTCGAAGCGATACCCCACGAATATTTGTAATATCGTCTCCGTCGAAAATAATCTGTCCGTCTGTTGCATCTAATAGGCGCAAGATAGTACGACCAGCTGTCGATTTCCCACAGCCAGATTCACCAACAAGTCCAAGTGTTTCCCCTTTTTTAATTTTAAACGAAATATCATCTACTGCTTTGACAACAGCAACGGTTTTTCTAAAGATCCCACCCTTAATAGGGTAGTAGGTTTTAAGATTTTTCACCTCGAGAAGAACATCATTATTTCTCTTATCTTTTTTATTTAATGTTGTTTCCTTAACTTCCATGTTCATTATGCTTGCACTCCTTCTCTTGGCCTGCTAGTTGGATAAAGCAGGCAGGAAACTTCGTGCCCCTCGTCTGTTTCGGCTAGAAGTGGTGTGATACTTGTACATTCTGGCATCGCATGAGGACAGCGGGCAGAAAACTTACAGCCGACCTTTGGCATGTTCTTTAACGATGGAACAATCCCTTTAATGGAACTTAATACCTCAACATCCTCATCCATCCGAGGGATAGCCCCCATTAGCAACTTTGTGTATGGATGTTTTGGATCGTGAAACAAGGTATCGACATCTGTTTTTTCAACAACCTTACCTGCATACATAACGATGACTTCATCGCACATTTCTGCAACTACCCCAAGATCATGAGTAATTAAAATGACTGACATATCATTCACTTTTTGGATATCTTTAAGCAGTTCCAAGATTTGTGCTTGAACCGTTACATCAAGAGCTGTCGTCGGTTCATCAGCAATCAGCAGCCTAGGTTGACACGCGATTGCAATCGCTATCATTACTCTTTGCCTCATACCTCCAGAGAGCTGATGCGGGTACTCATCA
This sequence comes from Robertmurraya mesotrionivorans, assembly GCF_050971805.1. NCBI lineage: Bacteria > Bacillati > Bacillota > Bacilli > Caryophanales > Bacillaceae > Robertmurraya > Robertmurraya mesotrionivorans. Next base: position 32,962 of record NZ_JBPCCH010000007.1, on the reverse strand, counting down.
ATAATTTTCTCTGGTCTTGAAATACCTACACTCTTTAACAAGGCAATACTCTTTAATCTCGCTTCTTTTTTTGAGATTTTCATATGATTAAATAATACTTCTTGAATTTGAAAGCCAATTGAAAACACTGGATTTAGCGAGGTCATAGGTTCCTGGAATATCATTGCAATCTCTTTACCACGAATACTATTAATCTCTTTATCTGACATTTGCTCTAAATGCACACCTTCAAATTGTATGCTTCCTGACTTAATTTTACCGATACCTTTTGGTAGGAGCTTCATAATTGACAAACTCATTACCGATTTACCACAACCTGATTCACCAACAATTCCAACAATTTGCCGTGGTTTAACAGAAAATGACACATTATCAACTGCATTATAGTATTGACCATCAATAGAAAATGCAGTTTCTAGGTTTTTCACCTCAAGCAAAGGTGTATCTTTATGTAATTGAGTATTTACGCTCATTGGACACCTCTTACGTTTTTTTAATTATTCAGTTAATTGGTTCTATTTGATTAAAATATTATTACAGTTAAATGACAATTGCAAGATTTTTTTAACAATTGAAAACATTCAAGTTATTGAGAAAACAAAAAAAGCCTCTACTTTAAGGCTTTAAAGTGTATTTGAAACCCTTGATACAACTAGGTTTCTTCGACTTTCGTAATAAAATACTTTCCTGGAATTGTAAATGAAGTTTTTGTAGAAAAGTAATTTTCCTTGTAACACTTTCTAACAAGGTAATACCCGCATGCATAACCTAATAGTTTGGGGTATGCACCAAAACCAAATAATAATCGATCATGTTGTTCCTCTGTTTTTTTCAATTTTAGATTTGACATGATATATTTCTTCATGTACATTTCTATGTCTTCCTTACTATAATAATGACACCAATCAGCCAAGTATTCTGTGCCACAGTTTTTTTCAACTTCTAATTCTGCTAAGCCTTCTAAAATAATGGAGTCTAGTAAAGTAAACTCTAACGGTTCCCTGTATTGTTTTTCCATCCGGCACACATGATGGTATTCATGGACAAATAATGCCTCTAATTCTTTTTCATCCTCATAATCTCCGATAAATAAAAACATTCTATCCGGGAAAGAAACCCCAGATTTTCTTGTTTTCCGCTCTCTAAAAAAGGAAGTGCTTGATTGAGTAATAGGGAAAATATAGATATTCACTTGGGGTCCATTCCACTTTTTTTTATACTTTTCATAAATTTTGTTAATCGTTTCCCATGTTTTTTTCTTTTTTAATATCTCATATGTTCGAAAGCTTGCACCGTTAGGTCGGTACATACCAAATGAGGAAAGATATTCATATATAGGCTTTGATTCACTTTCGTTAAACTCTTTTAAAAATCTTTCACATATAGCAACAGGATTCGAAAATTCTTTATCTAGCCATTCATCTGTACGTGCAACTACCACCCAACTCCCCCATTTCTTTTACACTGTAATAGCATACTATGAGAAAATAACCAAAACTTGATTAAAGCCATAAAAAAACAGAGCGGATATTACTCCACTCTGTTTCATTTTTATTTATATGCTTTAAAAACGATTGTTGCGTTATGACCACCAAAGCCAAGTGAATTGCTCATTGCTACTTGTACTTCTTGTTTTCTAGCTTCATTTGGTACATAGTCTAAATCACATTCTGGGTCTGGTGTTTCATAGTTAATCGTTGGTGGAATCATGCCTTCTTTAATCGCTAATACGCTAAAGATCGCTTCAACTCCCCCAGCTGCTCCAAGCAAGTGACCCGTCATAGACTTTGTTGAACTAACTGCAAGCTTATACGCATGTTCACCAAACACTTCTTTAAGAGCTAATGTTTCAAAGCGGTCATTGTAATCGGTACTTGTTCCATGTGCGTTAACGTAGTCCACTTCATTGACGTTTAAACCTGCATCGTTTATCGCCATTTTCATTGCGCGCGCTCCGCCTTCTCCACCTGGTGCTGGTGCAGTAATGTGGTAGGCATCACCTGTTGCTCCATAGCCAACGATTTCTGCATAGATTTTTGCCCCACGAGCTAAAGCATGCTCTAATTCTTCTAATACGACAATTCCTGCTCCTTCTCCAATAACAAAACCATCACGATTTAGATCGAAAGGACGGCTTGCCTTACTTGGGTCCGGATTCGTTGATAGTGCTGTGTTTGCACAAAAACCTGCAACAGACATTTTAGTAATAGGTGCCTCCGCTCCACCCGTTACCATTGCAATGGCATCACCTCGTTGAATAACCTTAAAGGCATCACCGATTGAATTAGTACCCGTTGCACAAGCAGTTACTGTACAAGAGTTAAATCCTCTTGCTCCTAGTGTAATTGAAACCTGACCTGTTGCCATATCCGGAATCATCATTGGTACAAAAAACGGACTAACTCTTCGATAACCTCGACTTAAAAACGTCTCATACTGACTTTCAAATGTCTCCATTCCACCGATACCCGATCCAATCCAAACACCAATATTATGCGAGTTGCTGTCATTAATCTCAAGTCCTGAGTCTTCAACCGCCATCTTTGCTGCTGCTACTGCATAATGAGTGAAACGATCCATTTTTCGAGCATCTTTTTTATCAATGAAATCTTCCACTTGGAAGTCCTTTACCTCTGCAGCTACTTTTGCTGGGTATTCATCTGCATTTAGTCTTGTAAGCGGTCCTACACCAGATACACCTGCTAATACATTGTTCCAAGCTGTTTCAACGTTATTACCAACTGGGGTAACAGCACCAACTCCTGTTACAACAACTCTTTTATTTGTCATGTCTGGCAACTCCTTTGATTTTCTTTATTAAATATAATAACTTATATAATTACTTGCCCCAACGCATGGCAATGGCACCCCAAGTTAATCCTCCGCCAAAGCCTACCATAACGATTAGGTCATCCTCTTTTATTTTACCAGCTTCTACCTCTTCTACCAATGAAATCGGAATGGATGCTGCTGAGGTATTTCCATATTTATCAACTGTTTTCGACATCTTTTCTTCAGGAAGCTCTAATCTTTGTCTTGAAGCCTCCATAATTCGAATATTCGCCTGATGTGGAATTAAAAAGTCAACGTCTTCCTTTGAAAGCCCTGCCTTCTCAAGAACATTCACGCTACTTTCTCCCATTTGTCTGACTGCGAATTTGAATACCTCTCTACCATTCATTACGATGTAATCTTCCTGGTAAAGATGCTTTCCACCTGTACCGTCAGCTCCAAGTTCGAAAGACAGTATACCTCTACCTTCCGTTACTTTTCCCATAACTACTGCTCCAGCACCATCGCCAAACAATACAGCTGTATTTCGGTCTTGCCAATCCGTAATTTTTGATAATTTCTCAACACCAACTACTAGCACATATTTATAGCTGTCGCTCTCAATAAACTGCTTAGCGGTAATCATTCCGTACATAAATCCTGCACATGCCGCACTAATATCCATTGCCGCAGCATTTACTGCACCTAATTTCTCCTGTAACATACAAGCGACAGAAGGAAACGGTTGATCTGGTGTCACCGTGGCTACTAATATTAACCCAATTTCCTCAGGTGAAATCTCCGCATCTTCAATTGCTTTTTTTGCAGCTTCGAAGCCTAAATCGGATGTATTAACGCCTTTTTCAGCTATTCTTCTTTCTTCAATACCTGTTCGTGTGCGAATCCATTCGTCAGAGGTGTCGACCATTTTTTCTAAATCCGCGTTTGTTAACACTTTATCTGGAAGACATCTACCAATACCGATAATTCCCGCCTTCATGTTCCCAGCTCCTTTATATAACTACATTTATTATCAATTATTATGACTTGGTACTAAAATTTTAACAGTAGTTCCCCGTTTTATCAATCTTTTTATCCTATTTATGTACATTCCCCTTCTAACGTCCATACATTCTATATTCCTTTTCATAACCTATTAATAAGGGCGAAAGGAGGTAGAATGATGCTGAGTAATAAAGATGAAAGAGATCCCTTTTCAACACTAATGTTTCCATCCAGAAGAGAACCCAATCAAGAGACTGAGCAAATGGAAAGTGTTGAAGGAATGTCCGAGCATGAATGGCTATTTGGAAAAAGACGGTCACACCCAAAAGACGAATCTTTGAATAATAGTCCTAAAAACCAAACAGCAATCGAAAAAGCAATAAACAATGTAAATATACCCGAACTTATGAATCATTTTGACACATTAATGACATCTGCACAAAGCCTGAAACCTTTATACAAGCAAATCAAGCCGGTCATTTCATCATTTTTAAACTCTAAAAAATAAATAAAACAAGGCTGATATCTCTATTGTTAGAGAATCAGCCTTGTTTTTATTCTTCTTGCTTTGCATCTTTTACGCCAAGTTCATATGCTTCCTGCATGACTTTCGTAAACAACGTCATAAATGGCTGAATGAGATCCATAGATAATTCAATACCTGCATTTTCTAATTGCTCCTTAGCCTCCGGTAAATATTTCATAGCAATCCCCATAAATTCCATTGTTTTGTCTTGAGACATGTTGAAAATCCTCCTATTGATTTGGCAATTCACCAGTTTCTTTATACTTTGTAATTAAAGCTGTTATTTCATCTTCAAATGCTTGATCCACATCGGGACTGAACTTCCCTAAGGAAATCACATTATCTTGAAAATCAAAGGTAAGGTTTCCTGATTGCAATTCGTTCTTGCTGTATTTTTCAGCAACTAATTCATATAGTTTATCTACATGCTGAACGGTGCTAGTCAGAACAGTTGATTCCCCTAAATCAGACTGATCGGAAATAAACCCTATTGCATACAATCCGTTTTCTTTTATTTTCTCAATAACTGGCACATTGTATCCATCACCAGCTGGATAGATTACATCCACCTTGTTCTTCATCATACGATCCAAAAAGCTTAAGGCCTTATCATCATCGTCCCAATGGCCGACATAATCGATTTGTACAGCTACATCCTTATTTTGGTATTGAGCTCCCTCAAGGAATCCTTTTACTTCTGGCTGCCATTCATATGCAGCGATTATCCCTATTTCATTGGTTTTTGTCATCTTTCCTGCTACCATTCCACCAAAAAAACCCATAGCATATGCTTCAAAGTTTAAGCTCGTTGTATTTTCCTCATGAGCATCACTGTTAAAACTCACAAAATGTATTTCAGGGTACTTATTTGCTAGGTTGTTAAAATATGGACCGTACTCATTACCATGCCCAAAAATGAGATTAACACCTTTTTGCTCAAACTCTTTTACCGCTCTTTCAACGATTGCCTCTGAGTTCATGTCTTCTTTATAATAAACGTCAACTTTAAAACGGGATTGAATTTTTAACATTCCTTTATACCCTTTAGTCCCCCAAACCTGATCATTGATTGTTTCTGGCACCAATAATCCGACCTTTTTCAGCTCGCCAGAAGACATAGGTTGTCCACAGCTTGTCAGGAAGGGCAGGCTTAAAAGAAGTAACACTCCAACCCGAACAAACATCTTACGCATTTTCTTTTCCGCCTTTCAAAAGGACACTCAACTAAAAAATGAAAGTCCAATTCACTTACTATTTATCTCTTACATTCTACCTTTAACATATAAAGAATGAAAAGTTTTTTTTGTTTTACCCAAATCCAACAACGTCCATTATCGCTCTAAAGATGGAAGAAAACTCTTTACGTTCAAATTCTTCAACTACATTACTACCATTCACTTCATGGGATAACGATACAAAAAAACACATTACATTTCCATCATATTCATTATCATTTCGTTTCTCCCACTCTGTGAAAGGGTGAATAAATACAATTGAGGATTTAGAATTTGAAGCAATGGACTGTAACTTCCTTTTTAACTTGCTATATTCCTCCATCCAAACACGCTTTACGTTTTCGTCAAAGCCATTCAGAAAAACCCAAGTTGATGTTGTAGTCAAATCACCTTGTTGAAGCCACTCATTTAAACCAATTTCTTCAAAATTTGCATTTCTTCCAATCTCCATCCTTCTATCGTTATAGATCGTTTCGTCGCCTGTTTGAAGATGAATCCCTCTTACTTCATATCCTTCTTCTAATAGTAAAGCGGTCATTTCGAATCCTAGCTCCTCCAAAGCCCCAAGTACAAGTACCTTGTCCATAAAAAAAGCCTCCCTGTTACTCGATATACCAGTATATGCGCAGGGAGTCACCACTATTCTTAGTTCTTTATTACAGTACTTTTTCATGCTGCTTTAAAAATTTTGTAACCTGTTGAGCGATTTGCTGTTTTTTCTCTGGCAGCATATAACACACAGTAACAGGTGCATTCGTATCCTCCCACTTCACTGACAATTCTTTTAGTAAATTGGATTGTTTATAGGCACGATTTCCGGACAGGACATGAATGATCTTCGTTGGGGTTTTCGGCTTCACATGTCGGTCACCCTGCTCACTGATTAGTAACTCAACAATCTGATGATAATCTTGTTCGTAGGATTGAGACAGTTCTCTCATAAGCTTCTTATAAAAGAATTTATGCTCCTTTTCCTGCTCTAAATGGTCTTTTAAAGAAAGAATAGGGTTGATAAGCACCGTTGAACGAATATTTTCCTCCATCATATCAATGAGCTTTAAAGCAACAAGTGCTCCCATACCTTCAGCTAAAATATGAATATTTTCATTAATTATTTCCGTTCGGATAATATACTCATAGAGTCTTTTCGCTAGCTTAACTGCCTTGTCACTTCCCCAATGCTTTCCGTAAAGGTTGGAATAAAAGACCGTGTAGCCTGACTCCCTGAGCTTCTGAATGAGTGTCCATTTCCCTTCATTTTGCGTCCAAAAACTACTTTTCTCATCAACAAAATGTCTTTCGTCACCAATAATTAAGATACCGAAACCGCGTGGTTTTTCGGGATAATGAATCATATTCCATTCGGTATCCAGTTTAAAGTTTCGGTTCTCCATACTAAAAACTCCTTCAACGTCATTTTGCTCCATAATAATGTATGAATCATTATTTAAAATGAAAGGGAGATTAGCCTAAATTCGGTGGATTGACTGATAAATTTCTACCTTGTTTTGTCAATATTCATTTATTATTTTATAGCGATATGGTAAGATGAATGAAGATTTCAATATGTAAGAGGTGAAAAAAATGAGTTACTTTTGGACATTTTTCTGGACGTTCTTATTAGTACAAATGCTTTCATACGTCGTTTCGTCCATGATTGGAGTTGCGTTTCATTTTGAAACCGGTGCCATAGTTGGAGTGATTGTTACAGTACTAATTTTTGTTATTGGTGCTGTTTTACCGAATGAGCCAAGCGGTCATGAAACACATTAATCTTAATAAAAAATGTTTGAAAAAAGTCATCCATATTCGAAGGATGACTTTTTAATTTGATCAGAGGATATTTAATTTTATTTTACCGTCTATCAATTCAATCTGTACAGTGTTTTTCTCCTTAACCTTACCTGAAATAATTTCCCTAGCTAACAGGGTCTCAATATTTCGCTGAATGTATCTTTTTAAAGGTCTAGCACCGTATACAGGGTCAAATCCATGTGTAGCAATATACTCTCTTGCTGTATCCGATATTTCCACATGTATATTTTGTTCCTTAACCCGCTGACTCAATTCATTTATTAATTTGCTAACAATTTCTTTAATCGCTGATAAATCTAAAGGGTTAAAGGTAATAATTTCGTCAATTCGATTTAAAAATTCCGGGCGGAAATGAGTTTTTAATAACTCAAGTACTCTTTCCTTTCCCTCATCCTTATTTGATTGGCTTTCTAACAATATATGAGAACCAATGTTGGATGTCATAATAATAATTGTATTTTTAAAATCTACCGTTCTTCCTTGAGAATCAGTAATTCTTCCATCATCTAACATTTGCAATAAAATATTAAATACTTCTGGATGAGCCTTCTCTATTTCATCTAAAAGAATCACTGAATAAGGCTTTCTTCTCACTGCTTCTGTAAGTTGTCCACCTTCTTCATAACCGACATATCCAGGGGGAGCACCAATTAATCTAGATACGGCATGCTTTTCCATGTATTCAGACATATCGATTCGAATGATTTGTTCCTCGCTATCAAATAATACTTGCGCAAGTGCTTTCGCTAATTCTGTTTTTCCAACACCTGTTGGCCCAAGGAAAATAAACGAGCCTATTGGTCGATTGGGATCCTTAATTCCAGCCCGCGCTCGTAAAACAGCATCAGAAACGAGTTCAATTGCTTCAGACTGTCCAACTACCCTCTCTTGTAAAATGCTTTCTAGCCGAAGAAGCTTCTCTCTTTCTCCCTCTACTAACTTCACAACAGGGATACCTGTCCATCGAGAGACGATATTTGCGATTTCCTCCTCTGTAACCTCTTCACGAAGCAATCGTTCCCCTTGCTTCGAATTCATTTCCTTCTCCAATAGTTCAAGCTCTTTTTCAGCTGTTGGAATTTTCCCATGTCGAAGTTCTGCCGCACGATTTAAATCATATTGGTTTTCTGCATCTTCTAGCTCTCTTCTTAATTTCTCTAATTGTTCTCGTTTTTCTTGGACCTTTTGAATTCCTTCTTTTTCCTTAAGCCACTTAGCCTTCATTGTAGCGACTTTTTCCCTTATGTCTGCCAGTTCCTTTTGTAGAAGATGAAGGCGTTCTTTACTCTGACTATCTACTTCTTTCACTAATGCAGCTTCTTCTATCTCTAATTGCATGACTCTCCGTGATACTTCGTCTAATTCGGTTGGCATCGAGTCAATTTCAGTACGAATTAAAGCACAAGCTTCATCAATTAAGTCAATAGCTTTATCTGGCAAAAAGCGATCTGTAATATACCGGTCAGACAATTTAGCTGCTGTAACGATTGCTCGATCATGAATATTAACTCCGTGATGAATTTCAAATCGTTCCTTTAGCCCTCTCAAAATAGAAATGGTATCCTCCACATTCGGTTCCTGAATGACCACCTGCTGGAAACGTCGTTCTAATGCAGGATCTTTTTCAATGTATTTTCGATGTTCATCAAGAGTTGTTGCACCTATACAATGCAGCTCTCCTCGAGCAAGCATCGGCTTTAACATATTACCAGCATCCATCGCTCCTTCTGTTTTTCCAGCTCCTACGATTGTATGAAGCTCGTCGATAAATAGAAGGATCCGACCATCACTCTTCTTAACTTCATTTAATACTGCTTTTAGTCTTTCCTCAAATTCACCTCGAAATTTTGCACCTGCGATTAAAGCACTCATATCAAGTGAAAAAACGGTTTTATCCTTTAACCCTTCCGGTACATCCTTTCTAACAATTCGTTGAGCAAGTCCCTCGACAATGGCCGTTTTTCCAACTCCTGGTTCTCCAATTAAAACAGGATTGTTTTTCGTTTTCCGTGACAAAATTCGAATCACATTTCGTATCTCCGCATCCCGTCCAATTACAGGATCAATCTTTCCCTTTTTTACCTCTTCTACTAAGTCACGTCCATATTTATTTAATACATCATAAGTTGATTCCGGATTCTGTGAAGTCACCTTTTGATTCCCCCTAATCTCATAAATAACTTCATGTAATCTTTCCTTACTAATTTTATGTTTCTTCAAATATTGACTAAATGTCGTTTCCTGTATGCTGGCTGCTGCTAACATTAAATGTTCTACAGACATGTATTGATCCTCTAGTGCATCCTTCTCTTTTTCTGCTTGGAGGAGAAGTTTTTGAAGGAGAGATGTTATATATATATTGGTTTGTGTATTTCCGCTTAATACCTCGGGCTTTCTCTTTCTAATTTGCTCCAGCTGGTCTAAGTACGGATCCACCGAAAGCTGAAGACGTTCTATTATCATAGTTGCTAAACTGTCCTGTTCTTTGAAAAGAGAAATAAAAAGGTGAGCTTCGTCAATCTCTTGATGGTTTGATTTTCTGGCTAGCGCTTGAGCCTCAGAAAACGCCACCTGCACCCGTTCAGTCATTGATTGAAAATCCATAAGGCTCCTCCTTTGACCATTTTTGACCTTTATTCAATTTCTATTATAATCCATTTTTCGCATAAGTAAAGCCATCCATATAGGATGGCTTTACTTAGTTATGAGTGTACTTTGGTGCATATGTCCATTGGCGCTCGTCATTTGTTGATTCTGGGAAACGTTCGCCTGCTTTTAGCTTAATTTTTTTAGGGTTCGTAACCATAGAACCTGTATCACCTATCTCTATATAGACACCATTGTTTGGTGCCTTATCACCTGAACGAAAACGATGGTTTTGTCCCATAATTCCACTCCTTTCTAATGGTCGATTATAGTATTACCCAAATAAAAAAATCCCTGCGAAAACGCAGGAATCCTTTTTTATCCAAGTAATTCAACTAATAACGCCTTTTGTGCATGAAGTCGATTTCCAGCTTGATGAAAAACAACTGAGTTTTCGCCATCAATCACCTCGTGGGAAACTTCTTCCCCACGATGAGCAGGTAAGCAATGCATGAATAAATAATCAGGCTTAGCATGCTTTACAAGTTCTGCATTTACTTGATAATTGGTAAATGCTTTTAGGCGAATTTCATTTTCTTCCTCTTGCCCCATACTCGTCCATACATCTGTATACACAACATCAGCTTGATTTGCTGCTTCAAAAGCGTCGTTTGTAATAATCACGGAACCACCTGTTTGTTCAGCAATTTCTTTTGAATACGATACAATCTCCGGATTTGGTCCATATCCAGCTGGACTTGCGACAGCGATATGCATCCCCATTTTCACTGCACCAATAATGAGGGAGTGTGCCACATTATTGCCATCACCAATATACGCAATTTTCAGACCTGTTAATGAGCCTTTACATTCCAAAATTGTTTGAAGATCAGCAAGTGCTTGGCATGGATGATACATATCTGTTAGTCCATTTATAACGGGAATTGACGCATGCTTAGCAAGTTCTTCAACCGTATGGTGATAATGAGTACGGATCATAATTCCATCAATATACTCTGATAACACCTTTGCCGTATCAGAAATCGGTTCCCCTCTTCCAATTTGCAAATCTTTACCGTTTAAGTACATTGCCGATCCACCAAGCTGAATCATTCCAGCTTCGAATGATACACGTGTTCTTGTGGAAGACTTATCAAATATCATTCCTAGAATTTTCCCTTTTAGTGGCGTATATGACTCTCCAAGCTTAAAAGCATTTTTAATTTTTATCGCGTTTGATAAAAGATTATTGATTTGTTCTGAAGAGTAATCTCTTAATGTTAACATATCCTTTAAGTCAGCTTTTTTCTCATTGGTTTTAACCGAGATCATGTAAGCTTCACCTCTCTTTTCTTTGATAACCATTCATTAAGTGAATGAACGGTAAATTCCTTTGCTGTTTGCCCAGCTAGGAAAGCTACTAATGTTTCTTCTTCTGTAAATGTAAGAACACGATTTTTCGTAGCTGTTTCTCTTACTTTTTTGTCTTCAAGTCCTTGATCAGGGTTGTAATAAGCAATAATTGCCTCTTCTTTTACTTTGGTTGCCGATAATTCATTTGCCTCTATGATTGCTTCTTCATCTATTCCAGCTTGTTTGATTTCTGAAATATAACTTGGTTTTACCGCTACTTTTCCAGTAGGTCGATCTTTCAATAAGGTGTGGAAGGACTTCTTCATCGCTTCCTCATAAGTCATTGCTAGACTTATTCCTTCTCCAGTTGATCTCATCTCTGGACTCACCTTTGAATCTAGGCCTTTTAACGCATAATTTGAAAACACAGGGTACTTCACACAAACAAATGGGAGATCATTTAAATTCAATGATTCATCATTTTTCGACAACTGGTATTTCCCAAGCAATATTTTTGTCGCAATTTGAACTAATGGTACACCTGTAACCTTACTTATAATCGGTACCGTTCGACTTGCACGTGGATTGACTTCTAGCACATATACATCTTCTTGATCAATAATAAACTGTATATTTAGAAGACCTTTATATTTTAGATGAGTTGTAATTTTCGTTGCATAAGAAAGCATTTTCTCTTGAACTTTTTTCGATAACGTATGAGGAGGTAACACAGACAAACTATCACCAGAATGGACTCCTGTTCGTTCAATATGTTCCATCACCACAGGGGCGAGAACATTTTCTCCATCACTGACTAGATCAAGCTCTGCTTCTATTGCTGGTAAAAATTGATCAACAAGGTATGGGAACTGTAAATCCGTCTCTTCAATAAATGCTTGAAGCTCACTTGATTCCTTAATAGTGACCATTCCTCTTCCACCGATAACATAAGAAGGGCGAATGAGGATTGGATAACCAATGGAATTAGCAGCCTCGTTAAGCTCCTCAACACTGTTTACAAATTGGCCTTCAAGTCTTGGTATCTCTAGTTTATCAAGAAGTTGATAAAATTTATCTCTTTCTTCTAGTACATCGATAACCTCCGAGCCAGTACCTAAAATAGTTACTCCCGCTTGTTCAAGACCTGCTGCTAAGTTTATCGCAGTTTGACCACCTAGTTGAATGATAACCTCATTTGTTTCCTCAGCTTCTAACACATTCAAAATATCTTCAACGGTTAACGGCTCAAAATACAAACGATCAGCTGTAGCAAAATCTGTACTAACCGTTTCCGGGTTATTATTGATCATAATCGTTTCTATACCTTCTTCTTTTAAAGCAAACACTCCGTGAACGGAGCAGTAATCAAACTCAATGCCTTGGCCAATTCGAATCGGACCACTGCCAACGATGACTACCTTTCTTTTATCTGAAGGAATTTGTTCATTTTTCCCAAAATAAGTGGAGTAAAAGTAATTCGTAACGGCAGAAAACTCGGCTGCACATGTATCCACCATTTTGTAAGCTGGCAAAATATTGTGTTTCTTTCGTGTTTCTCTCAGTTCTGCTTCCGTCACATTCCATGCTTCAGCTAGAAAACGATCACTAAAACCTTTTTCTTTAAAAAGCTGTAACTGTTCCGATGTAACTGATTGGATAGTTGCTTCATAAATTTCCTTTTCTAACTGAGCAAGCTTCTTCATATAGTACAGGAAAAAGAAATCAATTTTCGTCAGTTCATGCAGAGTATTTACTTCTTCCCCACGTCTCATTAACTCCATTAAGATGAAAAAGCGCTCATCGTTTTGTTTCGCAAGTTCAACATATAATTGTTCTTTACTTAATGTTTTTAAGGAGGACATCTCTAAATCCTGTACCTTAATTTCGAGAGAGCGAATGGCTTTTAAAAGTGCTCTTTCAAAGTTACGGTCGATCCCCATTACCTCTCCTGTTGCCTTCATTTGTGTACCCAACTTTCTCTCAATGGTTGGGAACTTATCAAAAGGCCACTTAGGGAACTTAACAACGATATAATCCAATGCAGGCTCGAAGCTTGCAAACGTATCACCTGTTACAGGATTAATTAACTCTGACAACTCATAACCTACTGCAAGCTTAGCAGCCATTCTCGCGATTGGATAACCCGTTGCTTTTGAAGCAAGTGCAGACGAACGACTTACCCGAGGATTTACTTCAATTAAGTAATAATTCTTACTTACCGGATCTAGGGCAAATTGGATATTACAACCACCTACGATTCCAAGCGCAGAAATGATCTTAATCGAAGCAGATCGAAGCATTTGATACTCTTCATCTGTTAATGTTTGAGAAGGAGCAACAACGATTGAATCACCTGTGTGGATTCCGACTGGGTCAAAATTTTCCATATTACAAATGATAATGCACGTATTAGAAGCATCACGCATCACTTCATACTCAACTTCTTTAAAACCAGCAATACTTTTTTCAATTAAGCATTGATGGATGGGACTCTCTTTGAGTCCTCCTTGGACCAATTGGAGGAATTCCTCCTCATTTGATGCAATTCCTCCACCTGTTCCACCAAGTGTGTAAGCAGGTCTAATGATAATTGGGAAACCAATTTCTTTTGAAAAGCTGACTGCTTCATCAACAGTATGAACAATCTTACTTTCTGGTACAGGCTCTCCAAGCTCGTTCATTAACTGACGAAAGGCGGAACGATCCTCACCTTTTTTAATTGACTCAATGGAGGTACCAAGAACCTTTACTCCGTATTTCTCAAGAATTCCATGCTCTGCTAACTGAAACGCAAGGTTTAGTCCCGTTTGTCCCCCTAGCGTAGCAAGTAACCCATCTGGCTGTTCTTTTTGAATAATTTTCTCGATAACGTCTACTGTAAGCGGCTCGAAATAAATAGCATCAGCAAAATGACTATCTGTCATAATGGTAGCCGGATTATTATTTACTAATATTACTCGGTACCCTTCCTCTTTTAAGGCCATGCAGGCTTGTGTGCCTGCATAATCGAATTCTGCCGCTTGCCCGATGATAATCGGTCCCGAACCGATGACTAATATGGATGTGATAGATTGATCTTTAGGCATATGCAACTTGACTCCCATTATTTTCTTTAATTAATTGCAAAAATTCGTCAAAAATATATTCACCCTCTGAAGGACCTGGGTTTGCTTCAGGATGAAATTGTGTCGTTATTAACTGATAGCTATCGTGGTAAAATCCTTCAATTGTTGAATCATGTAAATTATAAAATCGAGTTTTAAGACCCGTGCCAGCTAAGCTTTTTTCATCAACGTAATAGCTATGATTCTGAGAGGTCATAAATACCGTCTTCGTTTCCTTATCCATTACTGGATGATTAGCACCACGATGTCCAAATAATAATTTCTTTGTATCTGCTCCTAAAGCTAAACCTGCTAGTTGGTGGCCTAAACAAATTCCAAGGGTCGGATACGCTTTAATGACCTTTGAGATGGTAGGCAATAAATGTTTGAGATGCTTCGGGTCTCCAGGACCATTGGATAATAAAATGCCATCCGGATTAAGCTTTTTAATTTCTTCATATGAGCTATTGTAAGGAACAGTCGTTACCTTGCAGCCTCTATTTAACAACGAGTGTTGAATCGACTTCTTATTTCCAAAATCCATTAATACAACGTGAAAATCTCCTTCGTGCCCTTCCGTTGAGATCTGTGTTGAAGACACTTTCGATACCTTTTCCATATCTCCAAGCTCGAAGGATTGTGGTTTATCAGAATCCGTGTTAATCACAACAGGCATGGAACCCTCGTTACGGATTTGTTTTACAACTTCTCTCGTATCCACATGTTCAATTAGTGGAATTCCCCATTTTTGTAAATATTCACTTAACGAGTATTTAGCTTGGTAATGAGAGTTATTCATACAAGCCTCATATACAATGACCCCAGCAACATGTGGTTGTTTACTTTCAAAATCTTCAAGATTTATTCCGTAGTTACCAATTAGAGGATACGTAAATACGATGATTTGATCCTTATATGAAGGGTCCGTCAATACTTCTTGATACCCAGTCATTCCTGTAAAAAAAACAATCTCCCCGGACACTGGTTCATTGTCTGTTTTGACAACCCATTTTCCTTCGAACGTGTCACCACTTTTTAAATGCACATATGCTTTCATTGTTCCACCTCGTAAATTGTGAATATTTATATCCTAAACTTAATTTTTATGCAATACACTGTAAAAAAGAGCAGCCATTTAGGCTGTTATATATGATTTTTGTAAGACCGTTTTAATTATATTAACCGCTTCATTTATTTGTTCCTCTGTTGCAGTTAATGGCGGCAGAAGACGGAGAACATTTTCACCAGCTGGTAATGCTAACAATCCGCTTTCTCTTAAATCCTTTAGAAGTGAACCTACCGAATTTTGTAATTCAACACCAATCATTAATCCGGAGCCGCGAATCTCCTTCACAACAGAAATATCCTTTAATTCCTGTTCAAGTAACGATTTCGTGTATTCTCCCTTTTTAACAACTGACTCTAAAAATTCTGGAGCAAAGATCGCTTCCATTGTAGCTATTGCAGCACTAATGGAAACTGGATTCCCTCCAAAGGTTGAACCATGACTTCCCGGTCCAAAAAACGTCACTAACTTCTCTGTACCGATTACTGCTCCGATCGGAAATCCACTTCCTAATCCCTTTGCCGAAGTCACGATATCAGGAGATAAATCGTACTGTTGAAAAGCAAAAGGCTTTCCAGTTCTACCTATCCCTGTTTGGATTTCATCAATAACAAATAACGCACCATATTCCTTACAAAGCTTTTCTACTTCTTTAAGAAATGCCTCTTCGCCTACATGAATACCGCCCTCACCTTGAATGACTTCAAGCATTACAGCGGCCACTTCATGAGACATTTCTGCTTTTAGTGACGTGATATCGTTAAACGGAACATAAACGAATGTTTCGAGCATGTTACCGTAGCCTTCTTTTATTTTGTCTTGACCAGTCGCTGACATCGTCGCAAAAGTTCTTCCGTGGAAAGATTGTTGAAACGTAATAATTTTTGTTCTTCCCGTTGCTTTTCTTGCGAGTTTAATTGCTCCCTCGTTGGCTTCAGCTCCACTATTTGCAAAAAATACTGCCTCTAATCCAGCGGCATCAGCAAGCATTTTTGCCGCAGTCACTTGCTTTTCTTGATGAAACAGATTCGATACATGCCAGAATTGATCAAGCTGATGAATCACAGCCTTTTTCACGGCTTCTGGCTGATGTCCAAGGTTACAAACTCCGATTCCAGAAGTAAAATCTAAATATTTCTTATCATTTTTATCGTATAAATAGGAACCTACAGCCTTAGCTGGCTCCACTTCCCATCTTGCATATGTTGGAAAAAGACCACTCATTGAAGAATCCCTTCCTTTCTACAAATCTGAGTACCAAGCCATTGGCCATTCTCAAAAAATCCTTTTTTACCATTCACAATCATTACGCTCTTAAGCCCCATGTCTATCGCTGACAATGCCGACTCTACTTTAGGAATCATGCCGCCATATATCGTACCGTTTTCAATCAATTCACTAACTTCACGCTTATTAAGTTCTTTCTTCACTTGATTGTTTACAAGAATTCCATCCACATCTGTTACAAACAAGCACTGCTCTGCTTCTAAACCGCTAGCAACCGCAGCAGCTGCGTAATCGGCATTTACGTTAAGCTTTACGTTTTGTTTATTTATTGCAATCGGTGTAATCACCGGTATATGTCCCGATTCAACCATTAATTGAATGAGCTCTTTATTAATTGATTGGACCTTACCAACATATCCAAGTCGCTCTTTGTCTAGGTATTCTGCTTGGATTAGATTAGAGTCACTGCCATTTAGCCCTACAGCTGTGAGTCCAAAATCATTCAGTTGTTCGACCAACTTACGATTTGTTTTACCTGTGAGCACCATTTCAGCAATTTGTAATGTTTCCTTCGTTGTTTTCCTTAGTCCATTTACAAATTCAGGCATAATGTTTAGCTTCTCAAGCATGTCATTTATGTCCGGTCCACCACCATGAACAATCACCACAGAAAAACCTTTCTTCTTCATTTCTTTTATACTTTCAAAAAAACTAGAAGATAGTTCGTTTAATACACTTCCACCACATTTAATTACGATCGTTGACAACCTATGTGCCCCCTTACGTTCGATAGCTCGCATTAATTTTTACGTAATCGTAAGAAAGGTCACATCCCCATGCCTTTCCTTCCCCGTCTCCAAATTGTAAATCGACGAAAATATGAATCGTATCATTTTCTAAATATTTCTTTGCCTCATCCTCTGAAAACACTTGAGGCACACTATTTAATAACATCGTTGTTTCACCAAGTTTAATATCTACAGTATCAACATTCACTTCGACACCCGCTTGACCAATCGCACCAATAATACGTCCCCAGTTTGCATCAGCACCGAAAATAGCTGTTTTCACAAGATTGGAACCTACAATTTGCTTTGCAATTTTACGCGCATCGTCATTGGAAGCTGCACCTTTTACACTCACTTCTATTAGCTTTGTGGCTCCCTCTCCGTCACGCGCAATTTGCTTTGCTAAGTCTTGGCTTGTATTTTTCAGTAACTCAATGAAAGCTTCCCAATCTTTATGGCCTTCATGAAGCTCCTCATTTCCAGCTTTTCCGTTCGCCATTACAAGTACCATATCGTTCGTAGATGTATCACCATCGACAGTTATTTGGTTGAAGGACTCATTTGTTACGCTTTTTAGTGCTTTCTTTAGAGACTCAGGAGATATTGCGGCATCACAAGTAATAAAGCCGAGCATGGTAGCCATATTTGGATGAATCATTCCAGATCCTTTTGATGCTCCACCCATCGTCACTAGTTTCCCATCAATCTCAGTTGTGTAACAACTGCTTTTCATACATGTATCTGTTGTTAAAATCGCCGTTTGAAATCCTTCAGCATCTTCTTCTGTTTGACCAAATTGTATTTCTGAAATTCCTGCTGCAATTCGATCCATTTGGAGGTACTCACCGATTACTCCTGTAGAAGCAACCGCTACGAAAGTTTCCTCAATGTTCAGCTTATCGGCTGTCAGCTTTCGCATGGAGTAGGCATCTTGTAGACCTCTTTCTCCTGTACAAGCATTTGCGCATGCACTATTTACAATCACCGCTTGTAGCTTTCCATTTTCCTGAATACTATGCTGAGTTACCTTTAGCGGGGCTGCTTGAAACTGATTTAATGTGTAAACAGCTGCGCTACTGGCAGGTACTTCACTATATATTAATCCAACATCTTTTCTAGAATAACGAAGTCCAGCGTGTACACCACCTGCATAAAATCCCTTTGGTGAGACTACGCTACCACCATTTACTTTTTTTACTTGTGACACTTCCGATAAAGCTTCCATCCCTTAACCTCCTATTACGGATACAGTGGCATAAACTTCAAACCTGAATGACTCTCCAAACCAAACATTATGTTTGCATTTTGTACGGCCTGCCCTGCAGCACCCTTCATTAAATTATCGATTACCGATACGATTGTTAATCGGTTTGTTCTCTTATCAACGTGTAAACCTATATCACAATAGTTCGAACTTGATACATCCTTGATTGATGGAAAATAGCCTTGTGGTCTTACTCGGACGAACGGCTCATTTTCATAATACGATTGATATAAATCTATAACTCTTTCTGTCTCCCAATCTGCTGAAAGCTGGACATACATCGTGGCCATAATCCCTCTTGTTAACGGAAGAAGATGAGTGCTAAAGGTGATTGGCTGAATTTCACTATTCCAGAGCATTAACTGTTGCTCAATTTCTGGAATATGCTGATGTTCATTCACCTTGTAAATTTTAAAATTCTCATTTACCTCTGCATACAATGTTGCTCGACTCGCTGCTCTCCCTGCCCCAGAGGTTCCTGATTTCGCATCAACGATAATACTCCTTGGGTCAATTAACCCTTCCTTTACAACAGGAGCTAACCCAAGTAAAGTAGCTGTTGGATAACATCCGGGATTGGCGACCCAATTTGCCGCTTTTACCTGCTCCTTATTCCATTCGCTTAATCCATATACAGCTTCATCAACAATGGTCTCATTTGCAGGAGTTTTTTTATACCATTTTAGATAATCAGAAGAATCCTTTAACCTTAAATCCCCTGATAGGTCAATGACCTTAATATCTTTTCCAATAAATTGATTAACGAGGCTTGATGAAACCCCTGATGGAGTAGCAAAAAAGACTAAATCACTTTCTTCAGCAATTTTATCAGCATCAATGCTGCTCATTTTTTTATCAATAATTCCATAAAGATGTGGATATTCATCTGAAATAGCAACTTCTTCTTTTGTTGAATGAATGGAATGTATGTCGAATTCAGGGTGTGAGTGCAATATACGGAGCAACTCAACTCCACCATATCCGGTTGTTCCGATAATTGATACTTTCATTCCTTACCCCTTCCTGAATATTATTGCATATTTAATCATTCGATTTAATTTTTATAAGTTTTAATGTACCTTATTATAAAAATAGCTAACAATAAAATCAACCAATTTTTTAAACTATTTTCATTTTTTTTAGATTATTTTTAATGTTAGTACTTCTAACAAAACTTCTGTATAAACAATTACTCCTATTGGGAGGTTTTAAGGTTGACGAAAATGATTTTTCTTTTTACAGTTAGACTAGTTAATTAAAGTGGCTAGCAAAGCGGTCAGGTGGGTGACATCTCCATGAATACTTCCATACAGCTACAGGATTTTATACAAGTGGCAAGGTATACACGTAAGATTGAAAAAGGAAATTATTTATTTCAAGAAGGCCAAAAGGCTGAGGAGTTATTTGTCGTACTAAAAGGAAAGATCCAAATCAGCAAAATGGTCCCAGATGGAAGAGAACTGACAATTCGTATGTGCTCTACTGGAGAGCTTATTGGGGAGATTCCTTTGTTTTGTGCTTCACCTAAGTACATGTTGGACGCAAAGATAGTAGAAGATGGTGAGGTTGCAGTCATTCATAGGGGCGATTTAGAGGAAAAGCTTAGCAAGGATCATTCTTTATCTTTACAATTTATGAAATGGTTAAACGGTCAGCACAGGAGAAACCAAACAAAATTTAGAGACCTTATTCTTCACGGTAAAAAAGGGGCATTGTACTCCACACTCATTCGTTTATGCAATAGTTACGGAATTGTTCGTGAACATGGCATTGTCATAGATCAGCCCTTGACCAATCAAGAGATAGCTAATTTTTGTGGAACATCCAGGGAAGTTGCCAATCGCTTGTTAAGTGAATTACGAAAGAATAACATCATCTCCATTGATAAAGGAATAATTACTATCCATAATTTGATGTTCTTAAGAGATGAGATTGATTGTGAAGATTGTCCAATTGATATTTGTAAAATTGATTAAAAGCACTCGGCAGATGAAACACCGAGTGCTTTTATTTATGATACGAGTAACGCTACTGTCATCATTCCAAAAAATAAAACAGCATTTACTATCTCTAAAATCCCTACTTTTCTTACTGAGTAAGGCTTCCCGTAGAAAAAAATGGCTCTAAGCAAGCTTGGCAAGCTAGCTAATGCAAAGATCCAATAGCCAACAATCAGCCAAAGTATGAACACCAACAAATGATATCCCCATGAGATTTGTTTGTATACTTCACTCTTTTTCTCGCGAATCATGGTTTTTACATAGAATGTACTTCCTGTAAAAAAGAGAATAGAAGAGAAAAAGGCAAGCCACGCTTTGAAACTAATTACTCCCTCCCCTAAAAAGCTACTTGCTAAGCCAGCAATTCCAAATACGATAATGGCACTTAAATCATTCGTTAGTGCACGATCGTTGTTTTTGCTAGAAAAATACGCATTTATGCAAAAAAACGGGATCATGATCAGTCCAAAAAGAATAATAGAAGGCCTTGTCAACAAAGGAAAAAGCAGAAAAAACAAAGCCGGTAGCATGTAGATAATTGTCCATTTTTTATACAAAGAGAGTTTCTTTCTTTTAAATAATAGCAACATAGGATATGTCGCCAAATATAGTAGTAACCAACCCACAAAGAAAGGGATATGCTGCCAAAGGAAGTTGGAAGCAATCACACCTAACCAAAAAGGGATGATTAACATTGCCCATGCACCATGCTGTTTTGGTAAAAATAATTTCATTGTCCTCACTCCTAGTGTTGTAGCTATTTATACTATAAAAGAATGAAGGGTGTTAGTAAGTGAATTGAATCACAGTGCAAAAAACTGCAAAGCACTTTTACACTTTGCAGTTTCCTTGTTTCCTTTGTTCATTTATATATTGTAAAAGCCAGGTCATTGTATCGGTTTCGTTCCAAATGGGAATTTTCGTATTTATTTGTAACGGTTCGCAACTTACAAACGCCATCACACGCTCTAAACTTTTAAGAGCATTAAAATCTTCTTTATTTCGTAAAAGGACAATTTTGTGATATCTTTCATTTTTATGCCCTTCTATTACAATAACCTCTGGATTCATGCTACATAAAATATGAATCTGTTCTTGTATATTCCATTCATCCTTCTCTACTTGAAGAAGAAGTCTTCCTTCTCCCTCAACTAATGAGGCAAAGGCACCAGAATGTATATGCTCCGACGAATCCTTTTTTTCAATTACGTCAGGTTTACCACCATGCCCATGATGCTTAATTGTAGCTACATATATATTTTGCTTGGATAGTTCTTGTAGTAGTTTTTTGACAAAGGTTGTTTTTCCGCTGTTTTGAAAACCAACTACTTGTACAATTACGGGGTTTACCACGGCCATTCGCTACCTTCATAATCTTCTAACAGTAAGACATCAACAATCGTATTCGCTTCATACCCTCTTGTTCCACCTGGCAGGATAATAAATGAATTGGCCCCTGCCAAACTCATCACGATATTTGATTTGTCTACTCCACTAGGTGCAGCCACTAACTTTCCATCAGCGATTGTTACTTTACTCCTCACAAAACGAGTAAACGGGTTTGCTTTTGAAAAATCAACTTCTAGAACGGCCTTTTCTCTTCTTAAATGTGGCTTCGGACAATACAGCATGGTACGAATGATTGGTCTCGCAAATAACTCAAACCCTACATAACAAGCGGAAGGATTTCCAGATAACCCAAATAAAATTTTCCCATCTAAATGTGCTACAGTAGTAACACTTCCAGGTCTCATAGCTACTTTATTAAATAGGACATCCGCCCCTAACTTTTTATAAATTTGAGGCAAATAATCGAAGTCTCCAACCGAGACACCCCCAGTAGTTATCAATAAATCAACCTCTACTATGGCACTTCTAATGGATTCATAGCATAATTCAAAATCATCAGGAAGTTTCCCGAAATACCTTACTTCGGCCCCAGAACGCTCGATTTGAGCAATGATCATGTGGGTATTAGAGTTTCGGATTTTCCCCGGCTGTAATTCATCCTCTACCTCAAGCAGTTCTGTACCAGTGGCAAATAATCCAATTATAGGTTTTTTAGCAACAGGTACATCCTTATAGCCAAATGTTGCAAGCATCGCTTGAATCCCGGGATTGATTTTTGTTCCTCTTTTTACAAGGACTTCTCCCTTTTTCGCATCCTCTCCCGCAAAAGAAACATTATCTCCTGGTTTATAAGATCGCTTAATGGACATATATGATTTTCCGTTCTTTTCACTCGTTTTTGCGAGTTCTAACATGACAACTGCGTCACAATTCATAGGCATTTGTGCACCTGTCATGATGCGAACTGCTTGGAATTCACCGATTTCCTTATTCGAAACGTATCCTGCACCAATATGATCAACCACTTCGAATTCAACAGGGTTGGAAAGTGAAGCATTGGCTGAATCAACCGAACGAATAGCAAAACCATCATAAGGAGAACGATTGAAGTGGGGAACATCTGACGTTGAGACTAAATCCTCTGAAAGGTATCGGCCATAACTCTCGTTTATAGAAACTAATTCTTGTTTACCCGGTAAGAAATACGACATCACTTTCTTTACCGCTTCACCAACTTGTATCGGCGTTCTTTTTTCGACCAATTAAATCAACTCCTATATGGTAAGGTCCTCTGTTCACCTGTGTAATTATAAACATTCAAATATCCATAAAACAGGACAAACATCACTAATAACTTATTTTAGCGCACTTCCCATAACAATTTGAAGAAAATAGAAAACATTTATTTGAAAGTGTGATTCACATCACCTTAAAGTAAGTCAAAATCATTTATTCTTAATTTGTAAATAAAAAGTATTTTTGGAGGGCAATTAAAATGACATATCCATTTCAAACTGACTCATTAGTAAAAGATATAGTAAATGAATTTCCAAAAGCAGCTGACGTGTTTAAGAGAAACCGAATTGATTTTTGCTGTGGTGGGAATATTCCTTTAGACCAAGCTGCTTCTGAAAAATCAGTAGATGTTAATGAAATTATTCAAGAGCTTCAACAGCTTTTTGATACGTATAAAGGATCTAAAGAAGATGTAGCAGTATGGACAGATTCAGCATCTGACGTAATTATTAACCATGTGATTGAACATTATCACCGTCCTTTAGAAGAAGAACTCGCTAACTTAAGTCCTTACGTAACAAAGGTTGCAAAGGTCCATGGTGGACATCGCCCAGAATTGTTAAAGGTATACGAACTATTTTACGAACTAAAAAAGGAATTGCTTGAACACACAGCAAAAGAAGAAGAACTCGTTTTTCCAATGCTACAAAAGCTTGATACTACCACTGGTGAAACTCGTAACGAAATGATTAAAGAGATAACAGAATTAGAAAAAGAACATGATCATGCTGGAGCTATTTTGAAGGAACTAAGAGATATTACATCCGACTTCCAACCACCAATGGATGCTTGTGGTACGTACCGTCTAGTATACAAAAGACTTGAATTATTAGAAGAACATACATTTATGCATGTTCACCTTGAAAACAATATTTTGTTCCCTAGATACAACTCATAAGAAAAGCGCAAGCGCCTTGGTAAGCTCCGACAGGCATAAGACGGAGACCGAAAGAGGTCCTGACCTCTGTAGGGCTTTGGCTTATGACCAAGGAATAATGGCATTAGATTATTCCACCGAGGAGCTAGGCGCTGGAGCTAGACACTACTCAAAGTTCAAAAACTTATACATTCTTGACTATTAACAAAAACAAAAACTACTTCTCGCCAGAAGTAGTTTTTGTTTATCCTCCAATATAGGACATTTCAATTTTCTTTCTATTTGCTATTGTTTCTTCTGTTCTTTCATCCGAATAACGATCATTTCTTCCATTCCAAATTTCAGTAATTCTTTGTTCAATTTCCGAATCAGAGACACCGCTTCTCATAAAGTCACGAATATCGTGTCCGTTCCCATTAAACAAACAAGTAAAGAGCTGTCCATTAGCAGAAAGTCTCGAACGAGTACAGCTAGAGCAAAACGACTCAGAAACAGAAGTAATAAATCCGACATCTACGTTTGAACCCTTGTATCGATATCGCTTTGCAACTTCTCCAAAATAATCGGGATCAACGGGCTCTAACAAATAATGCTCATTCAATCGTTCATAAATTTCCTTTTTGGTCACAACGTCATCCATTTTCCATCCGTTTGTACTACCTACATCCATGTACTCAATAAAACGGAGTTGAAGGCCGTTATCTTTACAAAATTGTGCCATAGGAACAATCTCTTGATCATTTAATCCTTTTTTAACAACCATATTCAGTTTGACACCTAGCCCTGCTTTTTGGGCCGCATGAATTCCTTCTATTACAGGTCCAGTTTTCACACCACGACCATTAATCTCACCAAAAAGCTCGTCATTCAAGCTATCAAGACTTACATTTACCCTCTTAAGACCAGCATCCTTTAATTCCTCAGCATACTTTGGTAAAAGAACACCGTTCGTTGTTAAGCCAATATCCTTTAAGCCCTTTATTTTGGAGAGCTTCCCAACAAGCAAAGGAAGCTGTTTTCGAAGGAGAGGCTCGCCACCTGTGAGGCGTATTTTTTCCACTCCAAGTCCCACAAATATATAAGCCAAACGCTCAATTTCTTCATAGCTAAGTAATTCTTTTCTAGGTAAAAAAGCAAAATCGGGACCAAACACCTCTGCTGGCATGCAGTACTGACACCGGAAATTGCATCGATCGATAACCGATATTCTTAAATCTCGTAACGGACGGTTTAATTGATCAGTAATTTTATTCATGATAATCAACTCCATCGCAAGAGTATCTTGCATGCATTGTAGTTTATTTTATTATAACGTTAAACCACTTTACAACATAACTATTTTATTAAACGTGAACATATTGTTACATCATTCGTGAAGTTATTGACAACAATTCTTATTGCCCTCATTGTAGATGATAGAATCATTTATGTCTAAAAAAGGGTGAATCCGGATGTCAGCAGTTGTAAAAGAAACTCATTCATTAGAGATAAAAGAACTTCTTCATCTGGCTGACCGCCGTTTTATTGGGGAAAAGAATACTTTTATCTTTCAAGAAGGAATGGAAGCAGAGGAAATGTACGTCATTCTGTCAGGGAAAGTACAGATTAGTAAAATCACATCCGATGGCAGGGAGCTGTCATTAAGGATTTGCGGTAAAAATGATATTTGTGGAGAACTAACACTTTTTACTCATTCCCCTAAATATTTGCTTAGCGCCAGAGTACTTGAAGATGCAGAAATTGCTGCAATTAATAAGGATGTCCTTGAGAAAGAAATCTTTCAAAACAGTTCTCTTGCTTTAGAGTTTTTAAAATGGATGAGCGATCATTTCAGAAAAACGCAAACGAAGTTCCGTGATCTCGTTTTAAACGGAAAAAAAGGCGCATTATACTCTACTCTGATCCGTATGACAAATAGTTATGGTATAGAGGTACAAAACGGGATCCTTATCGATCTTCCACTAACGAACCAAGAACTTGCCAATTTTTGTGGAACTTCCCGTGAAAGTACTAATCGCATATTAAATGAACTAAAAAAAGAACAAATTATATCTATAAAAAAGAGCAAAATCATCGTTCATAATCTACAATATTTAAGAGACGAAATTGGTTGTGAAAATTGTCCAAAGGTTTATTGCAGTATTGAATAAATTGGAGTGCAGAGATTTCTGCACTCTTATTTTTATGCTTTCTTTGATCTTAAAGCCTTTGGCACATAAACGCAAAATGGTTCACTTTCTAGGTAATCTCCTGTCATGGCATATGCTCTTGAGCGTGAGCCTCCGCACACATATCTGAACTCACATACGCCACACTTCCCTTTATATTTATCAGGGTCCCTTAAATCTTTAAATATCGGAGATTCTCTGTAAATCTCGGCTAACGGCTGCTCCCGCACATTCCCTGCTTTTATTGGTAACAGCCCACTCGGGTACACATCCCCGATATGAGAAATAAATACAAAACCATTTCCGTCATTAACCCCCTTGGGAGCTCTCCCTAATCCATCAATACTTCCTGTCAAGCCTTGTCTAGTTAACGCATCCAAATAAGATATATTTTCCTTTTTCTTCTCTTCTTTCATTTTTTGCTGAATAAACACACGTCGATAATGTTGAGCGGCTGTTGTTTTTATATCAAAAGGTACGCGTTTGCTCAGCTCCTGAAGCCAGATAAATACTTTTTCATGCTCTACTGGAGAAATCATATCTTTTTCTTGCCCTCTACCAGTTGGTACTAAGAAAAAGACACTCCACAAAACACATTGCAGCTTCTCAACTAGTGCAGCCATCTCGTCAAGGTATTCATAATTGTAACGAGAGATCACCGTGTTGATTTGAATCGGTATTTCAAGTTCATGGAGGTACTGAATTCTTTCTATGGTTAAGTCAAATGAGCCTGCTGTGCCACGAAAATGGTCATGTATTTCAGCAGTCGGACCATCTAAACTAAAGGCCCATCGTGAAAGACCTACCTCCTTGGCTTTTTTGATTGACTCTTTCGTAACATTTGGTGTGGCACTTGGTGTCATTGATACGCGCACACCTTTTTTCACAGCATATTCGGCAATATCAAAAACATCTTTTCTCAAAAGCGGATCTCCGCCTGTAAATACGAGCATAGGATTATTCATTTCATATATATCATCTATTAATTTTTTACCTTCTTCAAAGGTTAATTCCCTTGGATCTGTTTTATACTGTGCTTCTGCACGGCAGTGAAGGCATTTTAGCTGACAAGCTCTCGTTAACTCCCATATAACAATAAACGGATCTTTGTTAAAGTCTCGACTGACTATCACAATGAGGACCTCCTGACAAAGCACAACTTTTATGAATCATATATGTCTATTGTATAGGGATCTTCTCCTGAAATAAGTGAACTAGCTCACACAATCACATTTCTTGCGTAACTTTTTATTATACAAAAAAGCTAACCGCACGAGCGGTTAGCTTCCGTCCTATCGAATTCCAAGCGCAATCTTTGCGTATCTTGACATTCTTTCTTTAGACCACGGTGGGCTCCAGACGATATTTACTTCTGTCTTTTTTACTTCAGGAATATCACTTAGAGCCTCTTTCACATTTTCCACAATAGCACCTGCTAAAGGACAACCCATTGAAGTTAACGTCATTGTGATGGTCGCTGTGCCTTCTTCGTCCATCTCAATATCATAAACAAGGCCAAGGTTCACAATATCTATTCCAAGCTCTGGGTCAACAACTAATTCCAAGGCCCCCATAATACTATCTTTTAAATCTTGATCCATTATAATCACTCCTTAAAGTTCAACTCTATTTACATGATAACAAAATGGTTTACATAAGTTATAATATAATGATTATTTTTCTGCTGAAGTGACGTACATCATACTTGATGAAAGTAAATGCTTATCAAACCACTCAACCGTTTTTAACAGTCCATCTCTGCTGACCTTATGATCCGCTTTTTCATCACTTATAAACTGTAGTAACTGAGGGGTTTGTTGATAATGTTTCTTAATGCTTTCGAAGTAATCATACGCATATGCATACGGAACAACATTGTCCCTTTTTCCATGCCAAAATAAAAGTGGTCTTCCCATTAATTTTTCCGGTTGGAGGCTTAAATCCTTTTCACGAAGACGATCAATTAATTCATCAATAGCTGACTGCTCAATTGGCAGTTCTTTTCCTTGATTTTTTAGCTCTGTAATTTGCGCTTTAGCAAACTTTTCATAATAAGGCATACCCATTAGACTAACAGCAGTATGAATCCATGGATAGTTTGTTAATGCACCTAGAGTAACAATTCCTCCCATTGATGTTCCAACAACACCAATCTTTTCAGAGTCAATCAACCCGCTATCTTCAAAGTGCTTCTTCAAATCATTTAGTTCTGAAATGGTTTGTAAAACAATTTCCCAAAAATAAAACTGCAAATGGGAACTAGTTTCTTCCGTCTGTCTCTCCCCATGATATAGACAGTCAGGTAGTAACACACGAAACCCTTTTTCAGCCAGTAAATAGGCATAATGCAAATTATGTTCCTTCGCACTCATAAACCCATGGATAAAAATCACGAGAGGGAGCTTCTTATCAAAAAGGTTCGCACGAGCCAAATGTAATAATGGAATCTCCCCTATTTGTTTATTTTCAACAGAAATCACAAAGAAAACCTCCAATAATAAGTTGAATTTTTTTACAGAAGGGAAGCAATATTGTTAACATAAGAATATGTACAACATTTATTTATTAAGAATTTCTATATTTTAGTGTATCATGTGGACAAGTATTTTCCTAAAGGTTTACACTTAACCTACTACGTCATGAATCGAGGGATAGACATGAGAGAAAAACATTTAATTGCTTTAGACCTTGATGGTACTTTATTAAAAGACGATAAGACCATTTCTGAAAAAACGAAAAAAGTCCTTAATAGCGCCAGAGAACAAGGACATGAAATTATGATTGCTACGGGAAGGCCATTCCGTTCAAGTGAAATGTATTACCATGAATTAAACCTTACGACTCCAATTGTAAATTTTAACGGTGCATTTATTCACCATCCCCGTTCCAACCAGTGGGGAGCATATCATACCCCTTTAGATATAGAAGTGGCAAAGGATATTGTTGAGGCACTGGACTCTTTTTCCTTTCATAATATTATTGCTGAAGTCATTGACGATGTGTATTTTCATTATCATGATGAAAAACTTCTAGATATATTCGGTTTAGGAAAACCGAATATTACAACAGGTGATTTACGAAGATTCTTAAAAGAATCACCAACTAGTATGCTCATACACACAGAAGAAGAGCAGGTGCAGGAAATCCGAAAGCATTTATCCGCTGTTCATGCAGAGGTGATTGATCATCGTCGTTGGGCTGATCCATGGCATGTAATAGAAATTGTGAAATCAGGTTTGAACAAAGCGGTTGGCCTAAAAAAGGTATCCGAATTCCTACATATTCCAAAGGAAAGAATTATTGCGTTTGGGGATGAGGATAATGATTTTGAAATGATTGAGTATGCTGGTCGGGGAGTTGCAATGGGCAATGGCATTGAGCAACTAAAAAACCTTGCTAATGAGGTTACACTTACTAACGAGGAAGATGGAATTGCTATCTACTTAAATGATTATTTAAACTTAAAAGCATTGTAACAATATATACAAACCCTCCCATTTTTTCTTCTAGTAAGCGAGCAAATTAGTGAGCATACTAACTCTTGAGGTAGCAAGCCTGTTACTTCAAAATAGCTCGGATATGGAGGGATTTGCAATGGGTAAACGCAATAAATCAAAACGCTTTGTACAACAAGGTGTAGATGCAGTATCCAAGCATGACGATCGTATCCCATATCACACAACGTATGCAGAGGCAGAAGCACAAAAGATGGCTAATGTGAAAGAATCATCACTTGGTGGTATATAATGGGAAACAGACTATTTATCGAAGCCAGAAAAGCAGTTGACCTCGCCAAAAACGCATCGGGCAGCGGCCAGTATGAAGCGATTGCAAGAGCCAAAAATGCTTTATCTTCTGCATATGCTAACTCCACTGTAGCTGAACAAGCGCAACTGCGAGAAATGCAAAACGAGCTAGAAATATAAAAAGGAAGGCTGACGAGTAAGTCAGCCTTCCTTTTTATTCAAACACCTCTAGAACTACTGGGTGTGATTGTTGAATTTCACCCTTTTCGGATTTCGTATACAAATTCATAATTAAGGTGCCATTTTTCGGAAGTTTCTCCTTTGGGATCGAGACTGTAATAACAAAAGGATATGCGTCACCGAAGGCTTTTCCTGTTTGAATTTTTGTTTCTTCGATAAATTGGGTATGTCCGTCTTCTACGGAATAATAAAAATAATTTTTCCCAATATGAGCATCCCCTCGTACTTTGTAATTTCCACTCCCCCCATCTACGATAATATTTTTAAAAGCAGATTCTTCTTTTGCATATCCAATTGTTGGAATGAGCATAAATATGATGGTGAGCATAAAAAGCAATTTTTTCATGATTTTCCCTCCTGTAGTTATTCTTTTCGAAAGAAACCAAAGATCCCTGCTGTTTGAACAATATTAGTAAAGGCATTGGGATCAACTGACTTAATGATTCGTTCGAGATCAAATAATTCATAACGAGTAATGACTGTTATTAGCATTTCTTTATTTTCGTTTGTAAATGCACCCTTTGCAGGTACAGTTGTAATCCCTCGAACAAGCTTTGAATGAATGGCTTGTTTCATTTCATCCGACTTTTTAGTTATAATCATGGCTGTCAGCTTTTCATGACGAGTGTGAATGGTATCTATCACCCTTGTAGAAACATATAAAGTGACTAGCGTGTATAAGGCCTTTTCCCATCCATATAAAAAACCTGCGGTTACAATGATTGCTCCATTTAAAATAAAGAAATAGGTTCCAACAGGCTTATCCTTCATTCTCGATAAAACCATCGCGACTATATCCATTCCTCCTGTAGACGCTCCCCACTTTAAGGTAATCCCTGTTCCAATAGCTGCAATAACTCCTCCAAAAACCGCATTTAGTAAAATATCTTTAGAAACATTGATGATTGGGACGATTTCTAAGAAAAAAGACATTAGAAATACACTAATAAAACTGTAGATGGTGAACGATCGACCTACCTTTTTCCAAGCTAAAATGGTCACAGGAAGATTAAGAATAAATAACCAAACCCCAGTTGTCATGAAATTTCCAAAGACACTTGATATTAGCTGTGCTACTCCCACGAAACCACTGGAGTATACATTAGCCGGGATTAAGAAAAAATTCATTGCCACTGCATTTAATATCGCTCCGATGGTCACAATGATTATTTTTTTCGTATGCAGATAAATCAATGACATTCCCCTCCTCAAAAACTCTATTTTCCCTATTATGAGCAAACTCCCCTGCATTTAATTGTAATTCACCTATAATTTCTTTAAACTAAAGATAAGATTACATAGTTATTGGAGTGTGATAGGCATGTCGATTAAATTAATGGCTGATTCTGCTAGCGATTTGCCGCTTAACTTTTTTGCTGAACATAATGTAACCATGTTACCGTTAAAGGTACATGTAAAGGAGCAGGAGTTCGAAGATTTACTAACGATTAATCCCGAAACAGTTTACGATTCCATTCGAAACGGAG
Organism: Robertmurraya mesotrionivorans; assembly: GCF_050971805.1. NCBI lineage: Bacteria > Bacillati > Bacillota > Bacilli > Caryophanales > Bacillaceae > Robertmurraya > Robertmurraya mesotrionivorans. The sequence continues at coordinate 1,057 of NZ_JBPCCH010000007.1, read as the reverse complement.
ACCTTCCCAAAACATCTCAGGTGTCTCCAGCTGTATTTGAAAAACACTTTACCGAGCTAGCCATAAATAACGAATCTGGTCTATACATAGCCTTTTCTTCTGAATTATCAGGAACGTATTCAACAGCGGTGCTGATACGTGACCAAGTGAAAGAACAATATCCTGATCTTGACTTGACCATTATTGATTCAAAATGTGCATCACTTGGATGTGGGTTGGTTGTTATGGAGGCAGCGAAACTCCTAAAAAAAGGTGCTACTAAGGAACAAGTCATTGAGTCTTCAGCATTTCTATGTAAGCATATGGAACATCTCTTTTCTGTTGATGACCTTGACCATTTAGCTAAAGGTGGAAGGGTTTCTAAAGCATCTGCTTTCGTTGGAGGTCTGTTAAATATTAAACCTCTCTTAAATGTGGAAGACGGGAAACTCGTCCCTATTGAGAAAATACGAGGCAAGAAAAAATTAATGCGTCGGATCATTGAAGTTATGAAAGAACGTGGAGAGTCTTTTGATAAGCAAGTTATCGGAATTAGTCATGCAGATGACAAAGCAACCGTGGAAGAAATGAGATCCATGATTATTGACGAATTCTCACCTCAAGATGTTTATATCTCAGATATTGGGGCTGCAGTTGGGTCACATACAGGGCCAGGAACGATTGCCATATTCTTTCTAAATAAGCTTCATTCGTAACTTGCATACTTCTCTTTTTCCAACAGAAACTAAAAGAAGCCTTGTATTATGAGGTAGATTGTTTTATCTAGGAAAGGGGATTGTTATGCCACATACTTCAGATAATGATAAAAAAGCACAAGACAAAAATGCACTCAGACATGAGAAAAAAATGTTAGAAGAAAAGAACAGAACAGCAGGAAAAAAATCATTTTCAAAAGAGACAGATCATTTGTAAATAGAAAAAATGACGTGGTTTGTGAAGTGCCCCCCGTCAAGTAGACAGCGGAAATAAAAAAACGACATTAAGCGGCGTTAGCCCTGTATTCTAAGGGACTAAGGCCGTTTAGTCTTTTTTGTAATCTTTCATAATTATAAAATTT